>PLZI01000098.1 GCA_003152095.1 Acidobacteriota bacterium | reverse complement strand
GACGCGGAGCAGAAGGTGGACACTTACGACTGTCGAGATGGGTCGTCCGCGCGTCCGGAGGTATTTCCCTGGCCCTCGGGGCGATGGATCGCGTGTCGGGCGGCTGGAGCCTCTCGGACGGCGAAGGCCCCCGACAGGCCTTCCTCTACCTCGGCCTCCAGCTCACCTCGGGCAGAAAGGGCACGCCATGAAATCCCCCGTCTGCGTTCTCGCGGGGAAGATGAGTGGCTCCCGTATCTGCTTTCTTGTCAGAAGGTCCGTGAATTTCCCGCTACCAAACCAGAGGAGGAGCCACAGGCGAAGGCTACGGCGGCCTTCTCGTAGAGCGACGAAAGAAAGCGGTGGCGCACGCAGGAGTCAGAAGCAGGTGCCGACGGCCAAGCCGACGCCGACACTCCGCAGCCTGATGTTGTTGTCATCCTCCCGGCTCACCTCGTGCTGGGTGAAGTATGAGCCGTGGATCGTGGCGTCGAGGCGGAGCTTCGCGCCAAGACGCCGGCACATCCCGATCGAGACGTCCGCGTGCCCTTGCGAGATCCTCACGACACCGCCTTCGGAGCGGAGACTGTTGACCAACGGCAGCCAGCCGCCGGTCACGACGCTCGTCAGCGACAGCGCCCCGCCGATCGGCAGCTCGAAGCGCAGCGTAAGGAGCGGCACGGGTAGCTCCTGTGTCAGGAAGTCTTCGCTCGTCTCGGAATCGCGCGTGGTCGCCGCTAGAGTGCCCTGGAGGCGGAAGTTGAGAAGGACGTAGGAGAAACCGACTCCGGCGGCGAGGCTGCCCCCGCCGACAAGGTGAGCCAGCGGTCGCTCGTAGAGGGCGTTCACCCGAAGAAAGAAAGGGCGTGTCTCCAGACGCGTGCCGCCCTGGAGTGTGGCGCCGTTGAAGAAGACGTCGCCTGGCAAAGTCGTGGAGCCGTAAAGAAGGAGTGCATCGACACTCAGCCGGAGACCGGAACCGTTACTGAACCGCCGTGCCCCCTCGAGACCAAAGGTTTCTGAAGTCTCGATGCCAAGGTCGTGGCGCAGGTCGAGGCGCGTCCCTTGAATCTCGTTCTCTCGAACCTGCACGTATCCCTGCGGGATGCCGATCTCACCCCGCATCGCGAGCTCCCAGCTGTCTTGCGCGGAAGCGATGCGACCCGACGCCAGCAGGAAGAGCGCCATGCCGATCCGTCCCTCGAGACCTCTTTTCGAGCGCTGCAAAGCCACCTGTTGTTCTCCCGTGCGCCTCGAGCTTAGGGGAGCATGGTCAACACATAAGGAGGGGTTCTTTCAGGTAGCGTCTCCGAATGAGGCATGGTGTCGCCGGTCGAAACGGAGGCCAAGCATGGGTCTCAGTAGCGACACTTGAACCCGGCCGTGATCGTCAGGAACATGAGGTCCGCCGCCGAGATCGCCGCCGTGACCCCTCCCGTCACCTTGTAGTTTGGAAGCCATGGGCACGAATGCCGTCGCGATAATTCGCACCCTGCACTCCTCCCCCCGCCAATATGCGTCCGGGAGTCTTAACGCAACCTAACGGGGCCGCCAGACCGGCAGCCGGAGCTCGAAGGAGGTCCCGGCTCCCTCCGAAACCGCGCACGCCGAGCCTCCGTGTCCGGCGGCGATCCGGCGCACGAGGGCGAGGCCGAGCCCGCTCCCGGTCGAGACCTCCGCCCCCCTTCCCCGGACGAAAGGCTCGAAGATCCGTTCGAGGTCCTCGGGGGCGACTCCGGGTCCCTCGTCGCGGATCGCGACGGTCACGACGCCGTCCCTCTCGGAGGCCGAGAGGTGGATCGGCGAGCCCGGCGTGCTGTACGCGAGCGCGTTCTCGGCGAGGTGCTCGATCGCCGCGACCAGAAGCTCCTCGTCGCCCCGGACGAGGACCTCGTCCGGCGCCTCGACCGTGAACGGGTGGGCGCTGCCGGCGCGTGACCGGGCAACGTGCCTAAGGAGGTCGGCGACGTTCGCCGCGAAGCCGGTTTCCTGCAAACGGACGTCCGTCCGCACGAGGACGAGCAGGCTCTCGACCAGACGGCGGAGCGTCTCGAGGGCTCCGCCGCTCGGCGGCATCCCGCTGTGGGACTCGGCGACGAGGCGGGTGAGCGGCGTACGAAGGGCGTGCGCCGCGTACGCGGCGAACTCGCGCTCGGCCGCAAGAGCCTGCGTGAGTCGCCGGCCCGTCTCGTTGAACGCGTCGGCGAGATGCACGACCTCGGCGTCCTCGGAAATGGCCTCGAGCGGTTTCCATGGACCGCTGGAAGAGCGTGCCGCGACCTCCCGCGCCAGCGTCTCGAGAGGGGCAAGCGCCCGTCGGGCGAGACGAACGGAGATCAGCGCGGAAAGGACGGAGAGGGGAAGGACGCCGAGGAGGAGCGCAGTGACCATCTCCCGCCGGAGCGCGCCCGAGAATGAATCCGGCACCGCAACCGCTACGACGAGGCCTGTCGCCGTGCGCCGCCGGGCGACGAAGCGGCCCTTCTCCTTATGCGGTTCCGCGTCGGCCGCGCCTCCGCCAGCGCCCACCTTGCCCCCCGGACCCTTCGCCGCGATGAGGCCGGACGGACCCCACACCTCCCTCCTCGCCCCGTCGAGGGCCGACTCGTCGAGGAATTCGCGAGCTGCGCCCTCAAGGGTCGGCTGCTCGGTGCGCTCCTGCGTGATGCCCGCGTCCATCGCGGCGGCCAGGTTCTCGGCGGTGCGCAGGTTGGCCGACGTGAGCCGAAGCCCGAGGAGGACGAGTGGCACGGCGGCGCTGACCAGCGCGGTGACCGCGGCGGCCACGGCGGCGATCAAGGCGATCCTCCTCGTGATGCTTGGACGGCGCATCAAACTCCTCCACGCCAGCGGAATCCATAGCCGCGGACCGTCTCGATGGCGTCCGGGAGCCCCCGCTCGCCGAGCTTCCTCCGAAGTCTCGAGACGAAGACGTCGAGGCTCGCCGACGTCTCGGGCGTCGCCTCGCCCCACACGTCTTCGAGGAGCTCCTCGCGCGCGAGCCCCCGGCTGGCGATGAGGCGCTCGAGGACGCGGAATTCCCGGTCGGTGACCGGAACCTCTCCGCCCCTGACGAAGGCTTCGCGGCGGTCGAGGTCGAGGCGCACGGCACCGGCTTCCACGTGCCGCCGCGGAGGGTGTCCGCGCCGCAGGAGCGCTCGGACGCGGGCCTTCAGCTCCAGCGGAGAGAAGGGCTTGCCCAGGTAGTCGTCCGCCCCGGCTTCGAGCCCTTCCACACGCTCGGGCACTTCCCGGAGGGCCGTGAGCACGAGAACCGCCGCCGTCTGTCCCGATTTCCTGAGATCGGTGACCCAGTCCAATCCCGATCCATCCGGCAGCATTCGATCTACGACCAGCAGCTCGAACGGACGTTCACAGAAGGCCGAGCGCGCCTCGCTGAGCTTGCCGACGCCCGTCGGCACGGCGCCGATCTCCCTGAGCGTCGCGACGATGAAAGCCCTCGTCACTCTCTCGTCTTCGACGACGAGGATATGTGGAGTGTCCGTCATCACGCGCCCGGGCCGGGACGTGCTACGCCTTCGCCTGTTTCGCGACGGCCGAAGCCAGTAGGTGTCGTGTAGACAAGGACGATCACACCCCGCAACATCGTTTCACTCGGCTTGCTCTGTATCAGGGAAGATAGGGACATGAGGACAATCTTGGGATGACGACCGCGAAAGGCGCCGAGACGCTGGCAAGAGCGATGCTGTGCCGTCGATAGGGCGGTTGGGCTCCAGGGGCCATTTGTTGGGGCTGCTTTCGCCGCCCAACGATATCGTTCAATGAAGACGAAAAAGGGGCTGTCCTCGCTGACGTGGTACCGATGAACAGTTTAACGGGGTCAACCTCCGAGGAGCGCGCCCTAACCCCTTGTGGACGCGCCGCTGGCCCCATCAGCTCGGATCTTCT
>PLZI01000151.1 GCA_003152095.1 Acidobacteriota bacterium | reverse complement strand
GACGAGTCGATCCGCTCGGCCGCCGACGCGAAGGCCGCCATCCAGCTCGGCGCCTGCAAGGTCATCAACGTCAAGATCGGCCGCGTGGGCGGGCACGGTGAAGCCATACGCATCCACGACGCCGCGCGCGCCGCGGGCGTTCCGGTGTGGTGCGGGGGAATGCTCGAGGCGGGCGTCGGGCGCGCGCACAACGTCGCGATCGCGACCCTGCCGGGCTTCAGCAAGCCGGGCGACACGTCCTCCTCGTCCCGCTACTTCGAAGAGGACATCGTGGCGCCAGCGCTCGAGGCTGTGGAGGGGCTCATGCCCGTGCCGAAAGGACCGGGCATCGGAGTCGCGATTCGTACCGACGTCCTCGGGCGCGTCACCACGGCCATTCAGGAGCTCCGCGCGTGAGTGCGCGCGTCCGCGACCTGGCCGCGCTGTTCACCGCGCGCCGGGATTCGATGCTCTCCGATCTCGAGGCGCTCGTCGTGCGCGAGAGCCCGTCCGGAGATCCGTCTCTCGTCGGCGAGCTCGCGCGCTGGATCGTGGCGCGTCTCGAGCGGGCCGGGATTGCGGCGTCGTGCGTGCCGTGCGCGGGCCGCGGCGACGCCGTCCGCGCGCAAATCGGTCCCGAGCGCGGGGGGACACTTCTTCTCGGCCATCTCGACACGGTCTGGCCCGCCGGCACGCTGGCCGGGATTCCGTTCCGCATCGAGAACGGCGTCGCGCGCGGGCCCGGCGTTTTCGACATGAAAGGAGGCGTCGCGGTGGCGATCGCGCTCCTCGAAGCCGCGGCTCGGGGCGACGTGAATTCCGCCGAGGGCCTCACGCTCCTCCTGACGCCCGACGAGGAGGTCGGGAGCCACGCGTCGCGCGACCTCCTCGTCGGCGAAGCCCTGAAGCGCGACCGCGTGTTCGTTCTCGAGCCGTCCGGCGACGGCGGTGCCGCGAAGATCGCCCGGAAGGGGATCGGTCTCGTGACCGCGCGCTTCTCCGGCGTGGCCGCGCACGCGGGCCTCGAGCCGGAGAAGGGAGCCTCGGCCCTCCTCGAGATGTCGCGCTTCGCGCTGCTGGCGAACGCGCTCCAAGACCTCGCCGCGGGCACTTCGATCGTGCCCACGGTCGCGGCGTCGGGTACGACGACGAACGTCGTGCCGGAGCACGCGACGCTCTCCGTGGACTTCCGGCTCTGGACGCAGGCGGAGGGCGAGCGCGTCCTCGCGGGCCTCCGCGCCTACCGGCCCGCGAACGGACGCGTGGCCGTGACGATCGAAGGCGGCGTCAACCGTCCGCCCATGGAGTCGACCGAAGCCTCGCTCGCGCTCTACCGGCGCGCGGCGGTGCTCGCGGAAACTCTCGGCTTTCCGCTTCCCGCGCTGCGGGTGGGTGGCGCCTCCGACGGGAACCTCACGGCCTCCGCCGGCGTTCCGACGCTCGACGGCCTCGGGCCCTCGGGCGCCGGCGCGCACGCGCGGACGGAGCACCTCCTCGTGGAGGATCTTCCGCGCCGGGCCGCGCTGCTCGCGGGGCTGCTCGAGGGGGCGGCATGAGCGGGCGTGTCGTGATCCGTGAGCTCCGGACTCCGGAGGAATTCTTCGAGACGACGCACGTCTCGAAGGCCGCATGGGGCTTCGCGGAGCGCGCCGTCTCGCCCGCGACCGATCTCGTCGCGGCCACGCATGCGGGCGGGCTCACGGCCGCAGCGTTCGACGGAAAGGAGATGCTCGGTTTCGTGCACGGCATTCCGCGCACGAACAAGGGCGAGCCCTGCCAGCACTCGCATCTCCTCGCGGTCCGGCCCGACGCGCAGGGACGCGGCCTCTCGACGAGACTCAAGCTCTTCCAGCGGGCGTGGTGCCTCGAGCGCGGAATCCGCCTCGTGACATGGACGTACGACCCATTTCTCCTGAAGAACGCGAAGTTGAACGTCGGAAGGCTGCGCGGCACGGTGCGCACGCTCCTGCCGGATTTCTACGGTCACATAGGCGGCATCTACGCCGGCCTCCCGACGGACCGCTTCGAGATCAACTGGCGGCTCGACGACCCGCTCGTCGTACGCGCGGCGCGAGGCGAAGCGCCGCCTCCGGACGGGTACGCGGACGTGCCGGCCGTAACCAGGTCCGGGGCGATTCCGTACGATGTGCCGCGTGTCCTCCTCCCGTTCATCGCAGACGCGCCGCGGGTCTACCGCACCGATCCCAGGCGCAGCCTCGCGGCGCGCACCCGGTTCCGGAAGCTCGCGACGGCCCTGTTCGCCAGGGGCTACGTGGTCACGGGCGTGACCGTACGCGAGGGCGAACCCGCGTACGTCCTCGACCGGACGCGGAAAAACTCTCTTCGGATCAGGCCTTGGCCAGCTCTGCCTTGAGCTTCTCCGCCTGGAAGTGCGCGACGAGCGGGTCGATCAGCTCGTCGAGGCGTCCGTCGAGAACCTCCGCGAGCCGGTGCGATGTGAACCCGATGCGGTGGTCCGTCACCCGGCTCTGCGGGAAGTTGTAGGTTCGGATCTTCTCGGACCGGTCGCCCGAGCCGACCATCTTCTTGCGATCGGCGGCGTACGCGGCTTCCGTCTTCTCGCGCTCGGCCTCGTAGATGCGCGCCTTGAGGACGCGCATCGCCTTCGCCTTGTTCTTGACCTGCGAGCGCTCGTCCTGACACTGCACGACGACACCGGTGGGGAGGTGGGTGAGGCGCACGGCCGAGTACGTCGTGTTGACGCCCTGCCCGCCGGGACCGGACGCGCAGAAGAGGTCCACGCGGATGTCCCTGTCCAGAACCTCCACGTCCACGTCCTCGGCCTCGGGCAGGATCGCCACGGTGGCCGCGGAGGTGTGGATCCGCCCGGCGGCCTCGGTGGCCGGGACGCGCTGCACGCGGTGGACTCCGCCTTCGTACTTCAGGCGCGAAAAGGCGCCCTCGCCCTCGACGATCGCCTGGACTTCCTTGAGGCCTCCGACNNCGCACGTACATCCGGAGGAGCTCTTCCGCGAAAAGAGCGGCCTCGTCGCCGCCGGTGCCCGCCCGGATCTCGAGGACGACGTTCTTGCCGTCGTTCGGGTCCTTCGGCAGAAGGAGAAGCCGGATCTCCTCCTCGACGGCGGCGCGGCGGGCCCGCAGGTCTTCGAACTCCCGCTGGGCGATGGGCCGAAGCTCGTCCGCGGGCGGAAGCGTGTCGAGAAGCTCCGTGGCGCCGGCGAGCTCCGACTCGACCCTCTTCCGCTCGCGGTTTTTCTCGACGACCGGCAGGATTTCGCGCATCGCCCGCATCGTCTTCGTGGCGAGGGTGTGGTCGGCGAGCACCTCGGGCGAGGCCGCCCGGGCTTCGAGATCGGCGTAGCGGCGTTCGATCTCGTCGAGCTTGTGAAACATGGGAAGCGGACGCTGGCGGCCCAAGAGGACCGCCGGCGCCTCAGGGGTTCGTGGAGGCGGCCGGCTTGACCTTGGCCGGGGCCGCCGCCTGCTTCGGAGTGTTCGCGTAGCGCTTCTGGAAGCGCTCGACGCGGCCGGCGGTGTCGACGAGCTTGGACTTGCCCGTGAAGAACGGATGGCAGTTCGAGCAGATCTCGAGGCGCAGCTCGGTCTTCGTGCTCTTTGTCTTCCACGTGTTTCCGCACGCGCAGTGCACGGTCACCTCGTGGTACTCGGGGTGAATTTTTTCCTTCATCGAGGACTCCCTTCACGGCTCCGCCGCGTGGTGAGCAGCGCCGGAACCGGGGAGAATAACATGGGCCTCTCGCCTCGGGAACTCTCGAAGCGATTGTTGTTGCTAGACTTCCGGCGTGTTCATTCTCAACGTGCGGGTGCCGGGGGAGCCGGCGCGCCGCATCAAGCTCGACCGCCCGGTTCTGACGCTGGGCCGCTCGTCCACGAACGACGTGCCGCTCGGGGATCGCACGCTCTCACGCGTCCACGCGCGGATCGAGGCCGTCCACGAAGGCGGGCCGATCCGGCTCGTGGANNCGAGGAGTCCACGACCCGCGTCGTCATCGAGGCTCCCGGGGACGAGAGCACGAAGAGAACGACGTTCCTGCAGTCCTCCAAGGACCTTCTGCGCCCGCACAAGCAGGCGTGGGACTCGAAGCTCGGGGCTGAGGAGCTCGCGCGCCTGAACGCGTCGCTCCGGATGCTCAACGAGATTTCCGTCGATCTTCTCGGGGACATCCCGCTAAACCGCCTCGTCGAGCTCGTCCTCGAGAAGACCTTCACGTTCCTCAAGCCCGACCGCGGCCTCCTCATGCTGGCGGACGAGCACGGCGGGCTGAGGCCCGAGAAGGTGAAATACGCGGCCGGCGTCGACCCGTCGGACATTCGCCTCTCCAAGACGCTCATTCAATCCGTCGTCGACAAGAAGAATGGCGTCCTCCTCATCGACGCGGCGACGGACGCCGGCCTCGGGGCCGCCGAGTCCATCCGCATCCAGGGCATCACGTCGTGCATGGCGGCGCCTCTCTTCGTCGAGGACAAGGTCATCGGCCTCATCTACCTCGAGGTGCGCCTCGGCCGGAAGAGCTTCAGCGAAGAAGATCTCCAGCTCCTCACGTCGCTTGCGAACACCGCGGCCATCAAGATCCAGAATCTGCGCCTGCAGGAAGGCGCGGCGTCCCGTCAGCGTATCGAGCGCGAGATGGCTCTCGCATGGGACATCCAGCGCCGCCTCCTGCCGGAGGCCGAGCCGACGCTGCCCCACACGGAGCTCCTCGGCCGGACCGTTCCGTCCCGCACGGTCTCGGGCGACTACTACGACTTCTTCGAGCGCGGGGACAATTCGCTCGACGTCGTCGTCGCGGACGTGAGCGGAAAGGGGATGGGCGCGTCGATTCTCGCGGCCTCGGTGCAGGCGGCGTTTCAGGTGTGGGCCGGAGAGCACTTTCCGCCCGACCGGCTCTGCTCGCGGCTCAACGACATGGTCTTCCGGCGCACGAGCCCGGAGAAGTTCATCACGTTCTTCCTCGCGCTCTACGACCCCGAGTCGGGCTCCGTCGTGTTCACGAACGCGGGCCACAACCCGGGCATTCTCGTCCGGGCCGGCGGCACGACGGAACTGCTCGGTGCCCACGGCCCTCCGCTCGGGCTTTTCCCGGGGAAATCCTACGGCTCGGGGACCTTCACCATGGGGGAAGGCGACCTCCTCGCCCTCTACACCGACGGGCTGACCGAAGCCGCGAATCCGGAAGACGAGGAATTCGGAATGACACGCCTCGTCGAGACTCTCGTCAAGGTGCGCGCTCTCTCCGTCGCCGAGATCGAGGCCGAGCTCGGCGCGGCGCTCGTGTCGTTCACCGCGGGCACGCCGTTCGGCGACGACCGGACTCTCGTCCTCCTGAAGAGAAGTTGAGAGAGAACGGAACGTCGGCGCCGCGGAGATCCTAGACGCGTGACGGCGCGGCCGGCTCTGGCTCGGCCGGCTCCCGGACGTCGCGCGGAAGCATGCCGTGGCGCTTCAGCATCTCGTTCAGGGTCGTCGGCTTCAGGCCGAGGAGCTCGGCCGCGCGCTTCTGGACGCCCGACGCGCGTTGCAGCGCCGCCGAAAGAAGTGCCCGCTCGTAAGCCGCGACGGCGTCCTTGAACGAGAGCCCCTCGGCGGGCAGCGACGCCGCGCGCGGCACCGAGCGCCTCACGGTGTCCGGAAGCTGGTCGAGGTCGATGACTCCATGGCCGAGGACGAGGGCGCGCTCGAGGACGTTCTCGAGCTCGCGCACGTTCCCGGGCCAGTCGTGGTCGAGGAGCGCCTTCATCGTGGCGGGCGTGACGGACGGGACGGCCTTGCCGTTCTCGGCGGCGGCCCGCGCGAGGAGCGTCTCCACGAGGAGCGGGACGTCCTCGCGGCGCTCGCGGAGCGGCGGGAGCGGGATCGTGATGACGCAAAGGCGGTAGAAGAGGTCCTCGCGGAAGCGCCCGTCGGCTACGAGCTTGACGAGGTCCGCGTTCGTGGCCGCGATGACGCGTACGTCGGCGTGCTGTGGCTCGACCGCACCCACGGGCAGGAACTCGCGCTCCTGCAGGACGCGCAGGAGCTTCGCCTGCGTCTCGAGCGGCACGGTGCCGATCTCGTCGAAGAAGATCGTGCCCTGGTCGGCCGCCTTGAAGAGGCCCTTTTTGTCGGCGACCGCGCCGGTAAACGAACCGCGCACGTGGCCGAAGAGGTTCGACTCGAGAAGATCGGGCGGGAGCGCGCCGGAGTGAACGGTCACGAACGGGCCCGAAGCGCGCGGCGAAAGCCGGTGCAGGGCCTTCGCGACGAGCTCCTTGCCGGTGCCGCTCTCGCCGGTGATGAGGATCGTCGAACGCGAGGCCGCCGCCTGGCGGATCGTCTCGAAGACGCGTTCCATCGACGGGGAGCGGCCGATGATCTCCTTCAGGCCGGGCGGAGCGTTGAGCCGCGCCTTGAGGGCGCGGTTTTCGGCCACGAGCCGCTTTTTCTCGAGCGCCTGCTTGACGACGTGCACGACCTCCTCGTTCCGGAAGGGCTTGGGCAGGTAGTGGAACGCGCCTTCGCGCATCGCGGAGATCGCGCTTTCGACGGAAGAGTATGCCGTCACGACGACGACCGGCACCTCCGGATGCCGCGCCTTCACCTCCGACAGAACCTCGAGGCCCGGGCGGTCCGGGAGCATGAGATCGAGAAGGAGGAGGTCGATGGGCTCCTTCGCGAGGCGCTCGAGCCCCTCGGCGGCTGTCGCGGCTTCGCGCGTCACGAATCCGGCCTTCGCGAGGACGGATCCCAGCACGTCGCGGATGACAGGCTCGTCGTCGAGGATGAGGACGGTGGGCATTTTCGTCAGGTTGCGGCGGGAAGGGAGACGGTAAATCGGGCTCCGCGCTCTCTCGCGGAGGTTACAGTCAGAGTCCCGCCGTGCGCCTGAATGATATCCCTCGCGATGGAGAGTCCCAGTCCCGTTCCGCCCTGAGCGGTTTTCGTGGAATAGAAGGGTTCGAACACGCGGGCCGCCTCGGCGTCCGTCAGGCCGGGGCCGTTGTCCTCGACGCAGAAAAGGACGTGGCCGTCGCCGGCGTCGACGCGCAGCGTGACGGCGGGCGCCGGACCGCTGGCGGCGCGCGGCGAGGAGACCGCCTCGAGACCGTTCTTCGCGAGGTTCACGAGCACCTGGACGAGGGCGTCCCGATGGCCGGAGACGGCCGGAAGATGGTGCGCGGCAACGACCTCGAGGGGGACGCGCCGCGCCGCGGTTTCGTCTGCGAGCGCCCAGGCGGCCTCTTCCGCGAGCGCGGCCGGTTCGAGCTGCGCGAACTCACGCGGCCGGCCGCGGGCGAGATCGAGCAGGCTGCCGACGAGGCGCGAGGCGCGAAACGCCTGCCGTTCGATTTTCTCGACGAGCGACCGGCGGGGGTCGTCGCTCGGCGTCTCGTCGAGGAGGAGGCGCGCGTAGCCCGCGACTCCGGCGAGCGGCGTGTTCACCTCGTGCGCGACACCCGCCGACAGTGTGCCGAGGGCCGCGAGGCGCTCCCGGTCGGCGAGCGCGCGTTCGAGCCGCGCGGTCTCGGTCGCATCATACAGGACGAGGACGCGGGCGCGGGATCCCGGCCCCGCGCCGGGAAAGGGCGAGACGGCCACGTTGAGAACGCGCGGCCCAGAGCCGAGGTCTGCCTCGAGCTGCGCGGGCGGCGTGCCCGAGACGAGCGCGGCGGGCAGAACGTCCTCGGCCCGCATGCCCGCGAGAGACGCGGCGGCGCGCCCGAGGAGGGCGGCGAACGCCGGATTGACCGACGTGAAGCGGCCCGAGTCGTCTGTGGCCGCGATCGCCGCGGCGGAGCCCGCGACGACGTTTTCGTGAAAGCGCTGGAGCGTGCGGTAGCGGTCAGCTTGCTCGCGAAGCTCGTCGAAGAGGCGCGCGTGGTCGAGCGCGAGCGCCGCCGGCGCCAGGACGGTCTCGAGGAGCTCCGTGTCCTCGAGCGACAGAGGCACGCGTCCGGCGCGGTCGCCCACCGCGAAGAGCGCGAGGAGCCGGCCCGAGACCGTCAGCGGCGCGAGCGTGCGGAACCCCGCGCGGCGGAGGCGCGACACGGCAGCCGTGGGCCGGGCGGCGAAATCCTGCCGCGACAAGCGTGTCGCCCTGACGCGCGCCTCCGCGGGAAGCTCCGAGAGCGAAAGCGGCGGCCCGCCGTCCACGTCGCGGGCCAAGAGCGCGTCTGCCGAGAGGGGCAAGAGAGCCGCATGCGAGACGCCCAGGCCGCGCACGATCCGGTCCGCGAGGAGATTCTGAAGCTCGGCGAGCGGACGTGGCGCCGGCAGCTCACGTACGAGAGCCAGCAGGCCCTCTCGGTCGTGCCACGCCTCACGATACTGAAAGCGCGCGAAGGCGGTGGAGAGGCCGCGGCGCACGGGCGCGAAACTGAGCGCCATCAGAAGCCCTGCCGAAGCCTGCAGCGCGGCCCTCGCGTGCGGAATCCCGACGGCCACCGGGTGCGCGAGCAGAATCTGCGCGAGAGTGAAAAAACCGGCCCCGACGAGGAGCGCGCCGAGCAAGGACGCGGTCTGACGGCCGAGGACCTCCACGTCCCACAGGCGGTATCGCCTGAGGGAGGCGAGGAAAGCGCCGGGAACGAGCGCGAGCGGAAGCACCGCGAGCGACGAGAGGATCGGGATCGAGCCTCCGAGAAGGTGGGGCACGAGATTCAGAAGGACGAGGGGAAGGAGGCCGACCGTGACACCGAGCAAGAGGAAGCGAACCTGCTTCTCCGTGAGGAGGTCCGTTGGACGCCGGGCGAGAACGACGAGCCTCATGGCGGCCAGCGCGGCGCCCGAGGCCATCCAAACGATCTGCGCGCGGTCGAGGGCGTCCACCGCTGCGGAAGCGTCGCGGCTCGCCCCTCCGAGGTACACGGCGGCTGTCGCGGCCAGGAGCATCGCCGCCGGGACGAACGGGAGCCAGGGGGGAGAGCGCCGCATGCGTCTCGGAAACGTGAAAACGAGCGAGAGCAGGAAAGCCGGGAAGAGAGCCCGGGCCGCGTCCTCGAGGAGCACCGCCGCGCGGAAAAGGCGGTCGATCGGCGGCACCGGCGTGAGCGTGAGGACGAGCGCGACCGACAGCGCGAAGCCCGCGAAGACGAGCGACTCGCGCGACGGCGGGGAGGGCCGGACTGCGGCGAAGCCCGCGGCGAGGAAGGCGAGGCCCACGGCGAAGAGGAAGAGGTAACGCCAGTCCCAGGAGGAGACCGGAACGTTGCGGAATGTCCGGACCGCGTCCTCCCTGAGGACGGTCAGTTCCGCGGAACGCTCGGAGAGCCAGTGCGAGGGGTCACCCGCCTGACGTGCCTCGGCGCCATCGACGAGAAGGAGCAGGTCGCCGGCCCTGAGGCCGGACGGGGCGGCGGAATCGCCGACGCGGCGCACGCGAAGGCCATCCGCCTCGGGCGAGACCAGCACGTCTGCCCGGCCGAACGTCGAGACCTTGCGTGCGAGGCAGAGCACGGACGGCACGAGCGCCGCCGCGAGGGTGCAGAGCAAAAGCACCCGCGCCATTGCGCGCATTCGTGGCGAAACACTCTCCATTTCTCAATTCGCAGCAAGGAAGATGCCAGTTATCCGGTTGCTTGGATCCTGCTAACTCATTGAAGAAATGACTTTTGTCGGCATGAAAAGCGATGGGATCGGCCCTGTTCCACGGAATCTTGAAGGGAAGTCAGTGTATTTGGATGTCGCCAAACGTGACGCAGAACTAGAACGACACCAGGAAGCCGCCCGCGAGCCTGCGGTTCTGCTTCTCTTCGTCCTCGCCTTCCTGCCGCTTGCCGAGCTCTACCGAGAACAGCGCGCGCAGATCCGAGCCGAGCGTGCGAAGCGCCGCGAGGGGGATGGACTGGGCGAGCGTGAGATCCACCGCCTCGACGTCGTTGTGCAAGACAGCGGATCCCCGCGTGAGCGACTGCGTCACGACGCGGTAGCCCATGCCGAGGGATGTGTCCGTGGCGCGGACACGGATTGCGACCTGCGCGACGCCCCAAGAGGCCTCGTCAGACCGGATCACGCCGTCGCGCGCGCCGGAGAGCGTTCCGGCGCGCATCGCGATACGTCCGTCGAGCGCCTTGCCGAGCCGTGCCGTGGCGCCGAACGAGACGTCCGTCGCGACGTCGTTTGCGAAGAAATAGAGCGAGTCGAGGTGGTCGAGAAAGTCGGGATCGAAAAGCAGGCGGTAGGTGCCCGTCAGCTCGCGACGCGATGCCTCGATGGAGACGTTCTCGCCCTCGCTGCTCTGCCACCTCAGGCCGGCCTTGTACAGCGCGCGCGAACGGCGTGTGAGATCTGCCTCGTCCGTGCCCGCCTCGCCCGGCAGGGCCACTTCGCCGTCGAGAAGCTGCTCGAAGCGGCGCGCGGCGAACCCGTAGATCTTCCAGCCATCGCGCGTCGCGATCGCGAGCGTGAGCTCGGGCGTGACGCCGCGCGTCCGCGCCGACGTGTCGCCGGTCAGGCCAGTCTCGAGCACGAGCACGTCGAGAAAGCGGAGGCCGGCCACCGCGCCCGCCCGCGTCTCGCGGTCGAAGGGCGTGGTCTGACCCGCGAACTCGTTCATCGCGCTCCGATAGGAGACGGACACGCGCGCGAATGTCGAGGAGGAGAGGTCGGCCTGGTAGCGGGCGGCGAGGTCGACGGCATTCGACTCGCGCGCGAAGAGGTCGGCCACGGGTCCGGCCGAAAGGAGCCCAGATTGCGAGATGAGACGGGCCGAGACGGAGGCCTGCGCGCGCTCGGAGACGGCGCCATTCCAGTCGAGCGAATGTGAGGCGAAGCGCGCGCCGTCCGCGTCGTCGGCCACCGTTTGCTGGCGGGACGCGAAGTGCAGCGTCTGGCTCGAGCCTGTCGGGCCCGAGGCCAAATCGAGCGCCACGCGCGACGCGTCGCCCGTCTTCTCGCCCGAGAGGGCCGCCAGTCGCGTATAGGCCCCGGAAGCTCCCCAGCGCAGCCTTTCGCCGGCCGTTCCGCTCAGGTCGAGCGAGGCACGCGACAGTGATGATTCACCCGCGGCGCCGAATCCCGCGGTGGACGCCACCGACGCGCTGACAGGAAGTGTGGAGGTGCGCCCGTCACGGCCCGCGATCGAGACGGGAAGCGCGGCTTGCTCAGGCCCTTCCTCGAGAGCGGCCAGCACCGCGGGCACGTCGCGCAGTACATCGCCCGGCGCCACGGCCCGCGCTATCCATACGTCGAGAGGTCCGTCCGTCGTCACGGGCAGCACGCCGGTCGGCGCTTCGAGATCGAGCCGCACGAAGGAAAGGGAGCCGTCTGAAGCCGCGCGATGGAGCAGGCGCGAAAGCGCGGGGCGGAAGCCCGGCACCACGGAAAGTACCGTGTAGAGGCCCTCGGCGGCGTCGCTGAGGACGAACGAGCCGTCCGTGTCGCTCTTCAGGAGCTTCACGACGGTCGCCCCGCCAACCGTTACGCCGCGCACGACGAGCGCGGCGCCGGGGACGGGTACCCCGCCCGCGCGCACGATGCCGGAGAGAGGCGCCCGGCGCACGACGGAGTCACCCGCGGCGGCGGGGCACGCGAAGAGCGCTGCGGCGGCCACTCCCGCGAGCAGGCGTCGTGTGGGGCGACTCGAAAGGGTCATGGATCCGCCAACTGCCTAATCATCTGCCCGCATTCCGCGCCGCGTCAACCGGCGTTCGAAGGAAGACTCAGATTCAGACGGCCGGCCCCAGGCCGAGGGTCGCACGGAGCACGTGTCGGGCGATCGAGGGGTTCTCCTTGAGGCGCCGCGTGGAGTAGGCGTACCAATCCCCTCCGAAGGGAACGTAGACCCGCAGCTTGTGGCCGGCGTCGAGGAGGCTCCGCCTGAGGACGGGGTCGACGCCGAGCAGCATCTGGAACTCGTAGCGGTCCGGACCGAGCTTGAGCCGGTCGATCGTGGCCAGTGCGCGCTCGACGCAGGCTTCGTCGTGCGTCGCGATCCCCACATAGCAGCCCGCGGACAGGTGCTTCTCGACGAGGGCGCCGAAGCTGTCGATGACCGTCACACGCTCCTTCCAGGCGATCGTGCGGGGCTCGACGTAGATGCCCTTGCAAATCCGGACGTTCATGCGGGCGGCGATGAGGCGGTCGAGATCGCGAAGGCTGCGTTTGAGGTAGGCCTGGATCACGGCGCCCACGGCCGGGAACTTCTCCTTCAGTGCGAGCACGAGCTGGAGCGTCGCGTCCGTGTAGGGGCTGTCCTCCATGTCAAAGCGGACGAACATGCCGTGTTGGGCGGCGCGCGCGCAGATCTTTTCGCAGTTGCGAAGGGCGAGCGCCGGATCGATGGCGAGGCCCACGGCGGTCGGCTTCACGGAGACGTTCGCGTCGAGGCCGCTCGCGGCGACTGCGTCGATCATGCGCAGGTATTGATCCCGCGTCGCCTCCGTCTGCTCCGGCCGGGTCACGCTCTCTCCGAGAACGTCGAGCGTCGCCATCGCGCCCTCCACGGCAAGCGCGCGTACGGTGGCAAGGGCGTCGTCGAGCTCTTCGCCCGCCACGTAGCGCGAAGCGACGCGTTTCACGAGCGCGCGGGGCACGAGCGGCAGCGTGCCGACGACGAGCCGGTCGAAGAGCGCCGTCATGTGGGCTCCGGGGTCCGGGCGAGAACGAGCGCCCGCACCTCGAGCGCCCCCGCCGCGCGCAGGGCACGCGCCGCCTCGAAGAGCGTGGCGCCCGTCGTAACGACGTCGTCGACGAGGACGAGGACACGCCCGTGCGCGCGAGGCGAGGCGGCGAAAGCGCCCTCGATGTTCGCGCGCCGGTTCGGCGCGGGCAGGGAGGACTGCGGGGGGCTCTCGCGCGTGCGGGAAAGAAGGGTCCTGCGCGGGCCGCGGAGGAGGCGCGCGGTCTCGTCGGCGAGGAGCATGGCCGGATCGTACCCGCGTTCGCGATTGCGCCGCCGGGTCGAGGGCACGGGCACGAGCGCGTCGGCCCCTTGCGTGACCGCGGTGGCCCGCGCGAGAGCCGCGAGGCGCGCGCCGAGAGGCGCGGCGAGGAGATCCCAGCCGGCGAACTTGAACGCGTGGTGGAGGGTGCGCAGCCCGCCCGCGTAGAGACCGAACGCGACGGTGCGTGCCACGGCGGGAGGCGCGAGGCGGCAGCCTTCGCAGGGACAGCCGCCGGAGGGGAGCGCACAGCGCGGACACGCCGAGGCCGCGTCGAGGACGGGAAGCGACGCCCAGCAGGCGCGGCACACCCCACCGCCGCCGAGGTCGACGCGCGGGGCCTCGCAGACGGCGCAGCGGGACGGGACCAGAAGCGCGAGGAGGGGATCGAAAAACGCGATGGCCGGGGATCCAGCCGTCGATGTTTCCGCGTTTGGCACGATCCGGAATTCTAGACGAGCGCGGGCCGGCCTCCGTATTCGGAGCATGCTTCTCTTGCGGCCGCCCGCCCCTGACGTATCCTCGAAGTCCATGACGCTCAGAATCGCTCGCGCCCCCGCCCTTGTCGCTCTTCTCGTCGCCCTGTCCTCTCCCGCCGTGGCTCAGACGACGCGCTTCGAGGAGTTTCCGTTCGCCGTCGGGGCCGGCGGGGAGTTCGTGACCGACAACGGCCACGCGTCGGACGTGAAGGCGTTCTCGAACAGAGGCTGGCACGCCTTCGGCGAGGTCGTCCTCGAGTCGGGCATCGTCCTCCAGTTTCGCTATATGAACTTCTCGCTCCCGGGCACGCCCGTCGTCCCGCCGTTCGGCGTTGGCGCGGCGACGTCGGCGCCGGATGTCCGGGTGAACGCGGGCCTCGCGTCGGTGGGCTACCTCTTCCGCGAGCCGTGGTGGGACGCAGGCCTCTTCGGCGGCGTCGGCGTCTACGGCCTGAACCCGAAGACGCCCTCGGGCGACCAGACCTCGACCGACGTGAAGGAGACGGTGATCGGCTGGCACGCCGGCCTCGTGACCGCCTTCCACGTCGCCGCGCACTGGGACCTGCGCGTCGAAGCCGCGGCCTATCTCCTGCGCACGGACGCCAACCACAAGCCCATCACGCTCGGCGGCTCCGTGGCCTACCACTTTTAGTAATCCCGACCACGTTTGCACGCCCGAAACGGTGGGCTCCCACCCGACCTTTCGGTCGGGCGGGGATTGCGGCGGTGGGATTGACTAGCTGAGGTTCTTGATGGAGGGAAGAGTTTGGAGGGCCCGACGGCCGGGAGGCCGGCGGGACTGAAGGAAGGAAGTGAAGACCGTCGTATCCATTTGATATTTGGTCGAAATGTCCGTTTCGATCTCCTGCCCGTTTATACGCAAGCACGGTGCCTTCGGTTTCGCGAGCCCCTGACAAACATGCAAATATTTCTAGATAAGTCGTTTAGGCTCGCTGCTGACCCTTGAGGCCGGTTTGGGACGGGGGACACGAGAGATCGAAAACGGACACCCGCGGTGCTAAAACGACAACTTCTCAGGCTCAGGTTCCCTCGACGACGGGCAGCAGCGTGGAATCCTTCTTGACGGAGAGCGAGAGCTCGACGCGCGTTCTCACCACGCCGCGAAGCGTCTGGACCTTCTCCCTGAGGATCATCTCCAGATGCTCCACGTCGCGGGCGCGGATCTTCAGCCGGTAGCCGAAGTCGCCCGAGATGGCGTAGCACTCCTGGACGTCGAGCAAGGCCTCTATCTCCTCCAGGAACGGCCGCTCGAAGCGCGGATGTTCCAGCAGGACGTCCACGTGCGCCACGAGAGGCATTCCCATGAGGCGAGGGTCGAGGAGCGCCGTAAAGCGCTGGATGAACCCGCGCGTCTCCAGCTTCTTGATGCGCTCGTTAACCGACGGCGTGGTGAGGCCGACGGTCTCCGCGATTCTCGCCTGCGAGATCTTGGCGTCCCGCTGGAGAATATCGAGGATCCGGCGATCGATCTCGTCCATATAAAATTCGGCCTTGAGGCTCGAAACCCGAACTTTATATGGACGTAGGGCCCGAAGCAACCGGCTCGGTCGGTCCAGGTGTCAAGTCGGCCGGTTCGGGAATCTCGGCTCCCTTCGGGATCACGACGACGCCCCGATCCGAAACGTGAAAGCGTTTCTTGTCTTCCTCGGGATCGAAGCCGATCTCGGTCCGGGGCGGGATCTTCACGCCCCGGTCGACGATCACCCGCCTGAGGCGCGCGTAGCGCCCCACGTCGACGCCGTCCATGAGCACGCATTCCTCGACGTTGGAGTACGAGTTGATCCTCACGCGCGAAAACAGGATCGAGCGGTGAATCGTGCCGCCCGAGATGATGCAGCCGGACGCGACCGTCGAGTCGGTCGCGATGCCGATGCGCTGGGAAACCGCGTCCGCGAAGACGAATTTCGCGGGCGGCAGCTGCGAGGCGTGGCTCTTCAGCGGCCACTTGTGGTTGTAGAGATTGAGCGGCGGCGTCACGGAGATGAGATCCATCGACGCATCCCAGTACGAATCGACCGTGCCGACGTCCCGCCAGTACGGCGGCAGGTCTTCGGCTCCCGGGACGCGGTTCGTCGAGAAGTCGTACGCGTAGAGAAGCCTCCCTCCCTCGAGCAGGGCCGGGATGATCGTCCGGCCGAAGTCATGAGAGGTGTCCTGGAGGGCGTCGTGCTCGAGGGCGTCGATCAGAACGCCCGCGCGGAAGATGTAATTGCCCATCGACGCGAGCGCCATCTCGGGCTTCCCGGGAATGGAGCGCGGCGAGGCGGGCTTCTCCTCGAATCCCACAATCCGGCCGTCCGGTGCCACGTCGAGGACACCGAACCGCGAGGCTTCGGCGATCGGCACGGGAATCGCCGCAATGGTGAGGTCGTGCCCGCCCTCCTCGTGGAACAGGAGCATCGGGTTGACGTCCATCATGTAGATGTGGTCCCCGCCGAACACGCAGACGTGCTCGGGCTCCTCGTCGAAGATGAGGTCGAGATTCTGGTAGACGGCGTCCGCCGTACCGCGAAACCAGTGAGGCCCGCGGCGCATTTGGGCGGGCACCGGGTCCACGAACTGGCCGATGTCGAAGCTGAGGCGCCAGGTGCGGATGATGTGCTCGATGAGCGAGTTCGATTTGAACTGCGTGAGGACCTTGATCTTCGTGAGGCCCGAGTTGACGAAATTGTTGAGCGCGAAGTCGATGATGCGGTAGCGGCCGCCGAACGGGACGGCGGGCTTCGCGCGGTCTCGCGTGAGCGGAAAAAGGCGCTCGCCCATCCCGCCGGCGAGAATGACCGAGAGGACGTCGCGATGCTGCAGGATCTTCACGCGGCCCCCATCCTGAGATGCCGGAGGATCGTACCGCGTTCCGCGCCGGTTTCGGGACGAGGCGCGCGTCGGGTATCGTAGCTAAGCGATGGCCACGAAGGATCCCTACGCGGTTCTAGGCGTCGATCGCAAGGCGGCCGAGGCCGAGATCAAGAAGGCCTACCGCCGCCTCGCGCGAAAGTTCCACCCGGACGTGAACGCGGGCGACGCGGCCGCGAAGCGCAAGTTCCAGGAGATCGCCGCGGCGTACGAGGTGCTCAAGGACCCGAAGCGCCGGAAGCACTTCGATCTGACCGGCGACACCGGAGGTCCGCATGAGCCGGGCGCGGCGCACCCTCCCGGCGCCGGACCTTCCGGCGTTGGAAGCCCGTTCGGCGGCGCGGCGCGCGGGCCGTCGAACTTCCGCTGGTCGGGCGATTTCGGCGACCTCTTCTCCGACCTCTTCTCGGGCGCCCGTGCGGGAAACGCGCCGGGCTTCGCCGATGACGACGACGACGCCGCGGCCGAGATCACGATCCCGTTCCGCGACGCCGTTCTGGGCGGGACGATCGCGCTTCAGGTGCGGTCCCCGCGGCGCTGTCCGCGCTGCAACGGGTCGGGCCGGACGGGCGGCGCGGCGTGCCCCGCGTGTCACGGCGCGGGAGAGATCGTGTCGAAGGAGCGGCTTTCCGTGCGCATCCCGCCGGGCGTTGCGACCGGCTCGAAGGTCCGCGTACCGGGCAAGGGCCGCAGCGAGAAAGGCGACCTCTACGTCGCGCTCACCGTCGTGCCGCACCCGTACTTCTCGCGCGAGGGTGACGACATTCTCGCCGAGGTACCGGTCACCGTGTCCGAGGCGTATCTTGGCGCGGAGATCGACGTCCCGACGATCCACGGGCCCGTGCGGGCGCGCATTCCGTCGGGTACTGCCGGGGGCCAGCGCTTTCGGCTCAAGGGCTACGGGGTGAGGAGCGGCCGCGCGGCGGATGGGGACCACTACTACCGCGTCACGATCGCGATGCCGGCGCTCGCCACGGACGAGGGCCGTGATCTCGCCGGGAAATTCGCGGCGCTCTACGAGAGGGACCCACGCGCGGACCTCCCGCGCGGGCTCTGAACGGCCGAGCGGCCCCGCTATTCCTTGTCGGACATGTCCCTGACCACCGCGAGCGCGCGATCGATGGGGAAGTCCGGGCGGAAGGGAATCGTGAGCGTTGTGGTCGAGCCGCCCTGTAAGTAGACGAGGCCGCTGCCCGTGCTCCAATAAAACGTCGGAATGCCGGACGGCGAAATCAGGGTGCCCACCGCGACCTGGTACGCCAGGTCGATTTGGATCGGGAGCGCGAACTCCGCGAACGAGCGCCCGATCGGGTTATGCCGCGAATTGGCCGTGCGACCGCTCCCGGTCGTCGCGCCCGAGGTCGTCCCCGCCGGGTCGTCGGTCGGGAAGCTGAGCTGCATGACCTGCTGCGTCCGCGTCGCGAGGTTCGCGAAGCTGAGAAGCACGCCCCCGTTCGTGACGGGGTCGCGCTGAACAGCCGGGTGGACGTACGAGGAAATCGGGAGGGACGTATTGTCGGTCGGGCCAGAGGCGCCGTTCAGCTCGTTGAGATTCCACGTCGTGACGTCGTCGAGCCCAAGGCTGCCGTCCTCGATGAAGACCGCGGCGTAGCGGGCCTGTGAGGTGTCGCTCTCCTCCCACCACACGATCGAGAGGATCGCCCGTGACTTCGTCACGGGAGAGCCCTGGGCATCGAGGCCCGTGTAGGTCTGCCGCGTCACGAGGAGTTGCGGGTTCATCGAGACGTAGAGGCCGGGGTTCGGCAGGAAGCGGCCTTCATTCCAGGCACCGCTCCGGCGCATTGCGACGTGCACGTCCAGGAAGAAGCCCTGCAGCTGGGTGTAGACGACGAAAACAGTCTGCGTGGTCTCGTCGAACTCCAGCGCCTCGCCGAACTTAATAAGCTCATTCGCCGTGCCACCGACGACCTCGACCGTGGGCTGGCCGCCCGGGGGCGTCATGCGCAAGGCGAGGACGGGAAGACTCGCGTCGGTGGAATTGGCGCCCGTGATGATCTGGCCGTAGGGCGCCTGAAAGACCTCGTAGAGCGTGCCGTTCTTCGCGAGCACCGCGGATGCTCCCTCCGCCCGAGGCGCGCCGAGGAGGGCGAGGACGACCCCCATCAGCCCGAGAAGGGCGGCAGGCAGGCGGCGAGAGAGAAGACGGCGCATGGCGGTCAGCTCCGGAGGTTGATGACGTTGCGGAAGTCGAAGACCTCGAGGTACCCGCGGAGGTTCTTGAATTCCGGGTAGAGGCTCGCGAGACGGTCGAAGTAATCGCGTGCCGCGTCCGCGTCGCCCGCGAGATAGCAGGTCTCGCCGAGGAGATAAAGGAGGTTCTTTTCCGCTTCGAGATCGCTCGCGACGGCGACCCGTGCGAGGCCCTCCTCGCCGAACCACCGGGCCTCCGCGTAGCGGTTCGATTTCAGGTACCCGAAGCAGAGATCGAGGAGCGGATACACCGTGAAGCCACGCGCGCTTTCGCGCTCGAGGGTGTCCAGGGCCCCGTGCACGAGCTCAAGACCTTCGGCGATCCGGTCCAGCGCGATCAGGCAATAGCCGAGGTTGTCGAATCGCTGCGCCCGGGGCACCGAAAAAAGCGCGGCCTCGGACTCGGTGCTCGCGAGCGCGCGCCGATACATCTCGGCGGCGTCCTCGAAGCGACTGTCCGCGGCGAGGATGTTGCCGAGCAGGTTGTCACAGGAGGCCACGAGCCGCAGTTCGCCGATGATCTCGGCGTGGCGGCGCGCCTGACGCGCGTAGAACAGCGCTTTCGCGCGATCCTTGCGAAGCTCGTAGATCGTGGCGGTCGAGTAGGCGGCGCGGAACGCCGTCTGGTTGTCGCGCGTACGGAGCAGAATCCGCTTGAGCTCGACGAGCTCGGTTTCGGCGGGGCCCGCTTCGGCCGCGGCGGCCGCGCGGCAGACGTACATCCAGTCGACGAAAGCGGGATCCTGTGTTTCGCGCGCGGCTCGGAGCGCCGCGTCGTAGGCGTCGAGCGCGGCCGCGAACGCGCCCTTTTCGAGGTGCGCGAGCGCTTCGCGTCGGGCGCTCTCGGCCGTGGCGCGGAGGGCTTCAGTCATTTCCGTCGTTTCCGTCGCCACCGTCGGACCGCGTCTTGTCGGCCTGCATCTTCTTGAAGGCGATGAACTCGCGGACCTCGCGGCGCGACTCGTCGGAGAGAGCCGCCCAGTCTTCGAAGGGCACGTCGACGGCGGCCGGCACGGCGTCCGGAGTTTCGGCGGGAGGCTCTTCGAAGAAATGGCTCATGGAAAGCTCGAATACCTGAAGGATCCGGAAGAGAGTGTCGATACCGACCTTGTACTCACCGTTTTCCATGCGCGACAGGTCGGACTGCGTCACCCCGATGCGCGAGGCAAGATCCGCCTGAGTCAGATGCCGGCTTTTCCGGATCTGACGGATCTTCTGCCCCACGAGGAGGATCTGGGACGCACGCGGCACGGCGCTCATGAGCTTCCTCATCTAAGATAGTCGCTCCCGCACGCGTGTCAAGCAGTTTCGGGACGGTTCGGAAAGTGTTACCTCATTGAAGAATAAGCTCTTCCTGCTCTCGGAGTTGCTTCGAAGGGACCTCGCGGCCCGGTACGCTGGAAGCTTTGGGGGGCCGCTGTGGGCCGTTCTCAATCCGGCGGTCGTGTGCGCCGTTTATGCCTTCGTCTTCGCCGGCATCTTGAAACAGCCGCCGCCAGCCGGGTTCCGGGGCGGTTACGTGGAGTTCCTCCTTGCGGGCCTGCTGCCCTGGCTCGGCGTGCAGGAGGCGATCATGCGGGCGACCACTTCGGTCAGCGATCAGGCCCACCTCGTCAAGAAGCTGCGCTTTCCGATCGAGCTGCTCGTGGCCTCGAGCGTGGGCGCGGCGCTCGTCATTCAGATGGTGGGCCTCGCGCTGCTGACGGCCTTCCTCCTCGTTTCGGGACGCGGAGCCGTGCGGCCGGGGATTTTCCTCGCGGCGATCGCGTTCGAGCTCCTGCTCCTCGCGGGCCCCGCGCTCGTTCTCGCGTCGCTCAACGTCTTTTTTCGCGATATTGCGCAGCTCCTGCCGCCCGTCCTCATGATCGCGTTCTGGCTGACGCCGATCCTCTACCCGGAGTCCGCCGTGCCGGGCTTTGCCGCACCCCTCCTCGCGTTCAACCCGCTACGCGACCTCGCCGCGCTCTTCCGCGCCGCGCTATTCGAGGCACCGCCGCCGCCCTTCGGGCGAGTCCTGGTGTGGTCGGCCGTCTTCTTCGTGGTAGGCTTGGCTGGGGCGCGGCTGTTTCGGCGGTGCCGCCCGTCGTTCGCCGATCTCCTCTGACCGAGTCTCATAACCTCGCCCGCCGGCCGAAGGTCGCCGGGTTCCGTGCGCTGTTAAGGAGTTTCCGTGAAAGTGCTGGTGCCCGCTCTGTTCGCCGCCCTTGTCCTGGGAGCGGCAGGGTGCTCTTCCTCGCCGTCCACTCCCGCAGCGTCGCCCGCATCGGGGGCTGCTCCTGCTGCGTCGCCGGGGGCGTCCGCGACAGCCGCCCCCTCTCCGTCCCCCGCCCCCGGGGGAAGCGCGACGAGCAGTCGGGCCGAGGCCCTCTTCGGCGTCAAACAGCCGGCCGCACCGGCCGCAATCGACGACGAGCAGGAAGAGCCAGAGGACAGCCCCTCGACGTTCGTGGACCCGAAGACGGGGAAGAAGATGATGCGCATCCCGAAGTCGCCGATCTATTACACCCACAACGGACGCCTCTTCAACGCCATTGTGGCCGACAACGTGGGCCTCCTCCTCGTTTCCGAGGATGAGAAGGCCTACTACATCGCGGCTCCGGGCGACGGCAAGGCGAAGCCGAACGCCGCTCGCTCCGGGATTGTCGCGAATTCCGACGAACTCCAGAATCTCCATCCGATCATCGAGATGCCGGCGGGCGAGACCGAAGCGGTGACCCCGCCCGTCTCGCACGATTCATTTCGCTTCGAAGAGCTTTCCAATGGGCTCCCCAAGAGCGGGATGTGGCGGCAGAACTTCGCGCTCGGCGACCTCGACGGGAGCGGGCGGCCGCAGATCGTCGCGACACCGGCGCGTCTGACCGCATCCGAGCTCAGGGTTTTCAAGCTCGGCAAGGACGAGGACGGAAAGTGGAGATGGCGGTCGCCGAAGCTGGAGTTCGAGAACCCCGAGAACATCGGCGCCTTCTACGGAGGCGTCGCCCTTGGGGACATGGATGGAGACGGCCGGCTCGACATCGTCTTTGGCGGGCACGGGTCCGGCCCCGCGGTCGCCTACAACCGGGGCGATTTCAAGTTCCGGATCGAGACGCGCGGCCTGCCGCGCCGGATGTCCACGCGGGCACTGGCGGTCGCCGACGTGAACGGCGACGGGAAGCTGGATATCCTGGCCATCTCCGACACCTCCGAGTACGTCGAGTCAGGCCACCATCCGCGTGACGAGAACGGCTATCTTCTCGGCTACGACGTGCGTCTCTTCCTCAACGAGGGCTCGCTGTTCCGCGAAGTCCACGCCGGCCTCGAAACGGCGTGCTTCGGGTACGCCGTCACCCTCGTGACCCCGGCGGAGGGCGCTCCCTTCTTCGCCTCGGACTGCCACTACGTCGGCGGCCGGACCACCCTCTTCTCGTACGACCGCAGCTCGGAGAGTTTCAGCTACATCGGCGAAGGCCTGATGGAGCCGTTCGCGCTCGAGGCCGGCGTCGCCACGGGCACTTACCATGGGTACGCGGCCGCATACACGTCGTACTTCAAGCGCTCGCCCGATGGCGCGGTCAAGCCGATCGACGGGCAGGGCATCTCCATTTATTACCGCAAGGGCGGCACGATGCAGCGGAAGCGGGTCGTCAAGACGCTCCAGTTCGATGCGGCCTCGCCCGCGATCGCCGTCGGAGACCTGAACGGAGACGGCCTCGATGACGTGGTGTGGGCCGACGAGAGCACGCATCGTGTCCGCGTCTTCTTTCAGACGGCGGCCGGCGAATTCGAGGAGCTCGACCCCGCCCGCGAGCCCGTGTTCGTGAACCACCCGACCTGTCTCCGGATCGCCGACGTGGACGGGGACGGGCGCAAGGACGTCGTTCTCATGTACCAGTACCTTACCGGGGACGAGACGCGCGCGGGCGGGTTCCGGTTTTTCCGCGGCCTTTCGAAGTGAGGTTCCCCACGCGTGGGACACTGCTCTGATGGATATGCGCCTCCACCATATTTTTCGGAAAAAGGCCTTGACATCGCGGAATCTTGTCCCTATCGTTTACTCAATGTTCGCGGGTATCGTGTACGTCACTCTGTTTATCAGCCCTTCTGGGCATTAGCCATAGAGCCATTAGAGATAGGGTTTCAAATTAATTTCGGGAGGTGATTCGTTATCGCAGGCGGCAGGAACCGGATTTTCCTTTCGAAAAGTCTTCCAGGTAGAACTCACTCGGAACTAAGAGAATCACAGGAACGATCGGTAGGAGTAAAAATGAAAAAGCTTTCCGTATTCATTGCCTTGGCGCTGCTCGCGGTTGCGGGCACGGGCTATGCGGTCACCTGCGCGTATGACAACGTGCCGGGTGCCACGCTGCTCGTCCCCTACTGGCGCGTGTCGCTGAACGGCGCCACGGGCGCCCCCATCCCGAGCGGCGGCATCGACACCCTCGTGTCGATGGTCAACGTTTCTACGCCCGGTCTCATCGCGCACGTGACGGTGTGGAACAAGTACTCCCGCGCCGTCCTCGACTTCAACGTCCCGATGACCGGCAAGGACGTCGTGTCGTTCTCGATGCGCGACATCATGAACGGGAAACTGAACGTCAACTACACGCAGGTGCAGAACTTCCTCGGCTCCGGCACGGGCGACCCGTGCGGCGTCAACCTCTCGGTGAGCCCGGCGACGTACGCGCCTTTGGTCGGCTTCACCGCCAAGCGGTTCATCCGGTTCTCTCACCCGGAAGCGGGAGTCACGAACTCCGACGCCTACACGTCCGTCTCGGTGTATGCGACGGACGCGTTCGCCGCCTTCCGTAACCGCGTGTGGGATTCGCTCGACGAGTCGGGCGACATCACGTCGTTCACCGTCCCCACCGGCGATAACATTCTCGACTTCGACAACCCCGCTTGCGGCGTCGGCAGCAGCAACGGTGACGGCGTCTTCAAGACCGACCTTTCGGGCTACCTGACGATCGACGTCGTCAACTACTGCACGAACTACTTCCCCGAGAACGCCGTCTTCTACAACGAGGACGCGATCGCGACGAGCGGCTGGGGCCCGACGTCCAGCCCGAACGCGCTCATCGGCGACATCTTCTACATCGACACCGCCTCGCAGGCCGGCAACATCAGCGGCGACCAGGCGATCGCGATCGAGTTCGACCCGCTGCTCACGTATCCCGCCGCAACTAAGACCTTCTTCGGCAAGTTCGTCGGCGCCGGCAACAGCTGCGGCGCTGAGCTGACCGTGGGCTGCTCCGTGCCCTTCCCCGCACCACTGGCCTACAGGTTCCCCGGTGACGGCCGCGAGACGCTCGGCGACCATTACGGCTTCCGCTACCTCAGCGACTCGGTGAACGGCTACCAGACCTGGATTCTCGTGTGGCGGAGCGATGTTTATAACGACGCCGCCCAGTCTCCTGGCTCGGGGCCCACGAACAACCTCTGCAGCTGGCTTGACTCCGGCGGACTGAAGGGCTATGGCCTTTACGACGACGACCACCAGCTCATCGCCGCGGTGTACGACAACGACGAGAACTCGTTCGTCACGGGCGGCCCGTCGGGCAGCACGTCCCTCGGCAAGACCTACGTGTTCCTCGAGTCGCAGCGGATCAACCTGCTCAACAACGGGCAGATCAACCCCAGCGGCTTCAAGGGTGGTTGGATCGACGCGCTGTTCACGAATCCCGGCGCCACGTTCACGTATAATGGCGGCAGAAGCTGGAATCAGGCATGGGTTGGCGTTCAGCACACGGCTCCCGGCGCTTTCATAAGCGTCGGCCACAGCGCATCCGAACTGAACAACAGTTACAACTGCAATCTTATTGGGGCTGGGGTTAGTGGGCCTACCTCCGCTTTTAAGTGATTTAGCTCCGAAATGATTCGGAAAGCGGGCGGCTTCGGCCGCCCGTTTTTTTTTGCCCCCGACGAGGGATCGGCAGTCCCCGTGTCACTTAGAGGGGCGGGTTGGGCTTCAGTCCGTTTCTGGACACGGTTCAGGGCGGGGGTTACTATCGGCCGGGCGGCCCTGCGTCCTCTGGCGCATAAGTCTCTCTGGCGTGAAGGGGAAGCGGATGAATCCTTCGAAACTCAACCTGGGCCGAGGCCGAATACAGGTAGCCGCTGGTGCGGCCGTTCTGACGATGCTCTCCACTCTGGTCTCCACTCTCGTCGCGCCGCGGGCGATGGGGCAGTGCACGCTCAGCTCTGCCAAGGAGT
>PLZI01000095.1 GCA_003152095.1 Acidobacteriota bacterium | reverse complement strand
CGGGGGCGAAAGCGGCTCATGGAATGAATTGGCCTGCCCGCCCGGATTCGAACCGGGGACCCTCGGCTTAGAAGGCCGATGCTCTTATCCAGCTGAGCTACGGGCAGACGCTGTGCGGCCGCGGCGAGTTTAGCGCCGGCGGAGCCGTTCGATCAGAGGGGCCGTCACCCCGTGATCGAGACCGTCGTCCCGCCCCAGACGTCCAGGACGGCGCCCGAAATCGTCGCCGCCGCCGGAGAGACGAGGAAGAGTGCGGCCGCCGCCACGTCGTGCGCGTCGAGCTTCTCCTTGAGGGGAGCAGCGTGCGGCCGGCCAGAGAGCTCGCGGCTCTTGTTGTCCGTGGATCCCGGGCAGAGCGCGTTCACCGTGACACCCATTCCGCGCAGCTCCGCGGCGAGAGCCTTCGTGAGGCCCACGAGCCCGAACTTCGCGGCGCAATGCGCGACGACGTTCGCGTCGCCGACAGTGCCGTGGATGGAGGAGACGTTCAGGATGCGGCCATGCCCCGACGCGACGAGCGCCGGCAGCGCCGCGCGAACGAGGAGGTAGCTCGCCTTGAGGTTCGTGTCGAGGATGCGATCCCATTCGGCTTCCTCGAGGTTTGCGAGGGCTTTCCACACGAAGACGCCCGCGCTGTTGACGACGATGTCGATGCGGCCCGTCGCCTCTTTCGCGCGCGCGGCGAGCGCCTCGACGGAAGCCCGGGATGTCACGTCGGTGGCGACCGCAAGAGCCTTCCCGCCTTCAGCCTCGATCTCTTCTTTCGTCCGCTCGACCTCGTCCGCCGTGCGCGACGCGAGGACGACGGTGGCTCCGGCGCGCGCGAGCGCGAGGGAGATCGCCCGGCCGATGCCGCGCCCCCCGCCCGTCACGATGGCGGTCTCGCCTTCGAGGATCCGCGCGTTCTCGGCTGCACCTCGGGACATTTAGGCAAGGTTAGCAGGCACGCCTAGAATCACCCCTTGAACCGCCCCGCGCTCGGCACCGCCGTCCTCGCTCTCGTCCTCGCGTCCCTCTCGGCGCACGCGTCGGCCGGACGCCGCGAGGAATGGGTCGCCACGCCGGCGCTTCCGGCGCCGGTCCGCGTCCTCGTCATGACACCGCCTTCGTATGACGCCGCGCCCGCGCGTCGCTTTCCGGTGCTGTACTTTCTCCACGACGGCGGCGGAAACGAGGAAGTTCTCTTCCGCGAAGGGCTCGCCGATGCGCTTGATGCCGAGATGCGCGCCGGGCGCCTGCCTGAGATGCTCGTCGTCTCGCCGCGCGGCGTGGGCTCCTGGTTCATCGACGCGTCGGATGGCGGTTCGCGCTACGCGACCTTCCTCACGGAAACGCTCGTGCCGTTCGTGGACGCGCGCTATCGCACGGCGGCCTCGCGCGGCTCTCGGCTCGTGGCCGGCATCTCGATGGGAGGCTATGGAGCCCTGCGCTGGGCGCTCGCGGAGCCCGGCCTTTTCTGCGCGGCCGGCGGGCTGTCGCCTGATATCCAGCAGATGTGCTGGCCCGCGGTGGAGGCCATGCCCTTTTTCCTCCGCCCCTCGCTCAAGCGCACGTTCGGCGACGACCCCGTGAAAAACGTGCTTCGGCAGAATGATCTCTACGCCATGCTCCTCGACGACCCGGGTCTCGCGGCGCGCGCACCCTTCCTTCACGTGCGGTGCGGCACCGAAGACAAGTACCGTCTCGCCGAGATCGCGCCCTTCTTCGACCGGTACCTCGACGTCTTCGCCGTGCCCCACGAGGTCGTCGTCGAAACCGGGGTGCACGATTGGCCGTACTGGAGAAAGGTGTTCCCCAAGCTCGTGCGCGCGCTTTCGGTTCGGATGTCTCCCGCTGAGGCGGCGCGATGAGCGTCATGCCGGGCGTCGTCGCGGGAACGAAGCGCCTCGTCCTCTTCGACATCGACGGGACGCTGCTGTCGGCCGGGCCTGCCGCGCGCACGGCATTCGCCTCCGCTCTCCATGACGTCTACGGCACGAGCGGGGACGTCGACGGCTACGCGTTCGAAGGGCGCCTCGATCCCGTCATCGTGACCGACCTCATGCGCGCGGCCGGAGTGGCGGAGGAGACGATCGCCGCGCGCCGCGCGGACGCGCTCGCCCTTTACGTCGATCGGCTCGAGGCCGGGCTCCGCGAGCGAGCCCCCTCGCTCAAGCCGGGGGTCCCGGCTCTTCTCGACGCGCTCGAGAAGATTCCCGGCCTCGTCGCCGCTCTTCTCACGGGCAACGTGGAGCGCGGCGCGCGCGTGAAGCTCCTGGCCGCGGGCCTCTGGCACCGCTTCGCGTTCGGCGTCTGGGGCGACGACGCCTCGTGTCGCGAGGCGCTGGGTCCCGTCGTTCTCGCGCGCGCCCGGCCCGCGACGGGCCGCGCCTTCGCCGGTTCCGAGTGCGTGGTCGTGGGCGACTCGCGCCAGGATGTCGCATGCGGCCTCGCTCTCGGGGCGCGCGTCGTGGCGGTGAGCACGGGCCGTACGGCGCTTCCCGCGCTCCAGGCCGCGGGCGCGCATGCCGTCCTCGTGGACCTTTCCGACACGCGGCAGGCTCTGGAGGCGATCCTTGGCTGAGGCGAGGCGTCTTCTCCGGACCGTCCTCGTGGCGGCTGCTTTCGGAGTCGGGTTTCTTGCGGCCGGACGTCTCGCGGCCGAGGCCCCGCCGGCCGCTCGCGAGGCGGGCCCGCCCTTCGACCTCGCGGCGCCGACGCCCCACCGGCTGTCGTTCACGTTCGACACCGCGCCCGCGCGCGACGTCCTCGCACTCCTCGGCGGCGCTCCGGACGCGCCGGGCACGCTCCGGCGCCTCAAGGCCTCCGCGCATGCCGCCGCCGCCATCCGGGCCGAAGGCCTCACCCCCGACGATTTCTACGGTCGCCTCGTCTCGACGATCGCCGGCACGCGCGATCCCATCCTGTCGACCTTCGTCGAGAAAATCCCGTACTTCAAGCGCGTCCTCGATGACATCGAAACCAATGGGGCGCCAAGCGCCGCACTCGAGGGCCGGCGGATCGCGTCGCTCCTCCCCACGCGTACGCCCATCACCGCGACGATCGTCCTCGTGCCCTTCTTCGGCGTCTCGGGCTTCGCCGACGTCGCGGCCGTCCGCGACGGCGACACGCTCGTCCTCGCGGCGGACCTGCCGCGACTCACGGGCGACCTCCTGTCCGCGCCGGTGCTGCGTGAGGTGCTCCTGAAGCTGCTGCGCGCCGCCTCCGCCGAGGCCTGGCGCACGCTTTTCGACGCGAACGTGCGGAGGGCCCCTTCATGGCCCGACGAGAAGGCCGCCGACTTCGACACGCTCCTCGCGCGGACCGCCGCAGAAGGGCCGCCGACTCTCTTTCTGATTCCCGACGACTTCTTCCCGATCGTCCCCCTTCTCGAAGAGCCAATCGTGCGCGCGTACGCGCGCTGGAATCGTGCGGCGGATGTTCTCCTCGAGGGCAAGAAGAAGGACTCCGAGCGCCAGTTGCTCTTCGCGGACGCGGCCAGGGGCGACTTCTGGACCCGCTACCCCGCGATCGTCGGCGCGCAAATGACGGACGCGCTCTTGCACTTCGCGGGGCGAGAGAAATACCTCGCCGCCCTCGATGCCGGCCCGCACGCTGTCGTCTCGCTCTATCTGGCTGTCACGAAGGGTAAGCGCGTGCCCGAGCTGTCAAAGCCGGTGCGCAAGGCACTCGAGGCGAAAAAACTCTAGCAGGGACTAGGCTCAGCGCACCGGCAGCAGCGGGAACGCGGGCCCGAGCGGCGGAAGCTCGGGCGGGTTTTTGCCCCACTCGCGCAGCTTCAGGTACGTGTAGAGGCCGTCGGCGTGGCCGTCGCCCCAGAAGATCTGGAGCGCGTAGCCGCCCACGGGGCTCGTGCCGCGCACCTGGTACGACTCGGCGGTGAGCGGTCGCGCCGGCGGCTTCATGAGCCGCCCGAGGAGGTCACGTTCACCCTGGCATTCCGCGCACGGGCAGAGGCGGCGGAGATCGGTGAGCTTGAGGTACGACTCGGCCCCATCGGCCCACGCGATCGCGAGCTCGTCCCCGAGCACCTGCAGGTTCTTCGGGACCGGCGCCACGGGGGGATGGTAGCGGAGTTCCTACTCGTACCGCAGGGCGTCGATGGGGTCGAGGCGCGCGGCCTTCATTGCCGGGTAGATCCCGAAGAAGAGGCCGATCGAGACCGAGACGCCGAGCCCGAGGAGGATGCTCCAGAGCGGCGTCTCCGTGCGCAGGCTGGAGACCATGCGCACGAGAAGCGCCGTTAGGAGGCCGAGGGCCACGCCCACGACGCCGCCGAGGGCCGTCAGCGTCATCGCCTCGGTCAGGAACTGGAGCGAGATGTCCCGCCGGAGCGCGCCGAGCGCCTTGCGGAGGCCGATCTCCCTCGTCCGCTCCGTCACCGAGACGAGCATGATGTTCATGACGCCGACCCCGCCCACGACGAGCGCGATCGCCGCGATGAGGACCATGACGCCCGAGATCGCGTTCGTGACGGCCTGCATCTGGGCGAGCAGCTTCTCGGCCGTGAAGATCGCGAAGTCGTTCGGCGCGTTGAACGGAACTTTGCGCCGCGTCCTGAGGACGGTCGTGCCTTCCTCGATCACGCGATCCACGAGCTCGGGCGATCGCGGGATCGTCGCGATGTGGATCGTGTCGTCGTGCGAGTTCTTCGTCTGCGGGAAGTGCCGGTCGAATGTCGAGATCGGCATGACGAGGATGTTGTCGGGCTGGCCGCCGAAGCCCGAGGAACCCTTCTTCTCGAACGTGCCGACGACCCGGACGCGCTTGCCGTTGACCGAGACGATCTGCCCGAGGGGGTCCTTGCCCTTGAAGAGGGCCTCAGAGACGTCCTGTCCGACGACGCACGTGTCCGTCGCGTGGAGGACGTCGGACTCGGTGATGTTCCGTCCGTCCTGAATGGACCAGTTGTTGCAGATCGCGTAGTTCTGGTTCACGCCTCCGACCTGCGGCGAGTTCGCCTCGTTGCCGTTGCCCTTCACCTGGGAAACGCTCCACATGTAACGCTCGGGCGAGACGGCGAGGATGGAGGGACAGAGCTCCTGAAGCGCGTCGGCGTCCTCGATCGTGAGGTCGCGGCGTTTCCGTTCCTCTTCGGAGCGCCGGCCGGGTCCGAATCGAGGCTCGAACTTCTGGAACTGCACAAGCGTCGTGCCGAAAGAGGAGAACGCCTCCGTCTGCGAGCGGTCGAACCCGGTCACGAGAGCCACCATCCCGATGACGGTCCAGACGCCGATGACGATGCCGACCATCGTGAGGAAGGCGCGCAGCTTGTGCGCGCGGAGAGCTGTCAGCGCGAAGCGCAGGTTCTCGGCGATGACGCGGCGAAACGTCTCGAGGACGTGCGTCATTCGTACCTCAGGGCTTCGATCGGAGTCAGGCGGCTCGCTTTGATGGCGGGAAAGACGCCGGCGATGACGCCGGTCAGAGTCGCGAGGACGAGGCCCGACACGATGAGGCCGGGCGTCACGAGCGTCGGGAGCGGCGTGAACGCGTCCACGCAGAGCGCGATGAGCCACCCGAAGAAGACGCCGAGGCAGCCACCGCCGAGCGCGAGGAGGCCGGCCTCGAGGAGGAACTGGAAGAGGACGTCCCGCTTGCGGGCCCCGACCGCGAGGCGCAGGCCGATTTCCTTCGTCCGCTCGATGACGGACACGAGCATGATGTTCGCGATCACGATCGCGCCCACGACGAGCGAAATCCCGCTGATGAAAACGAGAAGGGCGAAGGCGGCCGCCGTGATCGCCTTCCACACGACCTGCACCGCGTCCGCGTTCACGAAGACGACCGGGTCCGGCGCTTTCGGGTCCGTATGCCGTATCGCCCGGAAGATCGTCCGGATCTCGTCCATCGACGCCGGGACGCCGGGCACGCCGCCCTTCGCCTGGACGTAGATCCCGAGCTGGCGATTCGCTCCCCAGACCTTGCAGAGCGTCTCGCGCGGGATGTACGCGACGTTGTCCTGGCTCTGGCCGAGGACGGAGCCCTGCTTCATGAGGAGGCCGATGATCTCGAACGAGATTCCGCCGATCGCGAGCGTACGGCCGATCGGGTCCACGCGCGGGAACAGCTCCTCCCTCACGTCGGAGCCGATGACGGCGACGAGCGCGCGGTGCTCGTTCTCCATCTCGGTGAAGAAGCGCCCCGACTCGAGGTCGAGGTTGCGGATCTCGCTCATGTTCGCGGTCGTCCCCTGGATCTGGACGTCCGAAAGGCGATGATTCGCGTACTTGACGAGCTGCAGCGTTCCCGACTGCGCGCCGATCTTCTCCGCGAGGCGCGCGAGGCGCACGACCTGGTCGTAGTCGGGCTTCTTGATGGGCTTTCTCTTGAGCGCCTCGAGGAAGCCCTCGTGCGACGTGATGATTCCCCAGCGCGTGACCACGTAGACGTCGGGCGACAGCGTGAAGATTTTCGTCGCGACGTAGTTGTTGAGGCCCGTGATGACGGCCACGACGGCGACGACCGTCATGACGCCGATGATGACGCCGAGGAGCGTGAGGAACGAGCGAAGCTTGTGCGCCGTGACCGCTTTCCAAGCGACGCGCAGGAGCTCCCCGATCAGCATGTCCGGCCTTTCGTCCTCAGGATTTCTTTTCGGCGTCGGGACCCGCCGCCGAGTTGTCGACCTTGACGCGGTCTCCGATCTTGAGAGAGCGGAGCGCCTTGAAAGGTCCCGTGACGATCTCCTCGCCGTCCGCGAGCCCCTCGAGGACCTCGGCCTGCAGGTCGGCGCTGATCCCGGTCTTGATCGGCCGGAAATCGACGGCGCCGTCCTTTTTCACGACGAAGACGCCCTCGACGTCCTTTTTCTTTTCGGCCGCGGCGGCGGCGGGCGTCGGGACGGGCGTCGGTTTCTTGCCCTTCGGGCGCTCGAGCGACGCCGGGTCGGCGACGACGAGGGCCGGGATGGGAATCGCGAGCGCGGCGGCGCGCCGGTCGGTCTCGATCTTCCCGGAGACCGAAAAGCCGGGCCGGATGTTCGACGGCGGGCTCTCCACCTGGACCTTCACGATGAAGTTGACGGCCGACGAGTCCGTGCCGAGCGCGGACTTCGTGATCGGACTGCCGCCGATCTCCGTGACGACGCCGTCGAACTTCTTGTCTGGGTACGCGTCGAACGTGAGCTTCGCCTTCTGGCCGATCTTCACGTGGGGGATGTCGGTCTCGTCGACCTCCATCTCGCCCTCGACGATGGACATGTCCGACACCGTCAGGAGCACCGTCCCCGCGTTGTTCATCGTGCCGACGATCGCGTTCTCGCCGGCCTCGACGGGTTTCGCCGTGACGATTCCGTCGATGGGGGACGTGATCGTCGTTTTCTTCAGGCTGTCCTTGTTCGCGAGGAGATTCTGGCGCGCCTGCTCGATGCGGCGCTCGTCGGCGTTCTCGTTCGCTTTCGCAGAGTCGAGCGCGAGCTGGGCTTTCTGGAGGTTCTGCTCGGACTCGATGTGCGCCTCGAAGTTCTTCTTCGTGCGCTCGAGGTCGCGCTCGGCCTGCTCCCGCGTGAATTTGTCCGCCTCGCGCTGGGCGAAAAGGGCATCGAGACCCGCCTGCGTCGCCTGCGCGTTCGCGTCGTACTGGACCTTGTCGATCTGGAGGAGGAGGTCGCCTTTCTTGACGTGCTCTCCCTCGATGACCGCGAGCGTCACGATCTGGCCCATGACCTGCGACGAGATGTCGACCTTCGTCTTCGCCTGGACGCGGCCGTTGCAGTTCACCGTCGCGACGAGCGGGGCCTTCGCGACTTTCGCCGTCGTGACGCGCACGAGGCTCTTGTCCCGGCTCACGATCGAGGCAACGACGACGAGAATGAGGACGACGGCGACCGCCACCCCAATCGCCACCTTGATCCGCCTGGTCATCGAAAGGCTCCCTTCGGACGCAGCAGCTTGACTCCATCGCCTGTTACGCGATTCCGGGGACGAAAGTTTCCCGTTTCGAGTCGGCGACGATGGCGGACAGGGGGGGATTCGAACCCCCGGTAAGCTTTTAAAGGCCTACGGCGGTTTAGCAAACCGCTGGTTTAAGCCACTCACCCACCTGTCCGCGTGAGCGCCGGGGTGCGAAGTTTAGCAGGGAGAGAGGATAATCACGCCGAGAATGATCGATGCGCGGAGGAGTGGCCGAGTGGTTTAAGGCGGCGGTCTTGAAAACCGTTGAACCGAAAGGTTCCGGGGGTTCGAATCCCTCCTCCTCCTCCAACCCCCCGCGCCGAGAGGCGCCATCCGCCCAGGTCAGGGCTTGCGGATCTCGGCGAGCCCCCCACAGTAAGGCCGGAGGACCTTCGGGATTGCAACCGACCCGTCCTTCCTCTGGAAATTCTCGAGGATCGCGACGAGCGTCCGCCCGACCGGAAGGCCCGAGCCGTTCAGCGTGTGGACGAGCTCGTTTCTCGATTTGGCGCCCGCGCTCTCGACCTTGACGCGGATCGCGGCGCGACGCGCCTGGAAGTCGCCGAAGTTCGAGCAGGAGGAAATCTCCTTGTAGCCGTTCTGCCCCGGCAGCCAGACCTCGAGGTCGTACGTCTTCGCGGAACTGAAGCCCATGTCGCCGCGGCATAGGACGATGCGTCGATAGGGGAGCTCGAGGCGCTCGAGAAGGTCCTCGGCGTCGCGCGTCAGACGCTCGTGCTCGCCGATCGAGGCCTCGCTCCTCGTGAATTTCACGAGTTCGACCTTGTCGAATTGGTGCTGGCGGATCATGCCGCGCGTGTCCTTGCCCGCGGCTCCCGCCTCGGCGCGGAAGCACGGCGTGTAGGCGCAATAGGAGATGGGCAGATCCTTCTCCGACAGCACCTCGTCGCGGTGGAGGTTCGTGACGGGCACCTCCGCCGTGGGAGTGAGGAACCAATCCGTCCCCTGCACGCGGAAGAGGTCCTCCTCGAACTTCGGGAGTTGGCCGGTGCCGAAAAGCGATGCGGAATTCACGAGGAACGGCGGCAGCACCTCGGTGTAGCCGTGCTCTCTCGTGTGCACGTCGAGGAAAAACTGGATGAGCGCGCGCGACAGCAGCGAGGCCGGCCCCTTGAGAACCGTGAAGCGCGAGCCCGTGATCTTCGCCGCGCGCTCGAAGTCGAGGATGCCGAGCGCCGGCCCGAGGTCCCAGTGCGCGAGCGGCGGGAAGTCGAAGCGCGGGGGCTCGCCCCACGTTTTCAGGACGACGTTCTGCGTCTCGTCCGCGCCGTCGGGAACGTCGTCATGCGGGATGTTCGGGAGCGTCTCTTCGATGGGCACGAATCGCGCATCGAGAGCCTTGATTTTCTCTTCGAGGAGAGAAACCCGCGCCCCGATCGCATGCGACATCCGCTCCTCGGCGGCCGAGTCCTCGCCTGCCTTGCGCTTCGCGCCGATTTTCTGCGAAAGGGAATTCCGCTCCGCGCGCGCGGCCTCCATGAGCGTGATCTGCATCCGCCGTTCCGCGTCGATTGCGCGCCAATTCTCGAGCGCGCCGAGGGGCAGGTTGCGCTGCCGGAACAGGTGAGGCAGGCGCTCGTATTCCTTTCGAAGAAAATCTCTCGAGATCATGGGCGGTGCATTCTGTCGGGCGGGCCGATTTGATTCAAGCGGCGCTGCCGCGCCTATCATCGGACGCTTTGACCGCCACCCCCCGCGTCCTCGTCGCGATCGTGTCCTGGAACTCCGCCGCCCACCTGCGTGAGGCGATCGCGTCGGTGCCGGAAGGCGTGCCGGTCGTCGTCGTGGACAACGCTTCATCGGACGGTTCGGCCGAGGTCGCCCGCGCGGCGGGTGCCCGCGTGATCGAGGCCGACACGAACCTCGGCTTCGGGCCCGCGTGCAATCGCGCCGCGTGGGAGGGCGGACCTTCCGAGACGATTTTCTTCCTCAACCCCGACGCCGCCCTCGTGGACGGTGCGCGGTCACTCGTGGCGCTTCTTGCCGCGCTGGACGCGGATCCTCTCGTGGCCGCCGTCGCGCCGCGGCTCGAGGGGGACGGGCAGGCGCGCTTCCAGCTCCGCCGCCTCCCGTCGACCGGCGCTCTCCTCCGCGAGGCGTTCCTCGTCGACCGCGTCTTCCCGGACAACGCGGGCTTCCGCCGCGACCGCTACCTCGACGCGGACCGCGGCGCGGCTTTCGACGTGGAGCAGCCCGCGGGCGCGGCCCTTCTCGTCAGGCGCGACGCTTTCGAGGCGCTCTCGGGCTTCGATTCCGCCTTCACCCCCGCCTGGTTCGAGGACGTGGACCTCTCGGCGCGCCTCCTGGAATCGGGTCGGAGAATCCGGTACGTTCCCGAGGGCCGCGCCACGCACGTGGGCGGCGTGACGATGCACGCGCTTCCCTATCGCGATTTCCGCCCGGTCTACGTCCGGAACCTGTTTCGCTACCTGGCGCGCCATGCGTCGCCCGGCGGCCGCGCCGCCGCGCGGGTCGCGACGTTCGCGGGCGCGCTCCTGAGGCTCATCCTCCTCCCCTTCGTGCGGCCCGACCACCCGCGTCAGGACGCGGCCGCCGCCCACACGCGCGTCGTGCGTGGGCTTCTCGGCTTCGGGTGGCGGTCGGCGCTCCTCCCGAACGGGCGCTCTTCGTGACGGGGCTCGGGGCGCCCCGCGTCCTCGTCTCGATCGTCACGCACAATGAGTCGCGCGACGTCGAGCGCCTCCTGCCCTCCCTTTTCGCGCAGACATTCCGCGACTTTTCGATCGTGGCGGTGGACAACGCCTCGGAGGACGGCACGCGTGCGACGTTCGCCGCGTTCGAGAAAGTGACACCCGTCCCCCTCACCGTCGTGCCATCCCGCGAGAATCTCGGGTACACCGGCGGCCACAACCTTGCGATCGACAAGGCCGTGAACGCGGGAATCCCCTGGGTCCTCGTTCTCAACTCCGACGTGGTCCTCGCGCCGGATTTTCTCGAGCGCCTCCTCGACGAGGCCGGTCGGCCGGAGCACGCCCGCGTCGGCGCTTTCACCGGAAAGATCCTCAGAGCGGAGGGCACGGATCTGACTCCAACTGCGGTGCTCGACACGGTCGGTATCCGCATGACCCGCAACGGCCGGCACTTCGACATCGGAGCGGGCCTTCCGGACGACGGCCGCTACGACCAGAGCGCAGAGGTGTTCGGGGTCTCCGGCTGCGTCGCGTTTTACCGGACGGCCGCGCTCGCCGACGTGAAGATCGCGACGGGCTATTTCGACGGCGACTTTTTCCTCTACCGCGAGGACGTGGATCTCGCCTGGCGGCTTCGCGGCCGCGGCTGGTCCGCGCGCTGCGCCCCTGCGGCCCGCGGCTGGCACCGGAGGCGCAACTTGCCCGAGCGACGCCGCGAGATGTCGCTCTCGGCGAATCTCCATTCCGTCAAGAACCGCTTCCTCCTCAGGATCAACAACGCGGGAAGAGACCACCTGCGAGCGACGTTTGGGCGCACGTTCATCCGCGATCTCGTCGTCGTGGGCGCGTGCCTTACCGTGGAGCGCACCTCGCTGCCGGCCCTTCACTGGCTCGCGGAGAACCGCGCGCGTCTCGTCGCGAAGCGCGCCGCGATCCGCGCCTCGCGCACCGTGACCGATCGCGCGCTTCTTCCGTGGTTCACATCCGAACCGGAGGGGGCACGCCGGGCCGGTGCATGAAGATCGCGATACTTGGCACGCGCGGAGTTCCCGCCGCGTACGGCGGGTTCGAGACGCTTGCCGAAGAGCTCTCCGCCCGCCTCGCCGCGCGGGGGCACGACGTCACGGTTTACGCGCGGCCTCACGGCGTCGCCTCGGTCGTGTCGACCCATCGCGGCGCGCGCGTCGTCCATCTTCCGACGCTGCGCCGGAAGTACCTCGACACCGTCGTCCACACGGCGCTTTCGGGCCTCCACGCCGCGGCCGAGGGCTACGACGCGGTGCTCGTCTGCAACGGCGTGAACGCCCTCTTCTGCCGTCTGCCCCGGCTCCTCGGATCGCCGGTGCGCGTCGTCCTGAACGTGGACGGCCTCGAACGAAACCGGCGAAAGTGGAATGCTCTCGGAAAGCTCGCCTACGCGCTTTCGGAGCGTCTCTCGTGCGTGCTGCCGGACGTCGTCGTGACGGACGCCCGCGCGATCCAGGCCTATTACCGCAAGACCTATGGAAAGGATTCCGTCTACATTCCGTATGGCTCGGATCTCGCGCCCCCTGCCGGGCTCGCGACGCTCGAGAGGCTTGGACTCGAACCCGGGCGCTACGTCCTTTACGTCTCGCGCTTCGAGCCGGAGAACAACCCCGACGCCGTCGTGCGGGCGTTCCGGCGCGTTCCGGGCGAGACGAAGCTCGTCCTCGTGGGCGCGGCGCCCTATGCGGACGCCTTCCTCGCGCGCATCCGAACAGAGGCGGCGGGCGACCCGCGCATCCTGCTGCCTGGCGCGGTATACGGCGAGCCGTATCGCGAGCTCCTCGCAAACGCCGCCCTCTACGTGCACGCGACGGAGGTCGGCGGCACGCATCCCGCGCTCCTCGAGGCCATGGGTTTCGGCCGGCCGCTCCTCGTCCACGACACGCCCGAAAACCGTGAGACGGCCGGGATGGCCGCGCTCTACGTGGATGCGCGGAGCGCCGAGAGCCTCGCCGCGGGCCTGACCGCACTTCTTTCAGACCCCGCGGCGCGGGAACGTTCCGGCCGGGCGGCGCGGGAGCGCGCCCGGTCGGAATACCTCTGGGACTCGGTCGCGGATGCCTACGAGACCCTCCTCGCCGGTTCCTGAGACCCCAATCGCCCGCTCTTGCTAGGATTCGAATGGCGGGGAAGCTCCCGTCCCCGAATGCTGAAGCAGCAGGCCCGCACAATCGCCGCGCTCCTGTACGCGGCCGACCTCAGCGTCACGCTCGCGACGTTGCCCGTGGCCTATGTGCTTCGCAGCAAAGTGCTGCCGCATCTCTTCAACCGGCTCACGCCGCTCTACGATTTCAACTGGTACCTCGTCCTCGTGGGGCCCACGGTCCTGATCTTCTCCGGCCTTCTGTTTCTCGAAGGCGCGTACCGCAGCCACCGCACCCTGCGCCTGAAGGACGAAGTCGCGCTGATGACGCGCACGTCGTTCTTCGGAAGTCTTCTGCTCGCCCTCGTCGTGTTCGGCGCCCGGTGGGACTTCATCTCACGTCCGTTTCTCACGATCTTCCTTGCCGTGAACGTCCTGTTTCTCGTGGCCGAACGCCTCACCGTCCGCCTCCTCGCCCGGCGCGTGCGCTCGCACGGCTTCAACTTTCGCACCGTCGTCCTCGTGGGCGACACGCCGCGGGCGGCCTCCATGGCCCGCCTCATCCGCGAGCATCCGTGGTGGGGGTTGAAGCTCCTCGGCCTCGTGCGCGAGCGGCCCGCCGAGGACGGCCAGACGACGACCGCGGACGGCGTGCCCCTCCTCGGGTCGCTTCTGGACTTTCCGACGATCCTCACGGAGTTCACCGTCGACGAGGTCGTTCTCGCCGTCGACCGTGGCGACCTGCCGAAGCTCGAGGACGTCTTCCTCCTCTGCGAGGAGATGGGTATCAAGACCCGGCTGGTCCTCGATTTTTTTCCGCACGTGCTCGCCCGCGTGGAGCTGGAGGAGCTCGAGGGAACGCCTCTGCTCACGTTCTCGACCACACCGGGCGAAGGCGTCGCGCTCCTCGTCAAGCGCGTCGTCGACGTCTTCCTGTCGGTCCTGATCGGCGTCGTGTCCCTCGTGCCCGTCACGCTCGCCGCGGTCGTCATCAAGCTCACGTCAAAGGGACCCGTGCTCTTCCGGCAGACGCGCTGCGGGCTGAACGGCCGCCCGTTCACGCTCGTCAAGCTCCGGACGATGGTCGAAGGGGCCGAGGGGCTCCTGCCTGACGTCGCGCACCTCAACGAGCACGAGGGGCCGGTCTTCAAGGCCGCGAACGACCCGCGCCTCACCTTCTTCGGCCGCCTCATCCGCCGGTTTTCGCTCGACGAGCTGCCCCAGCTCTGGAATGTCCTGCGCGGCGAGATGTCGCTCGTGGGGCCACGGCCGCCGCTCCCCGAGGAGGTCGCGCGCTACGAACGGTGGCAGCGCCGCCGCCTCTCGATGAAGCCCGGCGTCACCGGCCTGTGGCAGGTATCGGGCCGCAACGAGATCGCGCAGTTCAACGAGTGGATGAGCCTCGACCTCGCCTACATCGACAACTGGAGTCTTGGCCTCGACGCCAGGATCCTGCTGCGCACGATTCCCACGGTTCTGACGGGCCGCGGCGCGCGCTGAACCTGCCGCGCTCGGCGGCGGATCACGCAGCTCGAAGACGGCGTACCGCTCGTCGATCTGCGGTGTGTCCTCGAACCGTCCGATCGGTGCCGCTTCGCGGCGGAGGCGCTCGAGGTCCTCGGGGCTCCTCGTGAACGTCTTTTTCCCGTACGAGTACTTCCAGATGTTCCGCGGCCCCGGATCGACGAAAAGAGGCTGGAGGAGAAGCAGGACGCGGCGCCCTGTCTCCTGCCTGAGGCGCGCGGCAGCATCGAGGATCTCCCCGAGCGAGAGGGTGTCCCGGTTCTTCGTCGTGAACGAAACCCAGCGCGCGTACCGCGCCTCGCGGGGAAGGTAGATCGGGTTCGTGACGTAATAGGGAAGCGGCTCGAGAGCGTAGTCTGGCTCGCCGGTCAGAATCGCGCCAGAGAGGTCCGGACGCGAGCGAAGGAACGCTGCGAGCGCCCGGCTCGCGCTCATCTCTTCGCGGAGGTCCGTCCAGGACTTCGCGACTCCCGCGACGACACCAACGCCGAGGACGGCCGGAAGCACGGCCCCGAAGGCGAGCCGGAAGAGGCCGCGCGCCGCCGGCCCGGGGGGCGGAGAAGGCGCCGGACGTTCTTCCTCGATCCACAGGAGCGTCAAGACGAGGACGAGGAGGAGCCCTATATGCCGGAGATCCCCGGGGTAGACGGCGAGGAAGAACGCATACAACCCGAGCGTTGCGCCGGTCGCCGCGAGAACCCGGCTCGGGCGCGCGGCGAAGCCCGCCGCGAGGAAGAGGAAGATGGCGACATCGAGGACGGCCGGCGCGTGAAACGGCGCCGCGAGAAAACTGCCGCTAGGGGCCAAGAGCAGCGTGCGCAGGGAGTCGGCGGCGGTCGGTAGCCCGCGGTGGGCCGTGACTTCTGGGCCCGGGAACGCCGTCCACGCCGCGAAGAACAGCCCCAACGCGGACGCCGCGATCGGGAGCGCGGCGCGCGGGATCCGTCGCGGCCCCTCGCCGCTCCGCAGCTCGTCGACGCACCAAACGAGCGCGAGGGCCGCCGTGAGGAAGGCCGCGTGCGCGTTCGTGTTCGAAAGCAGCACGAGGCACAGCGCGAGGAGAAGTCGCCTGCGCGCGCCGTAGAGGGCCGCGAACGCAAAGCATAGGAGGAGGCTCACGCCATAGTTGCGGGCCATCACGGAGTACTCGTAGAGGGGAAGGACGGTGAACGGGAAGAGGACCCTGAGCAGGGGCTCGAAAGGGGACCGTACGACGAAGAGGAGGACCGCCGCGGCCGCGACGAGCAGGCTCACGGCGGGCAGGACGGCGGGGACGGGCGCGACGGCGTGGGCGCCGCGGAGCAGGAGGTACCAGAGCGCCGGGTGTCCCTCGGTGCGGAGCACGCTGAACAGCTCCCCGAGCGTCGCCGTTGAAGTCGCGATCGTGTACGCGCGGACCTCGTCGCGCCACGGCTCGTGTCGGATCGCGACCGCCCCGACGACGCACGCCCAGGCGAGGAGAATCGCGATCCTCGCGCGCACAGGGACGCGGCCCCGCATCACCTCGCAGACGGGCTCGCCGCGCCTTTCGCGCCCGCGCAGCGCAGGACCTTCGGAGCGGACAGCACGCGCCGGAGCTGCTTCAGGTGCTTGCCTTCATGTTTCGCGATGAAGCGAAACCACGAGACGCCCGTGAAGCGGCCGAGAAGAAAATGCGGGAAGACGAGGCGGCTGAAGCGCTCCTCGCCCATCCGGTCGACGAGGGCGAAGAGCTCGTGGCGCGACGCCGCGAGGCTCTCGCTGACGTCGGCCGGCCGGATCTCCGCGCGCGGGCGCGGGCGGACGAGCTTCGGGGCCGGGAGCCGGATCGGCCAGAAGACGGGACTCATGGGCAGGCGGTAGAACCAGGCGCGCGCCGGGACGCGCGTCGGCTCCCCGCGCTCGAGCTTTCCGAGCGCCTTGACGAGAGAGCCTTCGGCCGTGCGAATGTGGTCGAGGACCTCGGCCGCGCTCCAGCCCCCTCCCACGGGACAGGCAAGCAGCTCGGCGTCGGACTTCCCCGCGATGGCTGTGAGGATCCCCAACCGAACCCGTTCCATCTCGCCGCGAGCCTCCCGCAGCGCGTCCACCCGGCTCATAATCCGATCCTCTCACCGAAGTGGAGGCCTCGTCCATGAACCGATCCTCGCGCGTCTCTCTCGTCGTCTTCGCGATTGTCTTTGCCCTTCACCTCCGCGCGCCACGCGCCACGGCCGAGCCCCTCGTCGTCCGCTGCGGCCGACTCCTCGACCCGTCCACGCGAACGGTCCGGACGGGCGCCACTCTCGTCCTCGACGACGGGAAGGTTTCCGCCGCGCCCGCGCCCGCCGGCGCGCGGACCATCGACCTCTCCGCGTTCGCCTGTCTGCCCGGCCTCATCGACGCCCACACGCATCTCCTCCTGCAGGGCGATGCGACCTCGGCCGAGTATGACGAGCAGGTGCTTCTCGAGTCGGGCCCTTACCGGGCCTTGCGCGCCGCCGCGGCGGCGCGAATCGCCCTCGACCACGGCTTCACGACCGTGCGCGACCTCGGGACGGAGGGCGCGGGCTTCGCGGACGTGGACCTCAAGCGTGCCTTCGAACGCGGCATCCTCCCGGGACCCCGCGTCTTCACGTCCGGGCCCGCGATGAGCGTCACGGGCGGCTACCCGCTCCTCGGGTACTCGTGGGAGCGAAAGATGCCCGACGGCGTCCTGAAGTGCGACGGGCCGGACGAATGCCGCAAGGCCGTGCGCTTCCAGGTCCAGAACGGCGTCGACTGGATCAAGGTCTACGCGGACCGCAGCTACTACCGGACGCCGGACGGCGGGTGGGCCGCGATCGCGAACTTCACGCCCGAGGAGATGAAGGCCATCGTGGACGAGGCGCACAACCTGCGCCGGAAGGTGGCCGCGCACTCCATGACGCCCTCGGGCCATCGCGTCGCCCTTGCGGCGGGCGTGGATTCGATCGAGCACGGCGACATCCTCGACGAGGAGACCGTGAAGACGATGGCGACCCGAAAGGTTCCCTACTGCCCGACGATCACGGCCGCGGATTTCGTGAAGGGCCCGCGTTCAAAGACGAATCCGATCTGGGACCAGCTCTGGGCCGCGGCGCAGGACTCCTTCAAGCGCGCCTATAAGGCCGGCGTGCCGATCGCGTTCGGAACGGACGCGGGCGGCTTCGACTGGGACAAGCGGAACCAGGCCGAGGAGTTCGGCTTCATGGTCGCNNGGCGACCCGCTCGCCGACGTCAGGGCGCTTCTCGACATGAAGGCCGTCATCGCGGCGGGAAAAGTCGTGAAGAAGCCCGATTGAGGAGGACCCTCGCGCGCCGAGTGGCGCGGAAGCTGATCATCGCGCTGTTTTTCCTAGAAGGTGAGTGCGCCCTCGCGCAGGAGTGGCGCGTCGTTGCCTCTTACGGACAGGCCTCCGCGCCGCGGTCGCAGGGGTTCGCGGAGGCCGCGACGCTCTCGGTGGCACGCGACTTTCCGCTCGACGCGGGTTTCTCGTGGGGCGTCGAGCTCACCCCGCTCTTCGTCGTGAACCGGACGCGCGTGGATCTGCCGGGCCGTCCGCGCGAGGTCGCGTACGCGGTCGCCGTGGCGCCCGTCCTCGCGTGGACCTACGTGCCGAAAGCCTCCCGGTTCGGCCTNNCTTCTGGGGTTTCTCGCCGATTCCCGCCGAGGGCTCGCGGTTCAATTTCCACGAAAACCTATCGGGGCTCGTCCTCGTGCGCGCCGGAAGGGACAGCCTCGTCTCGGCCGGCATCCGGCGCGCGCACGTCTCGAATCTCGGCCTCGCCGGGCCCGACAACCCCGGACTGAGCTTCTATTCGGGCGTCGTCGGGGTTTCGTGGCCGGCCCGCTGACGTATCCTTTCACCGGTGCCCCTCGCCGTCGGAACGCGTCTCGGTCCTTTCGAGATCCTCGCCCCGCTGGGATCCGGATCGATGGGCGAGGTGTACCGCGCGCGC
>PLZI01000041.1 GCA_003152095.1 Acidobacteriota bacterium | reverse complement strand
GCACGTCGGGCAATAGTTCGTTTCGTTGTCGGCGTAGACGATGCGCTGGACGGGCGTCGCGCAGGCGGGGCACGGTTTGCCGTACTTGCCATGCACGGCCATCTCCGGCCGGAAGGCGGTCACCTTCTCGGGGAAGCCGTCACCCGCGTCGCGCCGCAGGCGGTCGGTCCATTCGAGAAGGGTGTCGCGCACGGCCGCGTGGAGGCGGGTCACTTCGGCCTCCGAGAGGCGTGACGTGAGAGCGACCGGAGAGAGCTTCGCTGCGTGGAGGATCTCGTCCGAGTAGGCGTTGCCGATTCCGGAAAAGAGGGTCGGGTCCGTGAGCGCGCGCTTCAACGTGTGGTTCTCGCTCCTGAGGCGTGTCTCGAACGCCTCGCGCGACGCTGCGAGCGGCTCGAGGCCGCCCGGGTCGAGTGCCTGAACCGCCTCGCGCCCGGCGACGAGCCTGATCCACGCCCGCTTCTTCGGGCTCGCCTCGGTCAGGAGGAGCGTCCCCGCGTCGAAATCCATCGCGAGGAGGCCGAGCTTCTTCGGGATCGCGGCGCCGGCTTTCCTCCAGCGCAGGCGCCCCGCGATCATGAGGTGCAGGACGAGGAAGAGGTTTTCTTCGAAACAAAACACGAGCCGCTTGCCGAGCCGGGACATCGCCGTCAGGCGCCGGCCTTCCACGTCCCGGAGCGGAGGAGTCACGGAACGCAGGACGAACGGCGACGCGAGGCGCACGTTTCGGAGCACCTGTCCACCGAGCAGGTTCTCGAGATGCTCCACGTATACCGTGACGTCCGGCAGCTCGGGCATCGGATGTGAGAATAGAGCCATGACCCGGACGTGTCGCAAGGCCGAGTGACGGACGCGCATCACGCCCCCGGCCGCCGCGGCCGGCTGAGGCGCCGCAGAATAGGCCCATGTGCGGCCGGTACTGGATCACGTCGCCCGCCGATGTCCTGATCTCGCGCTTTCGCGTCCAGGGAGAGGCGATCCCGCTTCGGCCGCGCTGGAACGCGGCGCCCGGGCAGGAGCTGCCGGTCGTACGCCTCGCGGGTGCGGGCGAGCGCCTTCTCGAGCCGATGTGCTGGGGCCTCGTCCCCGCGTGGGCCGCGGATCCCGCGGACGCGGGCCGGCCGATCAACGCGCGCGCCGAGACCGCCGCGGCGAAGCCCAGTTTTCGTGAATCGTTCCGGCGGCGGCGCGCCCTCGTGCCGGCGGACGGCTTCTACGAGTGGAAGCGGTACGGTCATGTGGCGCTGCCGTTCGGATTCCGCGCGAAGTTGAGGGAGCCGTTCGCGATCGCGGGCTTGTGGGATGAGTGGCGTCCACGCGAGGGACCGGCTCTCTACACGTTCACGCTCCTCACCACGGAGGCGAGCGCCGACGTCGCGCCCGTGCATGACCGTATGCCCGTCATCCTCGAGCCGGGCGCCGAGGAACTGTGGCTGGACCAGGGGCTGGAGGACGTCGCGCGGCTCGACGAGGTGCTTCGCCCGCTTCCGGCGGGTGTGCTCGAGGCGTTCGCCGTGTCGCCCCGGCTCAACTCGCCCGAATACGATGATCCTTCCGTACAGGAGCCTTCGACGCCGGCCGCGCCAAGGCCACCGAAGCGCGCGCGTCCCGAAAGCGGCGCGCAGCGGAACCTCTGGGAGAACGGGGACGACGATGAGGCCGCGTAGCCGCGCCGCCCTGGACCGTGCGCAGCCCCGGGCTCAGTCCCCGTCCTGGAACCTGCGAATCTCCGGAGCCGCGAGCGGCGCCGCGGGAGCCGTGCCGCGGCGCGCGAGGAGGTGCTTGACGATGGCCACCGCGTGGAGCCGGCCGTTCTCGATGAAGAGCTTGCCGATGTCGATGCCCGCGGCCACGACGCCCGCGACGTAGAGGCCGGGCACGTTCGTTTCCATCGTGCCCGCGTCGTGGACGACGTGGAGATCGTCCGTGACGGCGATGCCGAGCGCGCGCAAGAAGGAAAAGTCCGGTCGATAGCCCGTGAGCGCGAAGACGAAGTCGTTCGGAATCGCGAACGTTCGTCCGGACGTCTCGAGGACGACGCGGTCCTCCTCGATCCCGGCGACGCGCGTGTCGAAGTGCGCGCGAATGGAGCCCTCCTTGACACGGTTCTCGATGTCGGGTTTCAGCCAGTACTTCACGCTCGCCCCGAACTCCGCCTTGCGGACGGCCATCGTGACGCGGGCGCCGTTTCGATAGAGGTCGAGAGCCGCTTCGACGGCTGAGTTCTTTCCGCCCACGACGAGGACGTCGGTCTTCGCGTGCGCGAACGGCTCGGTGTAGTAGTGCGATACCTTTGGGAGGTCCTCGCCGGGCACGTCGAGGAGGTTCGGCGTGTCGAAGAATCCGGTGGCCAGCACGACGGCGCGGGCCGCTCGGACGCCCTTCGTGGTCGTGACGCGAAACAGGCCCTCGCTGCCCGTCACCGAAAGGACGCTCTCGTGGAGGCGGATCTCGAGGCCCTCGCGCTCGGCCACCTTGCGATAGTAGGCGAGCCCCTCACGCCGCGTGGGCTTGCCGGAAGCCGTCACGAAGGGATGCCCGCCGATCTCGAGGAGCTCGGGGGTCGAGAAGAAAACCGTGTGCGTGGGCCAGCGCACGAGGGTGCCGAGAAGAGCCCCCCTCTCGACGACGACGTGCGAAAGGCCCTGGCGCGAGGCCTCCAGGGCGCACGCGAGGCCCACGGGCCCCGCGCCCACGACGAGGACGTCGACGGGAGCGGCCGCGGTTTCCATGGGACGGAGGATACGGGAGGAGAATCATCGCGTGCGCGGAGAGGTCGTGTCCGGGGCGTACACTTTCACGCCATGAACGTCGCCACGCGCCGTGTCGCCACCGTCGCTGCCTTCCTTCCGTTCCTCGGCTGCGCCGCGCCGTCTCCCTCCACGTCCGTCGCATCCGCCGCCACCTCTGGCGCTCCGCAAAAGAAGGTGATCGTTCTCGTGGAGGCGAGAGGAGCCGCTCCCGAGCTCGAGCGCTTCATCCCGCACCTCCTCTCGGTCGCGAGCGACCGCGGCCTGGGCGCGATCATCGACGGGCGGCTCTCGGGCTCTCATCTCGCCGATGTCGGCGCCCCCGGTGAGGCCGGCGCCGAGTACCGCAAAGCCTGGCCCGCCGACGTGTACCTCGGAGTTCTGCTGGCTCCATGCCAGATCCAGCGGCGCGAGGGGCGCGTGTACGACCGCCAGGTAAACCCCGGGACCGGCACACCCGTGCGCCCGGAGAACATCGTCGTTTCGTACGAGGCGGACTGCTCCGTCAGCGTCTCGGTCGTGACCGTCCCCGGCGCGGCCGCGAAATTGATCGACGTGACGGGCCGCAACGGCTCGTCCGAGGTGAGCACCCTCGACACGGAAGCCGAGGCTCAGGCCGCCGAGGACGCCGCCGAGCGCGCGGTCAAGAAGCTCATCTCCGCGCTCCGCTGATCGGCCCGGGGGCGGGGCACGATGGGCACGCGGACTTCCCGGGGAATTTTTCTCATCGAGGCTCTCGTCTCCCTCACGATCCTCGGCATCGTCCTGACTCTCGGGGCAAGCTTCCTTGCCCGCCGGCGCGCGCTCGAACGGGACCGGCTCGACCGCGAGCGTGCCGTGCGCGCCCTCGCGGGCGAATGGATCTACCTGCGCACGTCGTTTCGGAACGAGCTGTACCCGAAGGACCGCCGCCCGTTCGTGGGGCCGGGCGATTTCGTGGACGCGCTTGACGCGCGAAATCCGTTCCTGAGGGTGAAATCGACGGATGTCGACGGGCTCTACCTCATCCACCTCGAGATCGGGTACGGCGAGAAGATGGCGAAGCACATCGTGCAGGAGGGCTATGTCTTTCGCGGGGTAGGGCCGCCGCCGTGAGAACCCGGGGCTTCTCGCTCGTCGAGCTGTGCGTCGTCATGCTCATCGGCGTGGTTCTGCTGTTCTCGCTTCTGCCCGTTTCCATGGGCCTTCTCCGGCAGCAGGCGGGCCTTGACGCAAAGTGGCTCTCTGTCGAGATGTTCCCGCTGCTCTGGGAGCGCCTCTCGGCCGATTTCGCGCACGCTTCGTCGGCTGCCGTGTCGCCGCCGTTCGCGGCTCCCGCCTTCCGGCTGGACCTCGTGCCGCTCCGCGAGGAGGACCCCGCGGTCTCGTGGACCGTGGTCGGGAGCGTCGTGGCGCGAACGAGCGTGCGGAAAAAATCGGAAGAGGAGTCGTCGACCACGACGACGACGTGGACGATTCCGGGGGCGCTCTCCCTCGACTCCGACGAGCTCGCGAGCGGCCGGCTCCTGCTCCGGTGGGAAGACGGCTCCGGACGGGAGCTGCTGCCGCTCGCCTGCGGCCGGCCCACGGAGAAGGCGCCGTGATCCCTTCGCGGACCCGCTGCGTTGGGCAGCGGGGAAGCACGCTTCTCCTAGTTCTCGGGATCCTCGTGATCTTCGCGCTGATCCTCGGCATCCTCGCGTCGATTCTCCTGACGGACCTCCGCGCCTCGCGCAGGCGCGCGAACGAGCACTACGCCGTCGAGCTCGCCCGCTCGGGCGTGGACTGGGCGCGAGCGTGGCTCATGGAGCGCGGGCAGCTTCCGGCTTCGCGGCTGACGGTGAAGGGCGGCGAGATCGACGTGCACGTCGAGGAGCTGCCGTCGGGTGGCCGGAGAATCGTGTCCGTGGGCCGCGTCGTGGAGGGCGAGGCCCGGGTCGCCGCGCAGCGCGAGATCGCCGTCCTCGCCTCCCGCGCCGACGGGGATGCGCGCCGGGGGCCAGACCTCAGCGCGACGCCATGAGCACGACCGCGACGGTCAAGGTCCGGTCGTTCCGCACGATCTTCACGGGCACCGTGTCGCCGACTTTTTGTTTCTCGAGCGCCGTGACGAGATCGTCGTAGCTCGCGACGTCTTTGCCCGCGACGCCGACGATGATGTCGCCGAGAATGAGCGACCCTTCGCGATCGCGCTCGGTGCCCTGGAGGCCGGCCTTCGCGGCCCCCGACCCCTCCTGCACGGAGAGGACGAGGACGCCCGTCACGCCGAGCTGGCGCGCGATGCCCTCGGTCGCGGGCACGATGCCGAGTCGGGGCCGGACGATCCGGCCGTGCGCGATGAGCTCGGGAACGACCTCGTTCACGGTGTCGACGGGCACGGCGAAGCCGATGCCGGCGCTCGCGCCGGAAGGGCTCGCGATCTGGGTGTTCACGCCGATGAGGCGCCCCGCGCTGTCGAGAAGCGGGCCGCCGGAGTTGCCGGGGTTGATCGCGGCGTCGGTCTGGATGACGTTCTGGATCTTCCGGCCGGTCACGGCGTCGATCGTGCGCCCGAGCGCGCTGACGATTCCCGTCGTGAGCGTCTCGTCGAGGCCGAAGGGATTCCCGATCGCAAACACCTTCTGCCCCACCTGCAGGCCCTTGCTCGTGCCGACGAGGATCGGGGGCAGCTTGTCGGCAGGGGCCGAGATGCGCAGGACGGCGAGGTCCTTGTCGGGCTCGACGCCCACGACCGCGGCCTTCCAGTTCGACTGGTCCGAAAGCGTGACGACGGACGAGTCAGAGCCCTGAAGAACGTGGAAGTTCGTGACGACATGCCCCTGCCGGTCCCACAGGAAACCCGAGCCGGTGCCCTGCGGTACCTCGGTCATCTCGAAGAAGTTGACGGCGCGCCGGGAGAGCGTCGTGATGTAGACGACGGACGGGCTCGCGTGCTTGAAGAGCTCGATCGTGGACTTCTCGTCCTCGGCGAGGTCGCCGCGCGCAACGACGGGGCGCATACCGGCGTCGGCGCCGGATGTCCTGACGGGCGCCGGGCCCGGGCCGTCGCGGCGACTTGCGCCCGCGCGCAGAAAGAAAAACGTGGCCCAGCCCGCGAGAAGGCCGGCCGCGACCGGTACGAGAAGCCCCCGCCGTCTGGCGGGCGGCGGAGGCGGAGCATACCGGAACGGAGGAGGGACGCCGGACACGAAGAACGCGCCCTGATCAGGGCACCACGCGGATGGACTCGATGACGACCTGGGTCTTCGGGACGTCCTGCGGGCCCGTGGGGACGGCCTTGATCTTCTCGACGACGTCCATGCCCGCGGTGACCTTGCCGAACACGCAGTAGCCGATGCCCTGGGGCGAGGAGTCCTGGTAGTTGAGGAACCCGTTGTCCTTCACGTTGATGAAGAACTGCGCGGTCGCGCTGTTCGGCTCGTTCGTGCGCGCCATCGCGACCGTGCCGATCTCGTTCTTCAGCTTGTTCGCGGCCTCGTTCTTGATCGGGGCGCGCGTCGGCTTCTTGCTGTTCGTGACATCCATTCCCCCGCCCTGGATCATGAAGTTGCTGATGACGCGGTGAAAAATGGTGCCGTCGTAAAACTTGTCGTTCACATACTGCAGGAAGTTCTTGACGGTTTCCGGAGCCTTGTCGGGGTAGAGCTCGATCGTAACGCTCCCGAGGGAGGTCTTCATGACGACGGTCGGGTTCTTCACGGGGGTTTCTCCCTTCAGTGTGACGGTCGCGAGGAGCGCCGCGGCGAGAGCGAGGGCGAAGTGTTTTCTCATGCGCGAAAAGGTATCACGCCNNTCCGCGCCGCCAGGCCCCACCATCTTCGAGGGGTCGATCCACGCATCGAACTGCTCTGACGTGAGGTAGCCGAGCTTCACTGCCGACTCCTTCAGCGTCAGGCCCTCCTTGTGGGCCTTTTTCGCGATGGCGGCAGCTTTGTCGTACCCGATGTGAGGGTTGAGGGCAGTGACGAGCATGAGCGACTTCTTCATGAGCTCGTCGATGCGCGCGCGATCAGCCTCGAGCCCTTCGGCGCAGTGGAGGCGGAAGCTGCGGCATGCGTCCGCGAGAAGGCGCGTCGACTCGAGCACGTTGTGGATCATCACGGGCTTGAAGACGTGCAGCTCGAAGTTGCCCTGGCTCGCGGCAAACGCGACGGCCGCATCGTTTCCGTAAACCTGGGTGACGACCATCGTCATCGCCTCGGCCTGCGTCGGGTTCACCTTGCCCGGCATGATCGAGCTNNCCCGGCTCGTTCTCGGGGATGCGGAGCTCGCCGATGCCGCAGCGCGGGCCGGACGCGAGCCAGCGCACGTCGTTCGCGATCTTCATCAGCGAGCCGGCGAGCGTGCGGAGCGCGCCGGAGGCGAACGCGAGCGCATCGTGCGCCGCGAGCGCCTCGAACTTGTTCGGCGCCGAGACGAACGGGTGGCCCGTCATCTCGGCGACGCGCTTGGCGACGCGGACGGCGTATTCGGGATGCGTGTTGAGCCCGGTGCCCACGGCGGTGCCGCCGAGCGCGAGCTCGAGGAGATGGGGGAGCGCCTGCCTGACGTGCTCCATTCCGTGGTCGAGCTGTGACACCCAGCCGGAGATCTCCTGGCCGAGCGTGAGAGGCACGGCGTCCTGCAGATGTGTGCGGCCGATCTTGACGATGTCCACGAACTCTCTCGCCTTGCCGTTCAGGACGTCGCGCAGCTTCTTCACCTCGGGGAGAAGGCGCTCCTCGATCTCCGAGACCGCCGCGATGTGCATCGCGGTCGGGAACGTGTCGTTCGACGACTGCGATTTGTTCACGTCGTCATTCGGGTGAACGGGCTTCTTCGAGCCCATCACGCCACCCGCCATCTCGATCGCGCGGTTGCTGATGACCTCGTTCACGTTCATGTTCGTCTGAGTGCCGCTCCCCGTCTGGAAGACGACGAGGGGAAAATGCGCGTCGAGCTTACCGTCGGTAACTTCCTGCGCGGCGTCCGCGATGAGCCTCGCACGGTCTTCCGGCAGGAGCCCGAGCTCGCGGTTCACCTCGGCGGCAGCCTTCTTCAGGATGCCGAAGGCCTTGATCATCGGACGCGTGAAGCGGATCTCGCCGATCTCGAAGTTCTGGAGCGAGCGCTGCGTCTGCGCGCCCCAGTAGCGGTCGGCCGCGACCGCGACCTCTCCCATCGTGTCTTTCTCGATGCGTGTCGACAAGGTGATCCTCATCATGGCCCGAAACGGGAATTTTTTTCTAGCCGGGCTAGCTTTTTTTGGCCGGCTCGGAGCCGGGGGATCGCAGAAAGTGTCGCCTGGGAAACCGCCCGCATTCGCGGGCCCCTGATACAATTCCGTTCAGGAGTGTCTGCGCCCTTGGGGGCGTGAGGTCCTGTCACTTCACTCCGAGGACAAATAGTTGATCCGCAAGGATAAACACCGCGGCGTCGCGTGGCATCCCGATTGCCTCCCGAAAGGGCGCCGGACTGATTGATGAGACAGGGACTGAACGGAATTCCATGTCGGCGCAGCCTACTCGGGCTTCTCGCGCCGTGCATCGCGGCCGCGCTCGCGCTCGTCGCGCCGCGGGCGATGGGGCAATGCACGCTCAGCTCTGCCAAGGAGT
>PLZI01000146.1 GCA_003152095.1 Acidobacteriota bacterium | reverse complement strand
TCATTCAGGAGACGTCCGGCAACTCCGGCTTCGTCGCCTACGGAGTTCTCAATGACGCCGTCACCTCAGATGGGAGCTACCTTCCGATGAACTTCTGATGCGCGTCGCGGTGAGCGGAAGAATGTCGATAAGGAGTGGGGTGGCACTCTTCAGGGTATGCGGACGGGTGCCCCGCAACCGCTTCCATCCGAAGAGGATCGTGTCTTGAGAACATTTGAAGTTCTCAGATTCTGACCAGAGATCAGTTCGCCTAGCCGACCGAGTGCGGAGCCAGGTTGATCTCTCAGAGCGTCGAGGAGCATGCATTCCCGGCGCTCTGAGTTTTTCTAGGACCTCTTCCGGGGCGGGTCTTCCGTGGATTGAGATCTCGAGCGCTTCCTCGGAGATTTTCACGTTCGCAATGACCAGCCTGATCCCCTCACGCTGCTGGTAGGGCGGCAACTTCTGGTACATGGACTGGAACTTTCCGAGCGAGGCCAGCACCCCTTCCTGGTTCACGGCGTTCCTCTTGATCTGCTCGATCGTCGTCGAGATCTCGGCGATGGTCGTCTCGAGACCGGCGCGCCTCTTCCCGAGTTCCGAAAGCTTCTCCTTCAGGAAGACCTCCCCCTCCGATCCCTCGAGCCCCACGCCGTCAAGCAGCCGTTCTGCGTGGCCTTTGATCTCGTCTACCTCGCGCTCCAGCGTAGCCTTCCGGGCCTGGAGGGCCGGGACCTCGGCGTGGAGGTTCTCGTTCGTGACGCCCACGAGGGTGCCGAGGAGCCGGGGGCTCCGGGCGATCTTCCCGATCCGGCCGAGGACGACCTTCAAGAGTTCCTTCTCGGCGACGCGGAAGCNNTACACGTGCTTCTTCGTGTCGGCGCGGTTGTGGCCGGAGCGCAGGTTCTCGCCGAGGAGGAGCTGGACCTTGTTGAACGTCTCCTTCGAGACGATCGGCGGCCAGTTCGCGTCGACCATCCGGTACCGCTGGCTCTCGGGAAGCCTCGACTGGTCGAGCGTCCGCTTCTTCTTGTTGACTTCCTTCTTCGCGATGTACGCGGGGTTGCACANNGAGCCGGTCTCAAGGTACGTCTCGAACGCGGTCCTCACGATCTCAGCCTCGCGCTCGTTCACGACGAGGGAGCCCTTCTTCTCCCCGAGGTCGTAACCGAGCAGCATTCCGCCGTTCCATAGGCCGCGATCTGCTCTCGAAAGAGTCGTCGCGGAGTTCCTCTCGGCCGTACGGTCGCGCTCCAGCTCAGCGAGTGACGCCATGAGGTTGACGAAGAACCGTCCGTGCGCGGTCGACGTGTCGAGCGTCTCCTTGAGGGAGATCAGCTCGACCTCCTCCTTCGTCAAGAGTTCGAGCAGGAACTGAAGATCTTTCACCGATCGGGACACGCGATCCAGAGACCCGGCGAGGATGACGTTGACGCGCTTGAGCCGGATGTCCTCGAAGAGGCGTTGGAACTCCTTACTCCGAAGCGCATCCCGGCCGCTCACCGCCTTCATCTCGTACGTGTCGATCTCGACCCACCTCTCGTCGTAGTTAGAGTTCCGATATGCGATGTGGGCGCGCAGGCGTTCGAGCTGGTTCTTGAGGGATCCCTCCTCGACCCGGCTCTGCATGGTCGTGCTGACGCGGGTCAGGAGGGCGCACTTGCGGACGGGTGCCATGGATGCCTGCGTCATCTGGTGCCTTCTGTAGAGAAAATGTGGAGCGGCCTACGTCGGCGAAAATTCGAACACGGCAAGCCGGTCCTCCACAATAAGGTCGTTGCAATCGCCGAGGCAGGGCGCACGAGATGAGTCACGACTCGTCGCCCGCTTTCTCCGCCTTCGGGACGTCAGACACCGTCTCCTCTCTGGCGGCTGAAATCTCCTCATCGGGTTCATCCAACGGCTCGTCCGCGAGAGTTCCACCTCGCCTGATATCGGAGGCGATTGCTTCGGCGAGCAACCTGACGAATGCGGTCTCGCGCTGATCCACAGAGAGCGTCGGCAGCGGCGTTGGAACAACCATGATGTCGGAGGCGAACTTCACGGTTGCACCCGGATCGTCGCCCTGTCCGACGAGGAAGGCTCGACGTCAACACGGATCAGCGCGACGTCGCTCACTCAGCCTCCGTGACCTCGATGGTGGTCTCGACTTCGACGGGGACGGGGGCAACGAGCGGGGCTATTCCATCCCTCATCGCGGCCTCAAGCCATGCCTTCGCGGCCTCGGCCTTCTCTGTGGGCACCTCGGCGACGAGCTCGTCGTGGATGGCGAGGACGAGCGAGGCCTCGGGGCACGCCTCGCGCCGCTCCCACAGGAGCGCGATTGCCTCTTTGATGCCGTCGGCCCCCGTCCCCTGAACTGGCGTGTTGAGGATCTGGGTATAGCTCGTCTCGTCGGTGAGAAGCCGCCGACGGCCGCCCAGCGTCCGTGTTTCCGTGTTCCTGCTAGAGCCGACTTCCCGATGCCAGCGACGAAGTCCCGGATACGTGCGAAAGAACCTCTCACGGTAGGCCGCGGCTTGACGCTCCGTCAGGTTGATTCCGTAGTCGACCCGGGCGTAGGTTTGAAGCGACGCCGCTCCCATTCCGTAGAGAAGGCCGAAGTTCAGGGCCTTGGCGAGCTGTCGCTGTTCCTTCGTGACCTCCTTGAGCCCGAGGATCGACTGCGCCGTAAGGGTGTGGAGGTCTTGGCGGTGAAGAAAGGCGTCACGGAGACGCTGGTCACCGCTAACCTTCGCCGCGATGCGAAGCTCGATCTGGGAGAGGTCCGTCGACACCAGCGCATGGCCGGCTTTCGGGCAAATGCAGGATCGGTAGCGCCTGTCGCGGGGCAGGGCCTGCAGGTTTGGCGACGAGCAGGCCATCCGGCCCGAGGCCGCGCCGATCTGGTGCCATGACGGGAAGATCCGCCCGTCTGACACCTTTGCGAAGTCGGGCCCGTAGCGACTGACCGCTGACGCTGCCTCTTTGTAGGCGACGAGTGCCTTGGCGACCGGATCAGTGAGGCGTGACAGCGTGTCCCGCTGCGTGTTGGCGAGAGTGTGCCCTCGACGTAGGAAAAACTCCTTGATCTGAGGCCCGGAGTTCCAGTTGATCCCGTGCCCGCCACACTCGAGCCCGAGCGTCTCAAGGCGTTCTAGGGCCCGCCCGCGGTTGCCGTCGTCTTCGGAGACCCGGCGGAGCCAACGCCACTCGTCAAAGGGCACGCCTGCGGCGGACATTGCAACGATGCCGAAGAGGCAGCGGCCCTCGAGTTCCATCGTTTCCAGAAGGTCCACCTCAAGGAGCTCCTCTGTCAGGCGCTCGCGCAGAGGGAGAAGCACCGCGGCGTCGAGCGCGGCGTAGCGCAGCTGCTCGCCGGAGAGGGCCCCGGACCAGTCGGAGGTCTGTAGGGCCTTGTCGAGATTGACGCCAAGATGCCGTCCGCACACACGGGTAAGCGAGTGACGGCCCTTCTCCCGAGGATGGCCTGCGTCAAGAACCTGCGACGCGAGCATCGTGTCGAAGACGGTCTTCCCGAACCGCAGGTTGTAGCGCCTCAGGAATGAGAGGTCGAATGCCGCGTTGTGAAAGACGAGGCTCTTTTCGTGTAGGACGGCGAGAAGGTCTTCGGGGCGTATACGGTCAACGTCGACGATGAACGTCTTCTTACTTGTCCCGACGGAGATCAGGCGAAGCCGGTCGCATCGGGGATTCAGACCCGTAGTCTCGACGTCCACGCTGATCGGTTCCGAGTACTCGAGGAGGATCCCGAGAACCGTGGCTAACTCCGACATCGAGTTGACCGGCACGACCAATGTGTCGATCGCGTCGCCGCCGATGGGGCCCGCTAGGATTGCATTCCTTTCCATGGCCAACATTCGGCCAGTGCGGTCCAAGCAATGGCTAACTTAGAAACCGCCTATTTCTAAGTGAGTCTTGTCCGGTATGGAGGTTGTGGAGTGTTCTCCGCGGCCTACGCCCTCGCGCGAAGGGCAAACATCCCGGAGAGTCGCCAGGCCGCGGCGACGAGGAATTTAAATGTCGGCCTACGCAGAATTGACGCCAACGCCCCTACGCTCCCCACTCGGAAGGATTCAGGCGTGTCTCCAGGGGCTCGGAAAGAGCTGCGTGGGCAGGAACGGCAGCTTTGTCATTCAGTGCCCCGCTCACGACGATCACAGCCCGAGCGGGTCGCTGAAGGAAGCCACCCCAGGTGGAGACGTCCTCATCTACTGTCACGCAGGTTGTTCGTTCGACGAGATTAGGAATGCCCTGGGTCTTCCGATGTCGGCTTTCTTCGCCGATTCCGGCCATTCCGGAGGTTCCGAAGGTTCCGACCTCCGCGAGAGTGGCAACGATTCCGGCGGAGTGCGGAGGGTCGCACACGCGTACAGCTACCGGGACCTACTTGGCGCCGAGCTCTTTCAGGTCGTGCGGACCGAGCCGAAGGGCTTCTTCCAACGCGCTCCCGACGGCCGAGGCGGCTACATCAACAGCGTCAGGAATACCGACAAGATTCTTTATGGGCTCCCCGAACTTATGGCTGGAATTGCCGCCGGGAAGAAGGTCTTCGTCGTGGAAGGGGAGAAGGATGCCGACGCCGTCAGCGCGCTCGGCCTCATCGCGACGACGAATCCGGGCGGCGCCGGCAAGTGGAGCGACCACTACTCCGAGACCCTGGCTGGCGCAAACGTCGTGGTTCTTGGGGATAACGACGTATCGGGACGGCGGCACGCCCACGCCGTTGCGAAGGCCCTCGACGGCAAGGCCGCCACCGTGCGAGTACTCACATTTCCAGGCCTGCCGGAGAAGGGCGACGTCTCCGACTGGCTCAAGGCTGGTGGTACCGCAGAGCAGCTCGTATCACTGGCTGCCGCGGCACCCGTCTGGGATCCTTCGGCAGACCCCGCAAGTTTCTCCGCACCCACCGAGAATACGGGGATCCAGTCCATCTCCGCAGCGGGTCTCTATGCGCTAGAGATTGAGCCCATGACATTCATCGTTGAGCGTTTCCTGACGCCTGGCCTAGCCCTCCTGGCTGGGCCGCCGAAGTCCGGAAAGAGTTTTCTTTAAGGTCGGCCTCCAGCCGGCGAAGCGCGCCCGTCTGCAGGGCATCCTTCAGTGTCGGCAGCCAGACGCCACAAACCTCGGGAGGCCAGACCTCGTCGTCACGCCGTCCGATGAAGTCCGCCGGGGGGCGTCCGGTGAGTCGACGCGTCGCCGCGTTGATGTAGCGGATCCTCAGCTCGTGGTCGTAGATCACGACAACATCCGGAATGTTCTCCAGGGCTCTGACGAGGCGCTCCTGGCTCTCGCTCAGCGCCCTCGCGGCCCGACGGCGCTCGCCCAGGAGCGCACCCGCCCGCGCCCGCAGCTCCTCAACCGAGAACGGCTTCTGCAGGAAGTCCTGTACCCCGTTCCGGAGCAGGCCGACCCGGAGCGCGTCGTCCGCCTTGGCAGTAAGCATGATGATTGGGACATCGTCCAGCTCGCGGTGGCGTCGAAGCGCCTCGACCATCTGGTCTCCGCTCATCCGGGGCATCATTACGTCGCTGACGATCAGGTCGGGACGGATCGCGAGGGCCTTGCTCAGACCTTCCTGACCGTCGAACGCGGTGGCCACCCGAAAGGACACTCCGAGTGACTCGGCCACGAAGGCGTTCATGTCGGGATGGTCCTCGACGACCAGCACGAGGGGGGCGTCCGGCGGGGCCGGGGAGGCTCGAGGTGGCGCAGTCTGGGCCGGGGCGCGCAGCTCGTCAGGTGTCTGACGCGCCATCGCCTCGTCCAGCTCTTCCGCCGCGGGCTCCAGAACCGTACCGGCAGGCGCGGTGAGGGGAAGCGCCACGGTAAAGAGCGCGCCGCCGCCTGAGGCCTCGACGGCGTTAACGCGGCCGCCGTGGAGGCCGACGAACTCCTTGACGATCGCGAGGCCGAGGCCGGTGCCTCCAAAGCGCCGGTCCGCGCCCCCGTCCACCTGGCGGAAGCGATCGAATATCGCCTCGCGCAGCTCCGCGGGCACGCCCGGTCCGTCGTCTTCCACGGTCAGGAGAGCCCGCCCGCCCTCGGCCTTCAGGGTGAGTGCAACCGCACCGCCTTCTGGCGTGAACTTGAAAGCGTTCGAGAGGAGATTCAGCAGAATGCGCTGGCACTTCTCCGCGTCGACCTGGGCTGAGAGCGAGTCCGGCGCCGTGACCGCGAAGCGGATCCTTTTCTCGCCGGTCAGAACCTCGAAGTGGGACGCCACGAAGCGGACGAGCCTGGCCAAATCGACGTCCGCCCAGCGCATCGTCATATGTCCGGCCTCGAGCTTGGCCACGTCGAGCAGGTCAGTGACGTGCCGATGGAGAAGGCGAGCGTTGCGGTCTACCACCTCGAGGTCGCGCCGAGCCTCGGCCGTGAGATCTGGGGCGGAGAGCCGCTTGGCGATAGGGCCGAGGATCAGAGCGAGAGGCGTCCGCAGCTCGTGGCTCACGTTGGCGAAGAACTTCGTCTTGAGGTCGTCCAGCTCGCGCGTCCTCTCGAGGAGCCGCGTGATCTCGCCGTTCGCGGAGCGGACTGCGGCGAGGGCCTCGGCGGCCCGGGTCGTCGTCTTTCGCAGCCGGTCATGGAAGACGCTGAAAAGGACCCCCATCCCGACGAAGACCGTGACCGACAGGAGGCTCTGTGGGGACTCCTTGATGAAGGAGTGCTCGGGTGGAATGAAGAACCAGAGGACAATCGCCGCGGAGATTCCGGTCGCAGCGAGGCCCGGCCAGAGCCCTCCAATCCAGGAGCTGACGAAAACGGCGGGATAGAAGAGGAACCAGACGTACGGTCGAATTGCCGGCCAAAACGCTTCCTGAAGCGCCAAGGCGCCAAACGGCACGAGCGTCGCGAGGGCCGGCCGTACAAAGCGCGACCAGTCGGCGGCCGGTTGGCCGTTCACGGAGTCGTCGTCGGTTCTAGGCGGCGATAGTGGAGTCTCGATCGGGTCTACCGTCTTTCGGGTCTCTATTTGGACCATTAGCACGGATCGTGGGAATCGTCAAATAGTACAAATGCTGTAGGGGTGCAATGGGAATTGCGGCGGGCGTTGGCGCGCAGGGACGAGGGAGTCGCCGGCGTTCTCCGGCCTGATGCGTCCACATCGACCCTCACTCTCGCATATACGCCGCAGGCAAGGCGACCGACGGCGACGCCTGGTTCGTGGCCTCCGTAAGATTCGGGTAGGTCCCCGAACCAGACCCGGACCGGAGGTTTCATGCGCCGCATCCCGCGCCCCGTCCCTCTCGTCGCGCTCGCCGCACTCTCGGTGCTGCTCGCCCCCCGCGCCCGTGCCCAGCACGGCTCGCTGGGGCCAGTCGAAGGCTCCAAACAGTTTGTCAGCGCCCGCGGAATCCTCGTCGCGCCCGTCTCGAGGACGGACGTCCCAAACCTCGTGGACATAGGCGTCGTCGAGTGCGAGGGGTTCGAGCATCTCGTTCTGAACCTCGCCATCGAGATGCAGCTTCCCGTGGAGCCGGGTGACGCGGTGGGCGCGGTGCTTATCCCCGACGTCTTTCCGTACGACCGCGAGTTTCACCTCCTGCAGCTCCTCCCGGTCGCGGCCGAGATCAGCGTGCCGATAGAGGGCGGCTCGGCGTACCTGTCGGCGAAGCAGGTCCGCGTCGAGATCGGATTCTCGCGGTACCGGATTCTCCTGTGGAACTCGGGCCGTACGGCGGTGACGGCCGCCGTCTCCGTCTGGCGCGCGAAGGGCTGAGCCGACGCCTAAAGGGGCCGTAATGGGAATTGCGGCCCGTCCTGGCGCTCGGAGAGCAGCGTGGCCTTTGCTCTTCCGCTCGATCCCGGACCACCGCGCTCTGAGCCGTCCACGCGGGGATCTGAGCTGACTCTCTAGGCTGCTCGAGCGCCGCTCCGGAGGACATACACGGTGCGGTTGGAGCGCCGTTTCTCGACGGCCAGCGACGTTTGGTCCCGGAGGCTCGCGCTCTGAGCCATTACTCCGGGGACACCTTCTAGGAAAAGGGCCGATTACTCGAACCTAAGTCGCCGTCCAGAAGGGGGAGTGACCCTGGTCTCCACACGCCACAGCGCCCGCAATTCCCATTGCACCTCTACGGTCATGCTCGACCCCGATCACGCGAACATGGTAAGGAGCGCCCGCGGAACGATCTGGGAGATCCATCCGATCACAAAGATCGAGGTGTGGAAGAGCGATGCGTGGGCGGATCTAGAGACCCTTCCGTGAAAGGTCAAACTCAGCGGCTCGCTGCGTTTCCGCACTAGGCCGCCATTGAACATGTAGACATGGCGCACTTCCTTGGCGAGGTTCCGGGCGGAACGTGTGTTCGCTGTGAAAAGGCGCCACACTCGCTCGAACGTAGAAGCTTGTTCCCCATAACGACTTGATGTGACTGAAGTCCGAGCGTCGAGTATTGCTTTTCCGGACCCGTAACGACGATGAGAAATGGCCACTTTCCTTGGCTTTCCTGTCGACAACGCTTTGCAGTGGGTACCGGGACACCCTGGGGGAACTTGTTCCATGTAGTCATTTGATTCAGCTGAATTAAAGTTTTGCGCGTGCCAACTCATTCACATATACGATACGGGCTCCTGTCTCGAAACAGGAGAATCTAAATGAAGAGATCCCTGCTTGTAATATTCGCGCTGGCGGCGGCTTACACCGCACTCGCGGAGACGAATCAGAGACGGTCCCCTGCCGGCGAACCAGCCGGGCAGTTGCGGCAGGGCCGGGCCAGGGCGATTGGGCATTTCAACTCGCAGCAGACGTTGCGGGTGGCTCTTGGTTTGCAACCGTCGCACTTGGCGGAAGAAGAGCACTTTCTGCAGGAGTTGATGACGCCGGGCTTTCCCAATTTCCATAAGTTCCTCACGCCGGAGGAGTGGAACGCGCGCTTTGCGCCATCGGTTGCGGATGAGCAGGCCGTGCTCGATTGGGCCACGAGCGAGAGGCTGGCCATCACGCACCGATACTTGAATCGTTTGATCGTAGCCGTGGAGGCGCCCGTCGCCACCATTGAGCGGAGCTTGCGGGTCACCATCAACACCTATGCGTTCCAGAATTACTCCTTTTTCTCCAACGACCGCGAGCCGGCGATTTCCACGCACCTCGCGGGTATCGTTCACTCCATCGGAGGCCTAACAACTTGCCCGAAATGTACAAGTCTTGTCATTCGGGCTTTCTTCCCGGCAGCCACGCTCTGAACAATTTTCAGATAAGCCAGTTAACCATCGATCCGTTCGCTCCTCGTCGCGAGGGCTGGCGGTTCAAGCCAACCGCGAAGAGGCAAGGAGGTGGGCAAGTCGGCCTTCTCAAGAATCACAGACCAAATTGTCAGGCCTAACCGTAACCAATGGCAGCTCACAAAGGAGAGGTCACCATGCGTGCATGCAAGGCTAAAGGAATTATGTTGCCGGCGATTGGACCGAGTCTTCGCCGACGGTCGTCCACTATTTTCCTGGCAATAGCCATGGCCATTGCCGTCCTCGTTGTCAGTCCCACCGCTCTCGCCCAGCATTGGGTCGCCACCTGGGCCACGGCTCCGGCGGCGTACTTCGTGTACACTGCGCCGGTTCCGCCCGTGTTTCCGCCCGGTGCGCCCACCACATTCGCCGCAGCCAACATTCAACCCGACCAGGGTTTCCCTTTTCCCAACGCTAACACCACCGGGGCGACCAACCAGACCTTTCGCTCCATCGTCAAGCCTGACCTCTGGGGCAACAGGATGCGATTTCGTTTTTCCAACGTCTTCGGCACCCAGGCGGTGACCTTCAACGAAGTCACGGTGGCTCTCCAGGAATACTCAGGGAACGTCGTACAGGGCACCCTCACGCCAGTGACATTCAGCGGCATCAAGCCGGTGACGATCCCGGCTGGCCAGGAAATCTTTAGCGACGGCATCAGGCTGTCCTGGGCCAAAGATCCAGGTGTCCAGGGGCGCAACTTAGCTGTCAGCTACTCGGTCGAAGGCAGCACGGGGCCGATGACCTATCACAGTAGCGGCTTTATGACCTCTTACATCACCGCGACCGGCAGCGGCAATCACACGGAAGATCTGGACGTCTTTGCGTTCGAATTCACTACGACTTCCTGGTTCTTCTTGGACGCGGTGGATGTCATGGCGCCCTCAGACACGGTGGTCGTTTGCGCCTTCGGTGACTCGATCACGGACGGCACACACTCGACCCTCAACGTCAATGATCGCTGGGCGGACGCGCTTTCCCGCCGGTTGCACAATGCCTATGGCAACAAGGTCAGCATCGTCAATGAGGCCATTGCCGGTAACAGGGTTGTGAACCCGGTCGTCGCAAATTCAACTGCTGGTCCGGCTGCGGTCGATCGGCTCGACCGGGATGTGCTGGGTCTATCGGGGCTGAGCGATGTGATTTGGCTTGAGGGCATCAATGACATCGGGGCCGGCCACACGACGGCTGCGATCATTGCGGGGTATCAAAATGTCGTCGCCGCCCTGCATGCCGGGGGCATCAGGGTGTTCGCTGCGACACTGACCTCTGCGCTGGGCATGGTGAATCCAGCAGAGGGATGGTACAGTGGCTACCTAGGCACGGCGGACAACGGTCCAGCGAATGATGCCAATCGCATGATCCTCAACAACTACATTCGCACCTCCGGGCTCTTCGACGGAGTGGAAGACTTTGACGCGACTACACTCGACACGACTACGGGTAATATTAAGGCGGTCTATTTACCCAACAGCACATTGACTCAGCTCCCGTGGGATTATCTCCATCCCAACCACGCCGGCTATATCGCCATGGGCGAGGCAGTCGACATCACGCCGTTCGCGCCTAACGGTCAAGGAGCGCCTGCGGGCACCGAGTGGGCGGGGCTGACCGGCTCGATCGACGGGCCGGCCGAGGGGGCAATCGTGACTGGAGACCTCACCGTGAGCGGCTGGGCACGCATTCCGGGCCGCGACCTCGGAGTGACCGTTCTCATCGACGGCGCGCCGCGCGTCGCCATCCTGGAGGTGCGCGTGCCGCGCCCGGGCGTCCAGGCGGCGATTCCGTCACTGGGAGACTGCTCGACCGCGGGTTATGAGATCTTCTTCGCTTTTCAGCCCGGAGACGACGGCCAGCACGAGCTCTCGGTCGTATTCCGCGGCCCGAACAACCTCGTGCGCCACTACCCGTCGCGGAAGTTCACCTGGAAGAAAGGGCCGTAGAATCGGCGCGTCCCGCTCGACGCCGGAAGGTGTAGGGCCGCAATGGGAATTGCCGGGCGCTGTAGGGGTGCAATGGGAATTGCGGGGCGCTGTGGCGCGCTCAGTGCAGTATTTCAGCTTCGCGTTGTCGCTTGGCGCGCGCACGTCGGCCCGCTCCAGCGCCCGGTAATCCCGGAGCACCGCGCTCTGAGCCATCCACTCGGGGGAATCGGGAGCCGCCGCTAGGCAGCTCGAGCGCCGCTCCGGAGGATGTAAACGGTGCGGTTAGAGCGCCGCTTCTCGACAGCCAGTGAGGTTTGATCTCGAAGACTCGCGCGCTGAGCCATTANNTACTCCGGGGAGCCTTCATGGAAAAGGGCCGATTACTCGAACCTAGATCGCCGTCCGGACAGAATGCCTGTCTACGAGGCCGGATTGAGAAAGAAACAGAGGAGGGTGTAACTCGGGTTTCGACCCGCCACTGACCCCCGGCAATTCCCATTGCACCCCCTACAGTCCACTTCATCCTTGCCGCGGACTCGCTTGCGCTTGCGACTCATTCTGACCCATACTCCGCTCCAAGGCAGTCTTGGGAAGGACATCAGACGCGGTCCAACCCCCTAAATTCAGTGGAGGCGGGCCTGTGGGGAGGTGTGGTGGATCACGGGAGAACTCTTCGTTCGCGGACCGGACCCGTCGGATCGTTTACGGTCCTTCTCTTCAGTTCCCTTTCCTTGAGCTGCGCCGTTGGGTCCGCATCGGCTCCGTCCCGATCCGCCGCCAATTATCGAAGCGACGCGCACGGAGTGCCCGAAGACGTTCGGATCGGGGTTGAGGCGCTCGCGGCCGGAAACGACGAGATCGCCTCCCAGGCGTTCAACCGGGCTGTCAAGAATCATCCCTACGACGCGTCGGCGCATGTTTTGAACGGTCTCGCCTACCAGGCGCTCGTCGCCCGGGGAGATTCGGGCGCCGTCGACTACGCCGCGGTGGCCTACGACACGGCGCTCAAGCTCGACCCCTCGAACCCGACCGCGGCGTATCTCCGGGGGACGCTCGAATTTTTCTCTCGAGACTATCGGCGCTCGCAGGACGACTTCGCCCGAGCGCTCCTCGCCAACCGCGACGATGCCCGCGCCGCCTACGGGCTCGCGGCGGCCTCCTATTACGCCGGCGACCTCCCCACCGCCCGGTCGGCCATTCTTCGAGCCGCCGAGCTCTCGCCGGAGAACGCGCATTTCGCCAAAGGAGCCGCGCTGGTTCTCGCCGCAACTGGCGAGGATTCGGAGGCCGATCGGTTCTACCGGAGCTTCGTCGCCGAATCCGCGCACCCGGTAGGCGAGGGCCAGCTTCGAAAGCGCCTTGACCAGTGGCGAGCGCTCTACGCATCGCCGGCACCGGTCGAGATCGCGCAAATGACGCCACCGGTCGCCCCCGGGGCCACGACGGGAGCGAACGTTCTGGGTCTCCAACCGACCGCTGAAGGGTGGAACTCGGGATCACCGCAGACGAACTCTACACTTCCGGCGGCGCCTCTCCCGGGAGGACGTACGCCGAGAATGATCTTCTTCGATCTGATCATCCTCCGACAGGAAGAGACCCAGAATCTCTCCCAGGGTCTGAACCTGCTGGACGGTCTGAGTCTCGTGGCCAACGGTTCGGTGCTCCACAATCTCACGACCGGGCTGGCGAACACTCGCACGATCGTCGGCGGCCTGACGGTGCCCGCGGTCAACTATTCGCTCAACATTGTCAATGCCGATGCCACCAACATCGAGGTTCTCGCGCGTCCGTCGTTGGTCGCGACCGAAGGGTCGACGACTCAGTTCTTCTCGGGCGACACGCTGACCGTCGCGCTGGCAGGGCAGTATGGCGGCACTCTCCAGGACAAGAACGTCGGACTCGATGTGTCCCTGACGCCGATTTTTCTTGACGACAACACCGTGCAGGTCACGGTGCGGGCCGCCCGAACGTTTCTCGAGCCCACGACGGGAGGAACCTTCACGAGCGTGCTTCAGACTTCCCAGAATCAGATCACCGCAAGCGTCGTCTTGAAGCTCGCCGACACCCTCGTGCTCGGAGGTTTGCTCGAAAAGGAGCGTACATGGCAGAAGGGAGGGGTCCCGTTCCTCCAAGGAATCCCGCTGATCCAGTACCTCTTTTCGGAACGGACGAAAACGAACTTCGAAAAGTCCATTCTTTTCCTCATCACGCCGCGGCCGGTCGAGTACCTGCGGCGGGAACAGAGCGCCGAAAACTCGGCCAGAGTCGGGCAAGAACCGCCGCTCCCGCACGTGCGGGAACTGATGGCGCACGGCCGAAACCTCTTCAAACCGGTCCCGAACCTCGATGCCATTCTGAGGCACCTCGAAAGCAACGACTACTATCAGCAGATTCGATCCGGCGACCTGGAAATGGAAGACTTCAAGGATCCGGAGAAGATCAATGCATTAACATATGAGGTTCTCCAGATGCTGTATTACTGAGCACTCTCTCAACGGAACGCCGTCGCGTCCCGAACAATGGCCACTCCATCGAAAGGAAGGAAGAAGGTATGAAACTCAGAATCTACGGCGCTCTCTTCACCGGCGCAATCGGAATCGCGGCCGCCGCCTCCGCGGCGATCACTTGCCCCACGGGGCAAGTCGCGCTCGACGGAACGTCATGCGTGGCTCTCACTGCCTGGCCGAACCAGACCGACATTCCTAACGGCAGCAAAGTCGTGATCCGTCTCCGGAAAGTGATGACAGACTACCAAGGCAACAGCGTCGCCTGGCCCAAATACGTCGGCATCTCGACCAAGGACAATCAAACGATCGACGCGGTCGACGTCGACCTTTTCAGCCGAGACGTGTTCACCGTTCAGGTTTTCCACCCGGCCGGCCAAAAGTATTACGATCTTCCCTGGTATTGTCTCCAGGCATCCACCGGCAAATACGTCGCGGGCACCAATGACGGAAAGGGCGCCATGATCGCCAAGTACGATCTTCCCAACGCCGGCCTGTTCGCCCGGGGCTGGGACGCGAGCTCTGCGGCCAACTTCCTGATCGAGGCTTACCCGTGGTCCAAGGCGCAATATTGGTTGGACCAGGTCAAATCGGCCGGGCACTATTACGTGCTCTGCCAGAGCCCGTTCACGCTCGGATCCCAGAGCATCATCGGATGGTACTGCGGACCGGCGCCAAATTACGGGTGCTACGGCAGCGCGGCGGTTGACTTTTTCACGGTGAAGTGACGGACCACCGCTTCCCGGGAGCCCGCCGGGGGCGCGAGACGGCCAGGGCGCTGTGCGCTCTTCCCCTCTTCGCGCTCTCGGCGGGACGGGGGCCTCTCTCGGCTGAAACGACGAGCGCCAAGCCGCGGTCTTCGCCGGCCTTGCCGCGCTACGTTCTCGACGTCCCCGCATCCGATGCCGTTTGGAGGGTCATGCCGATTCTTCCGGGCTGCGTAGGCGAGACGTACGTGGGGGTGGTGCGTTCGCACCCCGAACGCCTGAGCGTTGTCGTGCTGGATTCGATCCTTCCTTCAGGAGCGGCGGAACGACTCGCGTCCGAGTTTCTTCGCTCCTGGATCCCGGCGATTGAAAACACGAGCGGATCGCGTGTGGTCGCCTCGGCCTCGCTCGCCGTCCCGGTGCCGGTTCCCGGTTCCCTCAGGTTGGCGGCGACGTTGAGCGATGGGCGGAGGCAGATGTATTGGAACGCTTTTCTCTGCCCGGGCGACGGTGTCCTTCTGCTTCAGTCGTTCTCGTCGAGTCCGGCAGAGTCGCCGGAATTCAGCCGGTTCGTGGGGGGACTCCGCCGCGTTGCGCCGACGCCCGTGGAATCTCCTTTCCCTTCCGCTGCCCTGATCCCGCCGGCATCTGTCACTCGGGCCACGATCGCCCCGGCCGGGGTCACGACCGCGCAGATTCCGACGGGATCGAACTCCTTCGCGAGCGTTTTCGCCGCTCAGGTACCCCAGCCCTACGACCCAGCCACAACGGTCCGCGTCGCGATTGCTCCACTGTCGACATCGGGGCGGGCGGCGTCGCCGACCGATCCATCGGCGATGGCGTGGAGTGTCGCGAAGCTCACCGAGACGGGGACAGCAGGCCTCGACCGCCCCGTCATCGAGCTGCGAGCCGGCATCGAAGCGGGTCGAAGCCTGGGTGCCACCCGTCCCACGTGCGACCCGAAGGAGACGCTCGACTGGCTCACCTCCTCGGGCCCAAGGCCGAAGCCGCAAGATTCCGCAGCCGCGCTGCGCTATTCCGGCTGCGTCGCGACGACCGTGGGATTCGCTCTCGCACAACCGCGGCAGCTCGATTCCGGCGATTGGCTATTGGATCTTTCCGTTTCCGCATTCCGTATCGAAGCCTTCGCGTGGTCGTCCTCGGTTCAGCTTCAGATCCGGGCCGTTCACTACAGCGGCGCCGCGGCGCTCCTTGATTGCCATTCGATCGCGCGGGGAACCCGCATCATCGCCCGCGGCATCCCCACGCTTCGCGCAAACGGCAAGACGCTCGAAACGGAGCTCGAAGCGGATCTCGTCTGGATTTCCCTTTCCGGCACGGATGCGGAGATTCTCAATCCTTCGCCCCTCTCTGCCGTACCCTGACGGCTGCTGTGGGGCCGCAATGGGAATTGCGATGGCGGTTGGCGCGCACAGACCAGTGCCTGGGTCACTACGAAGGCACCGTGCGCGCACACGTCGACCGATGTTTCCCCCGGGTGCCCGCCCTTCAGGGTTCTCTTCGAACGAGCAGCGGCAGCAGCCGCTCCGGACGGCAAGACAGGGTTGGGCCGCGGCTATCCCGCGACGGTTACGACGAGCCGGTTCGACCGGCGCCGTCCGGTCTCCAGTGCTCGGTAGTCCCGGACCACTGCGCTCTGAGCCATCCACCCGGGGATCCTTCAGGAAAAGGGTCGATTTCCCGAACCTAAACCGCCGTTCGGACAGAATGCCCGTCTACGGGCA
>PLZI01000059.1 GCA_003152095.1 Acidobacteriota bacterium | reverse complement strand
GATGGAGCCGAATCTCCTCGCCGTCTTCCACATGCCCGCCGGTCCGAGGCAAGGACCGACAGAAGCCTCAAAGAACTGTCGGAAAACTATGGTCCGGGAGGCGAAAAGTCAAACGGCAGCGCCATCATGTCTTGGGCGGGCTCACCTGGCGCGCCGTACCAGCGGAAAATCGAACTGCTCTCCGCAGGCCTTACAGTGCTTTCGCGGATCGCGCCCGCCAACGCAGCAACCGCCCAGCTCGATCTTCCCCTCGTTCGCCGCCTTCATGGCCTCGGGCATGGGATAGCCGTACAGGATGGGGACGACGTCGAGGCTCCCGCACCGGGGGCAGGGCCTTGGCGTCTTCTTCAGCCGCTTCTTCGTCACGGGCTCCAATCTGGATCCGGGCCCCGGACACTTTATGTCCTGGAGAGACGTCCATCGTCGAGCCATGACGGTGCGGCGAGATCCCCCGTCTCTATGGAATCAGCTCAGCAGCTCACGGGGTTGTCACGGGGTCGTTTCAGAGATCGACGCGGGGTCTTGGAATCGGATGAAGAGGGCGTTGCCAGGCTTATCGATTGAGCCGAGAAACTGGAGTTGCCCTCTTTCGTCTTCATTGAAACGATATCGTTCCTACAGCCACAACCCTGCATGGACGCCTCCAACGAGCCACCGGCGAACCGTTACGAAGCCCTATATCGGGACTTCGATTCGACGCTGATGCGCCGGATCCGGCGCGAAGCTTACGGCGAGGACATCGGGCAACACTCCTGGGTCGGGGCCGACGAGCTGCGCCGCGATACGGGCCATCTCGGGCTCACCCATTCCAGCCGGCTTCTGGATCTCGGCTGCGGCCCCTGCGGCCCGCTCACCTTTGTCATCGCCAGCGTCGGGTGTTCCGGAACAGGCGTGGAGCTGAGCGCTGCGGCCCTCCGGCTCGGGCGAGCGCGCGCAGCGTCACTTGGTGTTGAAGCGCGGTTCACGCTTCGAGAGGCCGATCTGGACGCGCCACTTCCGCTCGAGCCTCGCCAGTTCGATGCGGCGATGTCATTGGACGTGACCCGCTGAAGCACTGCAAGGCTTGCGGCACGGAGTTTGATCTTCGGCCGCCACAGGCCACCGGGCGGGCTCGGCTCAGGAAGTGATGCGGCTCCCGAAGGAGAGCGAGATACACCCCTCGGGCCTTGACTCAACCGGCCTTCTCATGGAAGCCCGCTGCAACGCCGGATTACGCGCCGACGCTCACTTGTTGCCTCCGTAGTCCGGAGTGGGCACAACCTCATTGAGCGTTGTTGAAATGTAGGAGACCACGCCCGCTGAATGACTCGGATGGTAGGGAGTCCGTCGGGGCTTGCCCGCTCTTGTGACACTAGCCTTAAGGGCGAAGTTAACGAAGCAGTCGCGCAACCAGGGTTCGACCGCTACAACGCGTGAGGGTTCCGCCCTGAGAAGCTGGGTGTCCGGGGGAGTGGACCTGTAAGGCGAGGGCGAGAGCGAGGACGCCGTCAGGGCAGCGGGCACTTTGGCGGTGTCGCCGATCAGGATGAGGACGCGAATCACTCCCTCAGCGAGCGTGTAAGCCTCCGTGCTGCCTATGTTCAGCCTTAGACCGTCGCTAAAGAGAGTTACGCCCCACCCGGCCGTCGCTCGCGAATGGACGGCGACGATTCCCGCGCGGAGAATCCTCAGGCAGCTGAGGCGAGTGCTCGGATCCGGAAGGATACCGATCAAAATGGCCTCGCACTCTTGAGGCGATGCGCGATCTAGATCCGGGTCTTTATTCATCAGGGGCCTCACCTTCGGCGATTAACGATACCGCGCTCGGCGGCGAGCGGCGATCTGATTCTGAGGTCCGGGCAGTTGCAATGCCGCCGCCAATACACGAGCACATCTGTGATCGGATTGCTATCTCCACTTCCCTACCGGACGGAGCTTCAGCAACCTCATCTTGCCTTGCCCATCGAACTGCCATCCCCAGGCCTCGCCATCGGCTTCGAGGCTGTGGAACACCATTCGTCCGCCCTTGGCGGAGTGCTTTCGGAGCCATGCGGCGATGCGTTCAGCCTCGTACCACTTGCCGCTCAGGGCGGGCACGGTTCCGTCATCGAATGCACAGTAGGGGTCAAGACCGTCCTCACTGGCCTTGAAGGTGAGGTAACCGTCAGCGTCGAGCACGGCGACTTCCAAGAAATACTGCACGGACTTCAACCCACGGACCTTTCCGGTCTCGAGCGCTTCCTTGACTGCGTTCACGGACTTGGGCTTGATCTTCACGCCGACTAGGTGGAACGAACTCTCGTAGCCCATTAGAGGATCCTCCTCATCGTTGTCGGCTGAGAAAAGTACCACCGGGTCTGCCCCGAAAAGGTTCATCCGGTGGGCGCGCCCGAAGTCCTAGGTTGAGGACAAAGACGTCTGCGTTACCACTACCTGCCCGGACGCTCCTTCTTCCGATCCCAGTGCTTGATATCCAGTACCCGTCCCAGGTGGAGTTCGAGCGTGCTCGTGCTCCCTCTCCGGACGACCTTGTTAACGCGGACCGTCGCCTCAGGAACCGGCGGCGTCATGCCGTTCAACATGCGGAGATTGAAAGGGGCGGGGCCGACCCGTTCCAGGCGGCTCAGCCAGTAGGGCGTCATGTTCCGGTACTCGATGTTTTTGCGTCGGGGTAGAGCCAGGATGTCTGCGAAGAATTCCCGAGCGATGTTCACCACGAGGGTCGGAGCCGAATAGGCAGCCGCCATAGACATCCCCTTTCAGAGTTTCGTCAAGAATACCGCCTCTGGCGCTCGCCGGAAGAACGGGACCTTTATTCACCCCCCCGGACACTCTCTGTCCGTTTCATCCTCCCACCTTCGACCTGGCTGGAGCCCGCCTCCCGCCACTTTTCGACTGATGCATTTGCGCTTTTCCCGACACTTCCCGGACACGGCATGTCCGAATCCCCCGCCAAACGCGATGGAGAGGGAATTGCAGTCAGCCGACCAGCCCATGCCCTTCAACGACAGGCCTTACTTCCGTAGGCTCCTGGACTTCGACGACCTCGTGCGCCGCGGGCGCCCCGTCACGTGCGAGTCCCTCGCCGGACGCTGGCATACGTCCACGAAGACCGCACAGCGCTTCGTCGACCAGATCCGCGCCGACTTCAACGCCCCCGTCGTCTTCGACCGCAAGAAGCACTCCTTCCGCTACGAGAACTCCGACTGGCGCTTCCCGTTCCTCGACGTGTCCGGCGCCGACCTTTTCGCCATCGGCGTTGCGATGAAGGTCTTCCAGATTTACGAGGGCACGCCCGTCCTCAAGGACCTCAAGGCCACCTTCGACCGCATCGCGCGCCTCCTACCGGAATCAGTCCGCGTCCAGCCGTCATCTCTCGTGGAAAAGCTCTGGGTGCACCCGCAGCCCGTGCGCGCCATCGCGCGCGACGTGTGGGCCGCCACCGCCAACGCCCTGCGCGAGAAGACCCAGCTTGAGATCGACTACAAGAAGCCCACGGGCTTCTCCTCGCGCCGCCTCGTCGAGCCGCTCGTCCTCGTTCACATGAACTGGGACTGGCTCCTCGCCGCGCGCGACCCCGACGACGGCGTTACAAAGACTTTCTACCTCGCGCGCATCCGCCAGGCCAGGAACACGAACTTCCACTTCACCCCGCCGAAGGACTTCGACGCCGGCAGGCACTTCGGCGACTCCATCGGCCTCTACGTCGGCGGCAAGCCCTTCCGCTTCAAGGTCAAGGTCGCGAAGGAGATCGCCCCCTGGATCACCGAAGTGCGCTGGCACCCCGCGCAGAAGCTCGAGACCCAGAAGAACGGCGACGTCGTCCTCGACCTTCCGACCGGTTCCCTCATCGAAGCCAAGCGCTTCGTGCTGTCACTGGGGAGGTTCGGGAAGGCGCTGGGGCCGAAGGAGCTGGTGGGGGAAATGGCAGACGAGGTAAACGAGATGGTCCGGATGTATCAACCGCGACGC
>PLZI01000145.1 GCA_003152095.1 Acidobacteriota bacterium | reverse complement strand
GACGTGCCACGCGAGGTGCTCGCGTGAGTGCGCAAGGCACGAGAGTCATAGACGGCGACCTTCATCGAGTTCGGCACGGACGACAGAAACGATTCGTTGCGATCCGGTCGGCAGGCCCGGAACACCAGCCCGCCCGGGTTGCCGTCACACTCGCTCTCGCCCACATGATCCGGCAGGCGATCCTACGTGGCGAAATCAAGGGTCAGGCCGATGCCGCACGGAAGCTCGGCCTCACTCGGGCACGGCTCTCGCAGATCCTCGACCTGACGANNTCCTATTCCTCGAGGCGATCGACGGCCGCGAGCCGTTGAGTGAGCGGGCTCTGAGAGGCGTGGTTCGCGTCCCGACATGGGCGGAGCAGAGGGTTGACCGCTTCCGGGACCTCTGCTCCGCTCCACCCGCGTTGCCGCTTGCCGTCGTCTCTTAGGATGTCAAGATACTCAACGGCTTTCTTGGGATGCCAAGATAACTCAGCGCTTAATTCGTATCCTTTTTTCGACGAGGGCCTGCGCGGCCGAGCCTCACCGAGTAATTCCCCAGAATGAACTGATCTGGGTCCAGAGGAACCCACTGAGGCTCGAGTTTCGCGAAGAACTCCTTTACCCACGGGCTTGTCGACGGCGAATCCTGGCTACGCCGCGCCGGAAGCGGCCTGTATTTTTGCCCCAACCAGACTGCTATGCCCAAGGCCAGGACGAGGTCGTCGTGGGCACCCGACCGCCCTGCACCGTACGAATCATGACCCGACTCGGCGATGTGGACTCGGAAGTTCTGCAACTCCTTGACCAGGAGGTCGGCATACCGCATTTTCGAGTTGATCTTTATCTGGTCCAGCTCAAAACGTATTTGGAGATTGCTTACGATGTCTCTCTTCGGAACTCGATAACCCGAAATCGCTGGGTCGCGGGTGACGGCATCACCGCCGTGAATCGAAATGCCCACTGGGGGACAGCCCATCCCAGCCTGGCGGAACAGGTCGAGAACGGGCCTGCCGACCCCGGTGGCATCCAGGGCGAGGTGAGATTGACCGCGCAGGGGCGAAAGGTACATAAGGTCCTTAATTCGCTCGACGATTTCCGGGTAGGAAGTGCCGAGGGGGAACCGGACCAAGAAACGGACTACCCAGGCCCCCGGCGCCTGCCGTCGTTCAATGATGGTGACCGCCGTGTAGTCGTGAACCTGTCCTAGATCGACGCCGATGACGAATCTCATGAAATCCTCCTTAATCGAATGGTGACGTCAGCCTGTAATCCAAGACAGTGACGACTTTGGAAAGAAGTCGGGGTGTCGGGCCTTCCGGTCAGAAACTGAACTTGCCGGACAGCCTGGTTAGGGTCGAGATCGGGTTTTTTCATAGATATCTATCTCCTAGCCCGATAGTGCCCACCGGCAATTACGGGCCAGAAACTCCCTGAACCTCAGGCGAAAAGGCTCACGTCGATTAATTACTAGAGAATTTCGAAGTTCCCGATTCTTCGAGCGGAAATGCTGATGCCGCCGCAATGACTTATGGGATTTCGAATTCCGTGATTGTTTCGGGTGGAAACGCCCCTCGCCTCAGGAATTCGCCCGTTGAATTACAGGGTGTTCGAAATTCCCTGACCTTTTTCAGAGCAGGATCGCTCACCCTCATTTAATTACGGATCGAAATTCTCCTGCCTCTTAAGGGGCGGAAAAACGCCACGCCCGTTGATTACAGAACTTCGAATTTCCGGACTTCAGGCGAAAACGACCGTCGCGAAGACGCCCACCCACTATCGGAATTGATGGAGCGAGGCGCCAAGACCCCAAGCGACTACCCGGGACAGCACCCGAACCGGCAGGCGTTCCCTGCGGATGCCGCTTCGAATGCCTCGCCCCCGAGCGAACAGGACGTCTGCCGAGAGAGTGAGACTTATTTATGAAGATCCGCGACCGCATCGTCGAGCTCCGCCGCGTTTCGGCGGGCTCGCTCCTCCCCAACCCCAAAAACTGGCGTCGCCACCCCAAGGCGCAGGCCGATGCCCTGCGCGGGCTCCTGTCCGAGATCGGCTATGCCGACGCCCTGCTCACCCGTGAAACGCCTGAGGGCCTGATGATCATCGATGGCCATCTCCGGGCCGAGACGACTCCGGACGCCATCCTGCCCGTTCTCGTCCTCAACGTTACCGAGGCCGAAGCCGACAAGCTCCTGGCGACGCTCGACCCGCTCGCCGCACTCGCCGAGGGGGACCCTGAGTCTCTGAGGACTCTTCTCGAGCAGGTCGAGACCGACAGCGACGCCGTGAAGAAGATGCTCGACAACCTCGCAATGGAATACGGCGCACAGCCTGGCCCGAAGCCCCTCGACGACCCGGGCCCGAATTTCGACGAAGCTGGGAAGCTTAGAAAGAAATGGGGCGCTGAGCTCGGGCAGCTCTGGACGCTTGGGGAGCACCGCCTCCTTTGTGGCGACTCCACGAACCCCACTGACGTCGCGAGGCTGATGCAGGGTGAAAGGGCGATCCTTTTCGCGACCGATCCGCCGTACCTCGTCGGCTATGACGGCACGAACCATCCTGGGACCTCGAAGTCCCTTCCCTCAAAGAACACCGACTGGTCCGAGACCTACGGGACGACTTGGGACGAAGCCGACGCAGAACAGAATTCCGACCTCTACGAGCACTTCATCCGAGTAGCCGTCGACACCGCCATCCTCCCAAACGCCGCGTGGTACTGCTGGCATGCCTCACGAAGGCAGCGGATGGTCGAGGAGGCGTGGGAGAAGAACGGGGCCTTCGTCCATCAGCAGATTATCTGGTCGAAGCCGAACCGGCCGATCCTGACGCGCTCGTGGTACCTCTGGTCGCACGAACCGTGCTTCTTTGGGTGGCTGAAGGGGAAAAAGCCGCCAAAGGAGACCGCAGACTACGAGAGAACGGTCTGGGAGATCGATACGATCGCGAACGAGGAGCGCCCCGACCATCCGACGCCGAAACCACTCGACTGCTTCGCGATCCCAATGCGACAGCACACGAAAGCCGGCGACCTCTGCTACGAGCCCTTCAGCGGAAGCGGGAGCCAGATCATCGCCGGCGAAAGGGAGGGTCGACGCGTCTACGCTATGGAGATCTCGCCGGCGTACGTGGCGGTCACCCTCGAGCGCTTTCTGGAGGCGACGGGTGAAAAGCCGACGCTAGAAGCCGAGCCCGTCCCGTCGGGAAGGAGCGAATAGTGGGCCGCCCCAGTCTCCTCACTCCTGAACGCCACAAGGCGATTGTTGCGGCGATCAGGGCTGGAGCCTTTGACTGGATCGCCGCCGAAGCGAATGGCATCGATCGCGAGACCTTCAAGCTCTGGATACGGACCGGCACGCGAAAGAAAAGGGAGCCCTACCTCTCGTTTGTCCGTGACGTCTGGGCGGCGAGAGCACAGGCGCGCCTCTCGGCCGAGATCGAGGTCCGGAAGGACCAGCCCTTCAACTGGTTGAGATTCGGCCCTGGCCGTGAGCGCGAGGGCGAGGCCGGCTGGACGGAGACGAAAGAAGTCAAGCACTCAGGATCTTTCGACATTATTCACTCGCAGGAGTGGACGTTGATTTCCGCTGCGATCGAGACGGCCCTCGAGAGCTTTCCCGACGCAAAGCTAGCAGTCGCCGACGCGATGAAGAGGCTCAGAGATGCTAGCGACAAACCTTGAGCTCCGGCTCGATCCGGCGGCGATCATGGAGCGCGGCGGTCTGCAGCCCGACCCGTGGCAGCAGCGCCTCCTGAGGTCGAACGCCGAAAGGGTTCTTCTTCTCTGCTCCCGTCAGTCCGGCAAGAGCACGGTGACGGCCGCGATGGCGCTCCACGAAGTCCTCTTCCGCCCGAAGTCCCTTGTCCTGCTCTTGAGCCCCTCCCTACGCCAGTCGCAGGAGCTGTTCCGGAAGGTCACTGACTTCAGGAGCAGGCTCGGCGAGTCGATACCAGTCGCCGAGGAGTCAGCGCTACGTGTCGAACTTCAAAACGGCTCCCGGATCATCGCCCTGCCCGGAACCGAAGAGACCGTCCGAGGCTTCTCGGGCGTCCGGCTTCTCGTCGTTGACGAAGCGGCGAGGGTGGACGATCCACTCTACTTCTCTATCAGGCCGACTCTCGCTGTCTCCGGAGGCCGGATGGTATGCCTCACGACGCCATTCGGGAAGCGGGGGTTTTTCTACAACGAGTGGACGGGCGACGGGCCGTGGAATCGCATCAAGGTGACGGCCAAGGAGTGCCCGAGGATTTCGGAGAAGTTCCTTGAAGAAGAGAAAGCGTCACTCGGGGAGTGGTGGTACCAGCAGGAGTACGAATGCTCATTCTCGGACACGACGGACCAGGTCTTCAGGACGGCCGACATCGAGAGAGCCTTCTCAGATGACGTCCCGCCGCTTTTCCCGGACGCGCTGCCGCCTGCTTAGGCCTGCCAGAGCAGACACGACTAGAACACTACTCCGGTCATTCAGCCCAGAACTCCTCGAACCACTACAACGACTAACGCATTCCGCCGCTCTCGGTTAACTTCCGCTCGCACCGGGAGACCCTACGCCCACCAGGGCGGTTTCCCGAACGGCCGGCCTGCGTCGTCCGCGTACCGGTCCTTTACGAGCGGGTCAAGGTCATCCGCTACCCGTTCCGCCCAGCGCACCCACGCCTCCAGCTTTGACCCAGCCGCCAGCGTGCCCGCCTTTCGCGCCACAGCACGCGCGTACGCCCGAAGCTGTCGGCTCCGATGCCAACGGGTCGCCTCCGCCATCAGGCCGGACCGTCGCACCTCCTCCTGCCGCCGACGTTCCACCTCCTTCCACCTCCGTGTCTCCTCTTCCCGGCGGCGGACCTCCGCCTGGGCGGCGGCCTCCCGGGCAGCCTTCACGGTTCGCGCGGTCTCGGGGAGGGCTTCGATGAGCCCTGGTAGCTGGTCCTCCAACCGGTGCCTACCATCACGCAGCGTGATCAGCTCCCGGTAGGTGTGCTTGCTCGTGACCGTGAACGTGCACGCTCCCGACGGGCGGTGACGCCACGTCGGCCACGAGGTCGGGTACCCCCGGCGCTTCGCCTCCCGACGTTCGTCCTCGGTGGGACGGAACGGTTCCCGACGGTATCCCTCCCGTAAGCGCAGCACGAGTCGTTCGCCATCAACCGTCACGACCGTCTCGCCCTGACGCTCGCCCTCGATACTCACCTTCCATCCGCGCGCCGCGCACGCCCGAATGAAGGAATCCCAGAACCCGAGTGCGCGCTCCAAGGAGTCCCGACTCACGGTCAAATCCAGGCGGTGCTCCCCATAGCACACGACCCGCCCATACGTGTCAGTCCCCGCCGTTCGCAGCAACCGACGCGTCAACGACACCAACGAATGAACACGAACAGCACCATCGTCAACGGCTCTCATAAACACCCCGCCCCGAGCAATCCGTGCACGACACCGAAAGGACGACGACCGAAACCCTTTAATCCGCGCAGGGGTTCCCCGCTGCTATGCATCGCCGCAACACCTTTCGCCGCAAGAAACATCATCCACGCACCGGGCGACTCACTCCCCCGAAGGGCGTACGCTCTCGACAGCCGATGCCGCGTAAAGCGCAGGAACCGCCTCTCATCACGCTGTCCGTCTATCGTCTCCGTGCGCCCCGCGGGCGCCTGGACGAGGTCCTCGTCGAGGACCCGGACCTACAACAAACCACGCTCACGACCATTCGCGGCTTCCGCCAGGCCATACTCGTCACGAAGCCCACACGCGCCCGGGCAGCGCGCTGGCACGCCTTCCTCGTCAAACACCTCCCGAGCGAATGTCGGTTGCCGCTGAGCCAAAGCAGTAACGCGCTCCTCGTCCTGTGGCGTCAGGGCCGGGTGTACGCGCTCGCGTTCGGCACCGGCCGCTTCCTCCTCAAACCGTCCTGCATCGACGACACGTTCGGCCTCAAGACCTGCCTTAACAGCATCGCCCCAGACAAGATAAGGACAATCGACCGCGAAACGTTTGAGGCAGTCCACCGGCACACCCGCGAACAAGCCGGCACCGCCACCAGCATCGCCGGATTCGGCATGAACCTCGACGAAGACCTCCTCCGCGCCGTCACCGGCACCCCAAAGAACCCCACGCTCGGCAAAGTCCTCAGTGGACGCGAGGTCCTCCACGCCACCATCAACATAGACCTCGCCGACATCGCCCCCGTCCTCGACACGTACGAGAAACGCGCGAACAGCACGGACTACCGGAAGGACTTCGCCTGGACCGACCACATCCAACCCGTACCGAACACCCAGCAGGACACGCTGAACGACCAGCTCGTAGAACGGCTCCAGCGCGGCGACACGACACGCACGTGGCTCGTCATTCCCCAACTCCTCCTCCGCGAAGACATCCTCGGGTTCCGGTACAACAAGAAGCCACACGACCCACTCCCGAACCTCCACCTCAAGGACTACTTCACGCACGTCCGGCCATACGCGAAGGTCACCCTCGACGTCCTCAAGCGCGACAAGATTGGCGTGTGCGCGGACGACCCACAACCCGTGCTGGAATGGACGGTCTACCAGGGCCTCTACGCAGAGCACGACGACGACAAAACCACGTACCTCCTCACGAACGGACACTGGTACGCGATCAGCCGCGACTTCGTGAACAAAGTAAACGCCGCCCTCAAGCAGACACGCGACGCCGACCTCACCCTGCCCGACTACAACGGCCCCAACGAAGCCGTCTACAACCAGGAACTCGCCAGGACACGCGCACCGAAGAAAGTCCTCTTCGACCAGAAGCTCTTCAAGCCCGCAGGCGCCACAAGCCCCTTCGAACTCTGCGACGTGTACACGGCCAACAAGCAATTCGTCCACATCAAGCGATACGGCGGGTCCAGCATCCTCAGCCACCTCTTCGCGCAGGCGCTCGTCGCTGGACAGGTCTTCTACGACGACAACCTCATCCGCAAGGAATTCAACGACCGCCTCCCCACCGCACTCCGACATAACCCGGACGAGCGGCCAGGACCGAACGAGTACCAGGTCATCCTGGGCATCATCAGCCGGTCAGCGAACAGAAACAAACTCCCGTTCTTCAGCAGAGTCACCCTCCGACGTACCAGCCAGGAACTACGACGACTCGGCTACGACGTACGACTCGCCTTCATCAACGACAAAAGCCAACCGGCCGACACGGGTGTTCGATAAAGAGGCTCCGAGTGCCGGGCGCGACAACGTCTCCCGAACGTTTCATCCCGCGACTGCGCCTAACGCACTCGACTAGTTTGAGTTCAGCGTCTTCGCAAGCCTCCGGCTAGGGGTCATCGTCGTTTTCGATGGCGAGCAGCTGTGCTTCGTTCTTCCACCAGAGGAGGGAGAGCACGAGTTCTCGTCCAGTCGCTACGCTGTCCTCGGTCAGGTCGTACCGTCCCGCGTCGGGATGGTCGACCCACCCGTCCGAGCACACTTGAACGGGATCGTTTCCCTTCCTGCCACCGTGGGCTATCTCGTAGGCGACCGTGTCCCGCCCCACCCTAAGGACCGGCCGGACCCGCACGTCCGGGCCGGCGACGTACCACTTTCTGTTCCCGGCCGTGTCCGAGCACACGAGCATCGCCGGAAACGACCCGAGCTCGACTAGACGAATTGCCGTCGCTGTTAGGCTCGTCGTGAAGGTCGTCGCGAGACTCCGTGCCGTGGCGAGCGTCATGGGCTGGTCTTTCGCTGCCGGCTGGAAGAACCGCCCGGGCAGCAAGAGGTCGGCCGCGAAGCGGTTCGCTCGCCGCTCCGGGTTTTCAACCGACCACTCGACGTGAAAAGAGAATTCGGTGCACGAGAATCCTATCCGTGCGCGGTCGCGCATCCAATGTCCGAGTTCATGCCCGATAGAGAATCGCTGGCGCTCCCGTCGGGCATCGGCGCGGACAGTGATGATTGCCCGGTCGCCGAGGCCGATAATGCGTGCCTCGCACCCCGAGAGGGATTCGTACACGACCGTCGCATTGCAGTACGAGGCGATCGCCTCGACGTCAATCTCCTCCGGAAGCGCAATCCTCAGTTCATCGAGTAAGGCCACTGGGCTCGTCGGGTGAGGGGTGCACACGCGTCATTTCCCCGGGAGGTCGTCCAGGCCTCCAAGCGCCGCGAGGTTCCGGAGCATGCTCTCGACGTCGTCGTCCGGGACATCCTTGAGGTCACGCGCCGCGGCCGTCAGAAGCCCTTGAAGCTCGGGGCGCCTCGTGAACGCACGCTGCAAGAGCGCTCGCCGCTCTGCCGGTGAATCGGGCAGCTCCCGGGTTCTTGCCTGCAGCGCGGCATGCTCGCGCTCGTACTGTGCTCGTGCCGCGCGCAGGGGCCGCAGCCGTACCTCGCGAGCGAGCGCGTCAGCCATTCGGCGCAGCTGGTCCGCCTTCACTCTCGGGTCCGTTCCCTCTTCGCGCGCCTCGGCGAGGATTTCCTCGTCCGTCATACGGCCCACGGCGTCTGCCATGGCATCGCACAGCCGGCGAAGCTCCTCTTCGTAGTTGCGCGACTTGTCGGTCATAGGTCCTTTCCCTCCGGGAAGGCCGTACGCGCCCGACGATAGATCGTCTTCATCGTCGTCGCGACGGCCCGTTCCTCCAGATCGAGGACGGCGGCGATTTCCTTCACGGAGAGTCCTTCCAGGAGTCCTCCCAAGATGAGGCTCGCCTCGGAATCGTCCACGAAGAGTGCCTCGATTTGCCCGAGGAGGTTCTTTGCGATGGCCTCGCGCTCCGGCGATGGTTCCGTCGTCAGGGCTTGCAGGAGGGGATTCGTCTCCGTTCCGCCCTCCGTGAGGCGCGTGAGGTCGCAGGCGAGGATCGATAGGTCCGGTACCGGCCGTTTGCTCCAGTGGTTCGCCACGCTGCTCATCACGTCTTCTAAATGTTCGACGAGGTCGTGCCGCTTGTGCCAGCGACGGGTCCCTTCCAGCGTCAGCTCCATCGCCCGGCCTAAGAGCTCCTTGCCATCACGGCGTTCGCGCTCTGGCTCCGGAACGCCACGGATGCGCCACCCGGCGTACTTCTTCAGCCTGATCCAGGCCGCGTCCGAAAGCCCCACAAGTGCAACACGTACCTCCTCCGGCGTCGCCGCTTGATCTTCCGGGACTCGCCGTGGCGGATTCGCCAGTCGTCGATCCTCCTTCCCTCATCTTGCCCAATCTGGGAGCTTCCCGGACATTCTCCTGCGTCTTCAGGGTGCCGTGTCCGAATGCCCGAAGAATCGGGCAAGTAGAAGGGTGTGAGAGACCACTCGTCACCGAGGAGCGCCGACGCACGCCCGCCACCTACGTGTAACGTATTCCCCTAGAGCCACTTAGAGCCGAACGGATCAAATCAAGGAGCGGGACGAAATGCGCTATCACGTCGTCTGCGTCAACAAGACGCCATCAGGAAGCCACGAGCACATCACCAACCTCGGCCTCGGCACGCCCTCCGCGTGGAACCGCCGCATCACCGTCGCAGAAGCCATTCAGAACCTCCGATCGCCCACGGGCGACCGGTACTACACGGTCTCCCCGACCACCGGCGTTGAAGCCGACGTAATCGAGGGAGGCTGCGAGACGTGCGGCGAGCGCCCTTACGTGCGCACGACCGCGGACGGCATTCGCGATAACAACCTCTCGACCCTGGTCTTCTGCCAGGTAGCGTGACCCCGAATCGTTATCGCTAACCACCGCCACCACTGGGCACGATGTCGGCAGGCTTATGAATCATGAAATCAAACGGATCTACCAGCGCCCGGGAGACGCGGGCGAACCTAACGGAGGCACTCCATGAGCAGCACTGAGCACGAACACGCCGAGCACGGCGAGCACCACCCCGAGCATCACCCGCACATCGTGCACATCACCGTCGAGGTCAATGGCCGCGACGTGCACGTCGAGTTCGACCACAACCCCGTGACGGGCCGCGAGATTCGTGAGCGCGCCAGCGCTCCACTCGCCGACGACCTCGTTCGGCTCGAGCATCACAAGCCGGTCGGCGGGAACATCGGGCTCGACGAACAGGTGCACGTGAAGGATGGCGAGCACTTCCAGGCGGTCCCGGGCGGCACCGTCAGCTAATTGGACGGCCGCATGCATCCCGACACGATAACGGGCGCCGTGAACGAACTGCGCGAGCGGTACGGGACTGACGTCCATGTCGCGCAGGACGGCGCCCGCACGCTCGTGCGCATCAACGACGTCCCGCTGCCACCGGGCTGTCAGCCTCTTGCCACGGATCTCCTGCTTGTCCTGGACCCGTCACAGGCCAAGCCCCTCCACTATGTTCGTCCCGGCCAGACCCTCAGTAACGGCCAGCCCGTCCAGAACAGCTCCACGGTCGTCCTCGCCGGCGAGTCCTGGATGACATTCAGTTTCAACGTCCCCTACCTGAAAGGGGACTCGCTCGCTCGGTTCGCGACGGCCGTTCGGCAGCGGTTCGGGAAACCATGACGCACCCGGTAGAGCTCAGGATTCCCTTAGGGGTCGGCGAGCGTCTCCAGCAGATCGTGTTCCGGCCCGGCAATCACGAGTACGTCGCGTTCGGCCTCGTCAGTCACGCCCGCCTCGGAACGAAGGACGTCCTCCTCGTCCGAGAGGTCATCGGTCTCGACGAGAACCAGTACCAGCACGCTCCCGGGCACGGCGCGTCGTGGAGCGGCACGAGCATGCTCCCCATCACGGAGCGCGCCACGGCCGAAGGGCTCGGCATCGTCGTCTTCCACGCGCACGACCACCACGGCACCACGCGCCTGTCCCGTGATGACGAACAGAGCGCCATGCGCCTCCTACCATTCTTCCAACGCCGGGTCCCGGCACGGCCCCACGCGAGCATCGTCCTCAGCCGGGACGACGCTGCCGGCCTCTTCGTCTACCCCGGCCAGGACCACCCCGCACGGCGCGAAGTACGCGTCCGTTGGTACGGGCAGAGCATCCTGAACTGGCCAGCACGACCCGCCACCCACCTCCAGTCCGCACGGTTTCAGCGTCAGGAACTCATCATCGGCGCGGAAGGCCAGGACACCCTCGCTATGTCATCGATTGCCGTCGTCGGGCTCGGAGGGGGCGGAAGCCACGTCGTCCAGCAGCTCGCCCACCTCGGGATCGGCACACTCATCCTCATCGACCACGACCACGCCACGCCGGACAATCAGCATCGTCTCATCGGCATGACGCGTCTCGACGGACTCCTCCGACGCCGCAAGACGAGCATTCAACGCCGCCAGGTACGCCGCATCAACCCTGACACGCGTGTCACGCTCATCCACGAGCGCCTCCCCATGCCAGCCACGATTGACGCCCTCAAGCGGGCGGACGTCATCATCGGGTGCGTCGACAACCTGGACGCCCGGGCCGACCTGCAGCAACTCGCGAGCCGCTACCTCATCCCGTACATCGACATCGGCCTCAAAGCACGGCCCGTCACCCCCTCATCAGCCGAGGAGGCCCGCGTCGCTATCGGCGGGAACATCGCCACGTACCGTCCCGGCGGCCCCTGCCTGTGGTGCACCGGCATCCTCAGCGACGAGACGCTCACCGCGGACCGCTGCCACCCCGAGCGGACCTACGCGACCACGACGGACGGCCGCCCCGGCGAGGCACAGGTCGTGAGCATGAACGGACTCCTCGCCAGCCAAGCAGTCAACGAAGCACTCCAACTCCTCACGGGGTACGCCGGAAAGAGCATCACGACCGCAAGCAGCACGAAGAAACACGACCCGAGCGGCGCCATCGTCGGGTACAAGAAATTCCTCGGCACCACGGGAACCCTCGACGAATGGGGCGCACGAGCACGCCACGATTGCCTGCACTGCCACGAGGACCTCGCACGCGGCGACCCAGCATGGTCACCCTGAAATCGGGAGTGCCAATAAGTAGTTCTCCGCCAACTACTTAGTACCTCTGTCGCCAGTATTAGGTAACCCTACTACGAAATACATTGACAGATTACCTAGCGCGACCTAGATTATATCCCAGTCTCGGAAGAATAAGGGGTGCGCGATGGTGATTGTTTTTCGCTGTTCTCCACAAGCAAAGGAAGCCCTCGATCAGCTCAAGGAGCGTGACGGGCTAGGGGACTACTCCGACGTGATTAACGCGGCCCTCGTCAACTACGCCACGTTAAGCGCTGCCCTCGATGCGAAGGGGGCCATCGTCCTCCCGGAGATAGCGCCGAGGGTGGAATCAGCGCCGCGACGGCATGCGCCGACCGTCGCACTACACACGGTCGAAGCGTCCGGGACGCGTCCCCAGCCAACACGCGTCGCTCTACCAGTCGTCTTCACGAGCGGTAACCTTCCGACGGACCCGCCATGCCCGCTCGCCACCCTTCCCTCTGACGTCTTCTTCCCCGGGCAGCCCGTACCGGTCGACCGGTGGGTTTTCGGCCAATACTCCAAGCTCCTCCCCGCGAAAGCGACCGTGCGGGCGATGGCTAACCTGCTTCTCCAGCACCCGGGCGGTCTTCCCATCGACAAGCTTTCGCCGCAAGTCGCGCAGGAAGCAGCGCTCCTCGGCCAATACCTCGAAGCACACGACCAGCAGCACGGCCTCAAGAGAGACGAAGCCCTCGCCACCGGCTTTCCTTCCACCGGTGAAAACGCCGACAAGAGTCGGCTCCGGTACGCGAACCAGTTCGTCGCGAGCATCAGCAAACAGGGACAACTCAGCGGGCTCCTTGCGGATCTCAAGCTCATCGGCATTACGAGCGAACGCACGCGGCGCATCCAACTCACGACACCCGGCTGGGCCCTCGCCATCCTGCAGAACCCCATCCTTGACGGACCGGCCTCTGCCACGAGCGACCGCCTGAGCAACGACGAACGAACGCTGCTCATCGAGCATATCGCCCGTTTCGTTCCTGCTGAGGATTACGCGTTCCGCACCATCATCGAATTCATCAAGCAAGGGCTCACGACTCCGGACCAGCTCGACGACGCCGTCAAGAAGCTCCCCGCGAGCAAGAAAGACAACGTGACCGACGCCTTCATCACCACCCAGCGGTCCGGCCTCATCTCCCGAATGGCCGACCTCGGACTCATCAGCCGCCTCCGCGAGGGAGTGAGAGTGTCGTACCTCATCACGGACACCGGCACCACGTACGCGAACCGTTCTGCAGCGGCATAAAGCGGAGGACAAACGGCGATGACGAACGACCAGACCAAGGACCTCTGCCTCCGACTCCTCCAGTCTGACCACGAAGAAGAGGTCATCGATATCCTCACCCAGGCAGGATTCTGGACGAACCGGAGCGCGTGGCGGCTCTTTGGGGACAACGAGAACAACTACAGCACTATCGGGAATCAGCAAGCCAAGCCCGAAGCAGCCCTGGTCGAGAAACTTGTGAACGCCGTCGACGCACGGCTGATGCTCGAGTGCCAGCTTCGCGGCATCAACCCGGAAGGCCCCAAGGCGCCCAAGAGCATCCGGCAAGCCGTCGCGGTCTTCCTGGAGAACCACCCCCGCCCCGAGGACCCGCTCGCCGGTCGCATCAGCGAATGGAACGACTCCAAGCGCCGTGAGGTCGCCCAGACCATCACGTTTGCGGCGACAGGCGCCCGCGCGGCAAACGGGAATCCATGCTTCACGATCACAGATAAAGGCGAAGGACAGACCCCCGAGCGCATGCCGGACACTCTGCTCAGCCTGAACAAGTCGAACAAACTTCGCATCCCCTTCGTACAGGGAAAATTCAACATGGGCGGCACGGGCGTACTCAAGTTCTGCGGAAAACAGAACCTCCAGCTCGTCATCTCTCGACGCAACCCTGACATCGCGAACCGCCACCTCGCCGACGACAGCGACCTCCAGTGGGGCTTCACGGTCGTTCGGCGCGAAGAGCCAGAGGGCAACCGCCGCAGCAGCGTCTTCACCTACCTCGCACCCGTGAACAGCGACTACCGCCCCTCAAACGGCGGCGTGCTCCGCTTCACGAGCGACACCCTCCCGCTCTTTCCCGACGGGAACGACGCGTACGTCCGACCCACCGAGTGGGGCACGCTCATCAAGCTTTACGAGTACCACGCCATCGGCGCACGCGGCGTCATCCTGCTGCCCGACGGCATGCTCAGCAGAATCGACCTTCTGCTCCCCGAGGTCGCTCTCCCAGTCCGTCTCCACGAGTGCCGCAAGGATTGGGGCGGAAAAGGCGGTCATGCCGGAAGCTGGGAGACCACCATGAACGGCCTCATCGTTCGAATCACCGACAACAAACGCGACAAACTCGAATTCCCCCCAATTCACAGCAGAATAAAAGCCGCCGGCGAGGAAATGCTCGCGACCATCTACGCGTTCAAGGAGAAGCAGGCGAAACCGTACCGAAAGAACGAAGGCATTCTGTTCACGCTCAACGGCCAGACACACGGCGCCTTTCCGAAGAGTTTCTTCTCCCGACGCACCGCTGGCAGCCTCGACTACATAGCGGACGACCTCATGGTCATCGTGGATTGCACGGACTTCTCCGGCCGCGCACGCGAGGACTTCATCATGAACAGCCGCGACCGACTTAGCGGTGGAGAACTCCGCCAGGAGATCGAGCACGCACTAGAGGACCTCCTCAAGAACAGCGACCAGCTCCGCGCACTAAGAGAGCGCCGCCAGCGCGAAGCCACCGAACGCAAACTCGACGATCAACGCCCGCTCGAGGACATCCTCAGTGAAGTCCTCAAACAGTCCCCGACCCTCTCACAGCTCTTCTTGAAAGGCACCCGCCTCTCCGACCCCTTCAGGCACAGCAAAGGCACACCCGAGACCAAACCGTTTCACGGAAAAACCCACCCGACATACTGGAAGTTCCGAGAAAAGGACTACGGCACCCCCGTTCAGCGAAACACCCCCATCAACATGCGCAGCCGTCTCTTCTTCGAGACCGACGCTGTCGACGACTATTTCGGTCGAGACGTAGACAAGGGCGAGTTCGAAATATTCTTCCTGCACGAGGAGCAACGGACGCCGGTCGAGAGCTACGTCGGCCCCTACCTGTTCGAGGGACAGGCCACCGTCAGCATGAAACTCCCTTTGAACTGCCAGGTGGGCGACGAACTCCATTTCGTGACGCTCATGACCGACCCGTTTCGGGACGAACCATTCGAGAATCGCTTCAGTGTCACGGTTCGAGAAGCCCAAGAGTCACGACCCGGCGACAAGACGTCCCGCAAACGACACGAACCAAGCAAGGACTNNGTAGGGAAGAGTGGGAGAAGTACGAGTTCACGAAACACACCGCAGTAATCATTAAACGTTCCTCTGCCGACAACGGCGACCCCACGAAGGACGTATACGATTTCTACGTGAACATGGACAACCTCTACCTGCAGAACGAACTGAAACTCGCCGGCGAGGACGCGAACGTCGCGCGCGCTCAGTTCAAGTTCGGCATGGTGCTTGCCGGCATGGGCATCATCCACCAGCACCAGCAGGATGAGCGCCAGCGCGGCTCCGGAGAGGAAGCAGAGGAGGACGCGTTTGAAAACGACCTACCGAAGAAGGTAGCCTACTTCACGCAGGCAGTCGCGCCTGTACTCGTCCCCACGATTCGGTCACTTGCCGACATTAGGCCCGACATCCCTCGCGTCGAGGATGACGCCGGAGAGGCCGCATAACAGGCCCAGATGCGGCCTTTATTGCGCAAGCCTATGGAAAAGCACGACCTCGTTACTCGCGGAACTTTCGCCGCGTGTGCGCGCGTACCACTTTCGGTTCGGCACGCCACGCCAGACGCGACCATCACGAGCGTTCGCGAGCGATGAGTACGTGGCTTCGCGAAAGCCTGCGTCTTGCATCACACCCAGGTATGCCGGTAGCTGCCAGGATGGTTCGGCGAACGCGACCAGTTGCACGACGAGCGTCTGTGGTCCCGCGATGCGAGCTAGTGACGTGAACGCCTGCGCTGCGCGCGCGAAGTACGGCGCCAGACCCGGACGCTTGCGGTCGCCGAACGTGTAGTAGCTCGGACCGTTCCCGTCCAGCGCGTCCGCTATCCAGAATGGCGCCGGGGTCTCACGGCGTCCCTGGACTTGCCACCGGTGATACAGAACGTGCACCCCGGGATACGGCGGCGACGTCAACACGAGCCGAGGCGGCAAGTACGGCGTGAGCCGCGGCTCGTTCTCGATGCCCTCGACCGACCGCTGCAAGAAGAGCGTCCGCGGGACGCCCCGCGGCTCCACTTCTCGGTCCGCCCGAAGGGCCGCGCCCCGAAACGCGAGCGCACCAGCGAGCACCTCGTGGAGATGGACGAGCAGCTGCTTCCGAAAGGCACGAGCACTTGGAATCTCCGCGCGGCAGTCCAGCGCCCACTGGGCGGTCTTGAGGAGCACGGCACGCGCCAGCCGCTGCTGCCGCGCATTCGCCAGAAGACGTATCGAGTCGAGTGCGAGTTCGATGAGCTTGCGACTCGGCCAGGTCGTTCTGCCCGTCAGGTTCGTCTGGTACCCGAGTGCCATCCACGTGGTCGCCCGCCGGGCCGGACGACGTAGATTGAGCGCAACCAGAGTGCGTTCGCCCCACGAGCGTAACTCGTGCACGTCCTGTGCCGAAAGGAGCGTCGTTTTCGCTCGAAGGAGGAACGCGCTGAGCGCGTTGATATCCACGCCGACCCCGAGGCGACCCAGCGCTCGTGCCTCGACCAGGGTGGTGCCTCCGCCAACGAACGGGTCTAAGACGACATCGCCCGGCTCCGTGAACGCTTCGATGACGGCGCGTGCGAATCCCGGGGAGAACCGTGCCGGGTACCGGTAGAGGCCGTGCGTGAGACCGTCCACCGGCTCGCGGGAGTGAATCGCCTCCCGGAGGATCGTCGCGGTGGCTTGGTCCATTCGCCCCTTCCATTCCTTCATCGACGGGCCGGCGCTGCACCCGGAGCGCATCATGTCGTAGCGGCTGGGCCCTGGCCAGTATACCGCCAGCACCACCCGGAGCGGCCTTCCGAGTTCCCTCTCGTTAACGCTTTCCGTCGGCGTTCGAAAGGTATTTAAGGCACGCCTTCCCGAGTGATTGCGTTAGCCCGGAGTCGTGACGTTCGGGGGGGATGTAATGGGGAGGGTACGAGCTAGTCAACCTGTGTGCATCTCTTCTCGCTCTCCTGCACGGTTCCGCGTCCTCGCCCGCTCCGTCCCTTCCTTCTCCCCACCGGCGTATAAGAAGTAACAACCACAGCTCCCGCAACCTCGCGCAAGCACACGGACGTGAACGTCCTCGCGCCTCTCCATGGTCGCCTTCGCATCCCTACGGACTGGTCTCCGCTTTTAGGGTCGGTTCGAGCGTGCGGTACAGGGCGTTGTGCCACTTTGCGAGCAAGAAGCCTTGCACAGGAAAGCGAGTCTCGTACTCCTTCAGGTTGTAGGGGCGCAATGGGAATTGCGGCCCGTCCTGGCGGCTGGAGAAGAGCGCATGAAGGGCGCGCGTCCGGACAGAATGCCCATTTACGGGGCAGAATTGAGAGGGAAACGGAGGGCGTGACTCCGGTCTCTACGCGCCCCAGCCCCCGGCAATTCCCATTGCGCCCCTACACACCGAGCTAGAAATACACAGGGAGGCTTGCCCAGCTCCCCATTCCCCCTGCTCCTGCCGCAGATCCTCCGGCGTCGGGGCGACCCTTCAGTGCGATATCTATGCGTCAGCCTGGTGATCAGGCGCTCGTCCGCTTCGCCTCAGCGGCGATCTCCGAGATCGCCTCCCACGCTCCCACGGGGTCGAGTTCGCGCCGCGCGTACTCCTCGCAGAGGAGTCGTTCGGTGAGAAACTCGTCGTACTTCTCGCCCACCTTGTTGAGGACCGCTTCCGCGAGGCCGACGGTGTCGACCGGACCCGCCTCTGCTAGACGCTTCAGGCTGACAGCCAAGGCATCTTCGGCTGCGTCGGACACGACGACCACGCCGTCCTCCGCCCCAGCGTCGAAGTCCAGCGCTCGGAGGTGGACCGCGGTTGTGTTCGTCGCTCGGTCCCCCCTCCACGGGAATAGGTATGACGTGGTTCCAAGGCGAAGGTGGTGGCGGTTCGCGAGGCCGAGGCGGCGGAAGTTCGCTCTGCCCTCAGCGAGGAATCGCTGGGCGACGTCGTCCAAATACGCCGGAGTTCCCTCGCCCGTGAGAATCCGTAACATCTCCCTGCGCACTTCGTCGTGGACGTCCCCGCCGCCCCCGCCGAAATATGGCACCCTGCCTGCCTTTGATGCGATGACCTCAATGACCCGCTGCCGCTCGTCGAACGCCACGACCCTCCAGCGTCGCCCCGCGAAGACGAGCGTCATCCCCTCGAGAATCGGCTGCGAGATCGGGAGCGTTCCGAGCGGCTTCCCGCTCGCCAGGAGACGGTACTCCTCAGCCGAGGAAAAGGCAGCGTAGAAGTCGTAACGATTCACCATCCGCTCCCCCTTCACGCCCAGTAGCAAAGTTCCGTCACCTGACTGGGTGAGAAGGTCATACGTACCGAGCGAGCGGAGTAGCTCCGTGAACATAGCGCTCGAGACTTCCGCGAAGGGACCCGTCTTACAGAGTGCCTCCCAGGCCTCGATCGCTCGTACGCCGCCGTGCTGGGCGATCAGCGACAGCACCTGCTGCACGAGCGTCGAGAGATGTAGTCGGCCCACGGTGGGGGGCTCGTACCAGTGTCTGAGCAGGAGCTCGACGATCGCGAGCGACTCCNNCGGACCGCCCGAGGCGCTGTCGAAGACTCGTGACGGACGGCGGAGGCCCGAGCTGTGCGATGCTCGAAACGTTTCCGATGTCGATGCCGAGCTCCAAGGTGCTGGTGCAGACGGCCGTCACGGGCCGCTCTCGCTCCTTAAGCATCGCCTCGACATCCTGTCGCAACTCTCGCGAGAGGTTCCCATGATGCGGCCAGAATTCGTTAGGCACGCCGAGCGCCTCACATCGTCTCCTCAGGAGATCCGCGAAGTGCTCCACCTGCGTGCGTGCGTTTGCAAATACGAGGTTGTGCGTTCCCCGCAGAACCTTGAAGAGGTGGTCGGCGATCGAGAGGTCATCCTCTGAGTCGGGCTCTTCGGGGGCTTCGGGGGCATCCGTTGCTAATGCGTCGTGCCTTCGTTTGCCAACAGGCTCGGCGATGGGCCGCTCGTAGCCGCGCACCTGTAGCCGAAGCTCCTGATCTCCTTCCGTCGAGACGATGGTCTCGACGGCACTACCTGCGCCGGGCCGGAGGAACTCCGCGGCGAGGTTCATGTCGCCGATGGTCGCGCTCAGACCAATTCGTCGAATGCGGTGTCTAACGGCGAGTTCTAACCGGTGGAGGAGGGACTGGACCTGGCGCCCGCGCTCGACCCCCATGAACGCGTGCAGCTCGTCGACGACGACGAAGCGCGCACCCCCGAGGAGCCTGCGGACCTCGGGCCCGCGCAAGACGAACAGCGCCTCAAGGGATTCTGGCGTAATGAGCAAGATGCCCCGCGGCTCCCGCAGGATCTTCTGTTTCTTCCCCGCGTCGACGTCACCGTGCCACCGATGCACCGGGATCTCCAGGTGTTCGCAGAGCTGGTCCAGACGGCGGAATTGGTCGTTGATGAGTGCCTTGAGCGGGCTGATGTAGAGCGCCTGGATACCCGGCGACGCTGTCTCGACTAGGAGCGAGCAGATCGGGAGGAACGCCGCCTCCGTCTTGCCGCTGGCAGTCGTCGCTGCGATGACGATGTCGCCCACACCGTCGAGAATGGCGTGGATCGTGCGCTCCTGGACGTCTCGAAGTTCGGTCCATTTCTGCTCCCAGATCCAACGGCGCACGCGTTCATGCAGCCGCTCGAAGGCCGCCGAGGGCTGATCACCGCCCTCAGAGCTTGAAGGTCGTGAGGTCGTCATCTTGGCCTAGCTTTCCGTCGGGCGCAGATAGCTGAGGATCGGGCAAATGTGTGCCCTCCACACTTTCCTCTGGAAGCGGCGCGAGATCTGGGTTGGACTCGACCTTGACGTCGACACTTCCGAGTAAGGCCGGCCACGAGACGCCGGGGTTCTGTTCCAGGACGGCGAGGAGGTTCACAAAGGCTTTGATCGTGTTTCGCGGAGTACGGAAATATGCCTCCCCAATGCGCTTGGCGCAGTGCTCCCTGAAGGCATGGATTCCCTCATCCGGTAGGAGGTAGGCGGCGGTGTCACCGGCTGCGTAGACGTGCCGGATGTTCTTGAGGAGGACGAAGAGGTCCTCGGGCGAGAGATTCGCGAGTCGTAGGACGGGACCGGAGTGGTCCACGAGCGTCCCGGTGGCAAAGGTGTTTTCCGCCAGGCGCGACTGGAGCGCCTGGTAGCTGTAGAGGCCGCGGCGCGTGTCGAGGAGGAAGTCCGGCGTCCCTCCGAGCATGAATCCGAGTCCAACGGCCGTCCCCTGGAGGGTGTCGTTGAGTATCCGGAGAATCTGCTCGTAGTTGGCGTTCCGGGCCTGCGTGTTCGCGAGCTTGTAGAGGTTGACCAGCTCGTCGAGGCAGACGAGGAGGCCCGAGAACCCCGCGAGCCGTGTGAAGCGCGCGAGGAGCTTCAGCTGATCGTAGGCGTTGCTGTCGTCGACGATCGTGCGGACGCCAAGGGCGTGGCGGGCTTCCGTCTTCGTGCTGTATTCTCCGCGTAGCCAACGGACCGCAGCCGCCTTCAGGACCTCGTCGCCGTGATCGTGCCCCCGCCAGTAGGCCGCGATGACCTCGGCGAAGTCGTAGCCTCCGACGAGCTCCGAGAGGGCGTCGAGGCGCTCGCGGATTACCACCTCCGCGCTCACGGTTCGAGTCTTGGCTTCGGTCAGAGCGGACGTCACGAACCGCTCCACGACGCTCTGGAGGGCCCCCCCGTCGGGCCTCGCGCGGGTTGCGAGGTTCCGCATGAGTTCCGCGTAGAGCGCTCGCGCCTGCCCGCCCGTGGCATGGATTCGGCGCTCAGGAGTCAGGTCGGCGTGGGCCGCTACGAGGTGCTTCTCAAGGGCAATCGAGCGCACGAGGTGTAGGAAGAACGTCTTCCCCGAGCCGTACTCACCGATGACGAAGCGGATCGTACTGCCGCCATCGGCGACCCGCTCCAGGTCTCGGACGATCGCCGACACCTCCGCGGCGCGACCGACCTGGATGTGCTGCTGGCCGGTGCGCGGCACCACCCCAGCCCGGAGAGACTGGATGATCGCGTCGCGGTGCTTGGGACGGATGCGCTCAGGGAGAATCATAGGGCGAGTTGTTTCAGGGTCTCGGGATTGATCTCGATTGGATCGTCTCCCTCGCAGAGGGCGTCTCCGCAGACCGTCAGCGCCGCTTCGTTCACGGCGTCGAGGGCGCCGTCCAGAAGGACGCCGTGGGAGGCCGCGAGGGCCTCAAGTTTCGCCCGCGACCATGACGAGCGGGTCGCTACGGCTCGAACGAAAGACGAGTGCGGAGCATCGAGGCCAATCACGGCCACGCTGGGGGCGCTCGGCGGAGTAGCAGGTGCGTGAGTCGGGTCGTCCTCATCGATCAAGATCGAGCTGAGGAGGGCCGAGACGGCGGCGGTCTGCGCGAGCTTCTCTTCGACAAGAGCCATGTTGAGGGCAACGGATGGAACAGAAGGCGGTGCGCCCGGGGGCGGGATCGTGTAGCTAGTGCTGGCGACTTTCGCGCCTCGAACCGTCACCGGCTCGCGAGACGCAGGCCGGGTCGAGGTCGTCTGGGCGTGAACCTCACTATAGACCGCGTTCGGGTCGAGGTCGAGGAGTCGGTAGATCCGCCCGAGCATCGTGATCTCCGCGGGGGAGACGTGGCCATCCGCCGAAGCGACTGCCACGAGGAATCGTGCGATGTCCTGTCGCTGGGTCGGCTCAAGACCCTCGAGGCGTTTCTTGAGGCCCGCGGTCGACGGGAGTTCCGCGAGGAGCCAGGAGAGGTGGGCGCCCAATCGGACGCGCTCCGCGGCTGTGACCGAGAGTGCTTGGGTCAGGTGTCGTTCAAGCTCCTCGACTTCACTGCGGCTCACATCGTCGTCTACGGCCGCCACCGCGATGGCTAGCTGAAGGGTGACCGTCGCGGCCGCGTATGCCGGCGATGGAGCGCTCGGAGCCGTATCCGGCAGCCGGAAAACAACGCACGGCCGATCCGACGCGAGCGGCGGCCCGCCGAAGCGAGGGTCTGGCTCGATGCCATAACCGCGCTTCTCCAGAAGCCGTGCGAGAAGGGTGCCATCTGCGCGGGACACCCTCGGCGTGGGGCCGCTCCCCCAACGGTCGAGGAGTTCGCTCCCTGGGAGCTCAACCGACGGTTGCCCTTCGAGCCGTGACTCGATGGTTTCCCATAGCTCATCGAGCGCTTCTGACCGGTGGGACGCGACGAGGTCAATCGGCAGGAGCGCGATTGCGGCGGGACTTGACCGCAAGCCAGGGTTCCGGCCGATCCATCGACTGAACGGCTCCAAGTCCGTGAGGCATGTTTCCGCCACCTCGGTCACCGTTGTAAGGGGCCCTTGGAGCGTGGTGACGTCGGGTATTTTCGTCGCGGTGGCGCGGTCGGAGAAACTGAGCCCTACTGGGCCCCCGAATGACGCACTTGCCGGTCGGTAGTTCGCCTCGAGAGTCTTCCCGCTCGGCTTCACGACGAGACCCTCTCCGAAGCGCGCTTGGTACCGCGCACGGAAGAGCGTCGCGAACTCGTCGGCGCATCGTTGCGCCGGGGCGCGGAGGTGCGTCGTCGGCGAGCTCCGGTACCAAGCCAGGGCCCAGTCTGCCGGAATAGGCTTCCCCTCGAGCGAAAGCTGCCCCAGGGCGAGCTTCACTTGCAGGGGAACCTCGTAACCGGGGGTCGCAAAGAGTGGCGGCGAAGTGGCGTAGTGTGGACCACTCGGTCGCAGCGACGGCAGCACCCGCAAGACATCGAGGAACGAGCTCGCGTACCCCCCGAACGATCCGCTCGAACGATAAATGCAGAGGAGTCGCTCAACTTCATCGGCGATTGTGGGCAATTCGTTCTGGAGCGTCGGGTTCCGCTGCGCCTCCACGAGGGCCCGCCGTTCGAGGCCGTAGAAGAAGAGAAACACGTACCCGATTCCGATCATCGGATCACGTCGCCCCGAAGCCAGCCATGCGAGGTACGTCGCGCGGGACGTTGGCGGTATTGCCCTGTAGGAGGGCCAGTACGGCATCCGGTTGTCGCGGGGATCGAGACTTCGCGTGTTGACCGGAAGCGTCGGGTCGATGAGCGCGGGCTCAATGCTGCCGTGCCCGTTGACGCTTCGGAGGCCCTGTCCGACGTAGAACATGCCGCCCGGAATTCGGTAGCCGGCGACTGTCACCTCTTGCCCGCTCGGCACCCACATGTCCTGCTGCGTCCCAGGCAGGCGCGGCGGATGAAGTGCGATCGGGGGGATCGCCCCTGCTTGCCGTGTTCTGAGCGAGCGGATTACCCAGACGACGGCAGCCGCCCCGACTAGGAGGACGATGGCTTCGGTCATGCTGTCTTGTCGCTAGACGTCCGCCGGCACTCCAGGGCGGAACCACCGTGCGTCAGCTTCTGCGCGTCCATGTCAATCATGGGAGTGAATTCCTCTTCATTATTCCCCCGGGTGGAATCGGGCGCAACGAACCCCGGCAGAAGCGGTGGGAGACCTCGCACCAAAACGCCCGGCCGTTCAGTCTTGGATCGTCGCCGAGTCGAGACGCAACAAGCGATCCGACGTCGATCCAAGGTTGATCTCGGCCCAAGCCAGCACGTCTTCCTCCTGGCTAAAGAGGATTACCTGTCGTTCCTGGCTGATAGCCTTCAGGAGCGAGAGAATCCCCTTCGTGCGTTCCGCGTCGGACTGCACCGTCACGTCGTCCAGCAGGAGGGGACAGACTTCTTTCGGCTGCGTCAGGTGACGGGCCATCGCCATCCGAAGCAACAGGTATATCTGTTCCTTCGTACCATGCGATAGCCGCGTCGCATCGCGCCAGTGTCCGTTACTGCTGTGGACTTGGACTGCCAGCGTTTCCGGGTTGACGATCACGTCATCGTAATGTCCAGCGGTTACATGGGGAAGCCACGGTTTGATCGTCATTTTCAGGACAGGGGCAATGGACCTGTGAACACTTGCCTGGGCACGTTCGAGGAAGGTGCGGGTAGCTAGGAGCGTCACTTCCAGCCGCTGGATTCGGCTCACTTCCCCTTCGGCGGCCTCGAGCTCTTCTTCGGCCTCAGCCACCGGCAGAAGACGTGCATTTCGCTCTTTGACCTGTCCGGCCAGCTTATCCGCCTCGCTTCTCTCCTGCTGATCCGCGGCTCGCAGGCGGGGCAGTTGCCCAGCGAGGTCGCCCTTCGAGGCGACGCCCGCGAGATCAGACGTCTGGAAATCCCGACTCAACTCGGTTGCCGCATTTCGGCGCGTGCTGGCCTCAGTCTCGAGATCTGCAACCGTCCGGCCCTTCAACATCGCCTGCAACTCTGCCCATTCTCGTTGCGCCGCCTCTTCCGCCTTGATCTCCTGCCCTCGTTTTCCGAGCCAGGCCCGAAGGCTCTCAGCGAGAGCGGGCTCGTCAGGAGCACTCAGGTTACAGCGCGATGCAGCGTCTCGTAAGCTCTGGGCGGCTCTAGCCCGGGCGGATTCTGCGGCCAGCACTGCCGCCTCGGCCATTNNCGTTTCCAGGGCAGGTCGACGACCCGCCACGGAAGCGACACGCGCGCGGTCGGAGCAAGCCTGAAGATAGCCAGCGATTGCCGCTTCCGGGTCCGCGGTGGCCGCGACTCCTCGGCGTCCAAGCGCTTCAGCAAGATCTGAGCTGGCCCGACCATGCGCCCGCCTTCGTGATGTGTCTTCGGCGGTCCACTGCTCCAGGTGTTGCCGGAGCCCGGCCACCGCCTCAAGACCTTCGGCCAGCGCGCGCAACTTGACGGGTTCAGGCTCTAATCGAAGTGTCGAGGCTTCCGAGCGAGCCGCATCATTTCTCGCTTTCCATCCGATATTCCTCTCCGCCGCCAGACCGCGCTTCATTTCGGCGTCAGCGAGCACGGTGCTCTCTCGCGTCGTGGCAGCGCGGCAGCTCGTCGCCCAGACGACTAGGGCCGCCGCAGCCAGGCCGAGCAAGGCCCCCGGGACGGGAGACCGTATCCAGAACGCCAGCGCAGCACCGCAACCCAACCCCGCACCGGCGAGAAAGAAGAGACGCGAGCGGAGTTTGAGCGCCGTGAGCCGTCGTCCAGCCTGCAGGATCTGCTCGTTCAAACCTGGGTCCAAGGTCGGCTTCTCAATGCTTAGATCACGGGCCATTTCCCGCAGGTCCTCCGAGGAAGCTCCTCCGGTTTCCGGTACAACCAGGTCCGGAGGCCTCATCTGGCAATGTAGCTCCACCGTGCGTCTGGCATCGGCGAAGGCGGCAGCTGCGCTCGTGACTGTTGGATGAGGTTCGGTATCACCTTCGGGAGGAAGCGGCAGGGCGGTGAGCTCGTCGCGGAGCTGGGCGGCTGTTTGCCCACTAAGGATTGAAACAGGCGGGCGGTTCTCCAATCCGTTCACCGCGGACGCGACTTCCTGGGCAAGGGTATCGTCGTCCGACCATGCGGCAGGGGCCCCTTTTGGGAACCGCTCGAGAAGTTTGCGGACCCGCACGAGTCGCTGTTCGGATTCGCCCGCAACTGTGAGAGCGCGGGCGGCCTCCGCAAGCCTCAGTTGGCGGCTCGCTTCGGCAGACAGTCGATCCGCTTCCTCGAGATCCGTCACAAGCCGAACGTACTCGGCTCTTTGCTGCTGAGCGCGATCCAGGGCCTGCCGGCCGGCGTTCTTTCGTTCCATCGCCAGGTGAAGCGGCTTCGTACTGTTTGCACGGTCCTGCCCAATTTCTTCTCGGCGGAACTCGTCAATTCGACTCAAGGCAGCCGCTGCGGTTTCATCACGCCCGCCGGTATCGGCGGCCCGCTGCAGATTCTCCTGAAGGACACCAGCGTCGCGAAGCACATCCAGGATCTCCGCTTGCCGGACACACGCGGTGGCTAGAAAAGCCTTCCGATCGAGGCCGAGCCAGCGAGAGCCGTCCGGCCCCCCGTCAAAGATAATCTCCGATGAAATGTCATCGCCGAGCGTCATGTCCCGCGCACGGCAGTCGACCGTGCCTGCGAGGTCGTGATGCAACTCAACGACGCGCCCGTCATGAAGCTCGACCAGAGCGCTGACCTGCCACTCCTCCGCATCCCACGGCTTGAACTGATTAGCGAACTCTCGATCTTCCAGGCGAGGCTGGCCCCTTGCCCGCCGCACACCGCAAAGCCCCGCGTACAGCGCCGCATGCCAGCTTGACTTTCCCGACCCGTTCGGACCGAAAATAATATTCAGGCCGGGACCGAATTCGAGCGAAGCGTTAGCGAATGGCCCGAATGGCCGCGCGGTTACGGACATAAAACGCACCTCACATCACCTCGAGGTCGCTTCGCCCTTCCAAAGCCCGGAGCCCGACGACGATGACACGGTGCCGTTCTTCTTTGCTCAGGTCTGTGGAATCCAAAACGTCTCGGACGAATTGCCCGCGCACGGTCTGCTCCTGCTTGATCACTTCAAGGTCGTACGCCACGCGGATCGAGCCCGCACGGACTATCAGGCCAGAGGTCGGATCGCTAAGATCTTGAGGCCGGACATCAACATCGGGTCCAAGTTCACCCTGGAGGGTAATGCGGCGAAGTCCAGGCGCCGTGCGACCGGCCTCTGCGACCCGATCACGGACGTCTTGTTCACTAAAGCACCCAGTGACGCTGACTTCTAGGTCCGAGATTTCAGTGATCGCCACGCGTCGACGCTCTCGTACAACCCTTCCGTCCCCATTTACCGTGGCAATGACGACTCCGCGCTCGCCGGTTTCTCCGAAACTGAGCGGCTCCGGGTTGCCGGGATACGTGTAGCGCGCCTCATCGCGCGGGTTGTGGTAGTGACCGAGGAAGGCATGATGAATTCCGCTGCGCTCGAAGTCGGCCGCATCGAAAGGCGCGTGGGGTGTCTTGCCGCTCTCCTGGAACATCAGCAAGTGGCGCTCGGAACCATGGAATAGCGCTAGGTGCACACCTCCACGGTCGACGACAAACCCTTCGAGGAAGCCGTCCGTATTAGCCGGGGCGCGGTGGGACGCTCCCCAGAGGGTCAAGCCATCGGCCAGCGCCACCGGTGTCAAGTGATCGCGCTCGAAGATGTGGACGTTGGGAGTCCAAGCGACCTGGCGGTACAGGCTTGCCGGGCCGAACCAGTCATGGTTTCGGGGCGCGATGTAGACAGGAATCGGACTCAGTTCTGCGAACGTCGTTCGAAGCAGTTCACCCGTGTCCGGCGAGTAGCATTCCTGCTCGTAGAGGTCGCCTCCGCACAGCACGGCATCGACTCCGACTTCGCTGGCGACCGATGCGATCGTGCGCAGAACATCGCGTAGGCTCTGACGCCTCTTCCTCGCGAGAACCGGTCCCGCCCACTTAAAGGGCGTATCCAGATGTAGGTCGGAGAAGAGCAACAGTCTCATAAGGCTTCTGGCAGGTAGGCAGGACTTCCTTCTCTCTGAGCCGGGCCCTAACTCCGGCGGCACATTTCCGGCCGCTACAGTATTCGACGGCTCGGAGCATCCTCGGCCGTAGAATATCAAGTTCGGGAGCACTTCCCGAACTCACTTCCGTCGTCACCATCCTCCTCACCGCCTCTGCCTGCATGGTCGGGACCGATTAGAGTTCGCCTCCTAGGTTCGAAAGAGAATTTAGTCCCTGCCCCCGGACACTCTCTGTCCGTTTCCTCTCCGAACATGACGCCGTACATCTCGACGGGGTTGTCCAAGAAGAGTAGACGCTTCCCGTTGAAAAGGACGAGACAGCAAGGATGAGCCCTAAAGGAACGGAACTGCCCCTCAGCCTTCGTGATCTTTTCGCGAATCGGTGCCCGTGAGTCGAAGATCGGGAAGCCATTCGGCTCCTCCGCGAACTCGAACTCCTTGACCTCGCAGTAGACGTCATGTGCGGGCAGCGGAGATCGACTCAGGCGGGTATCGGTGTAGCTCTGCGCTTGTTGATTCCACGCACCCACTCATCGAGATCGTCTATGCGCTTCTTGAGATCGAGAATAGAGGGAAATGGCGTTCCGTTCGCGAGAGGCTGATCGTGTCCGCGCATCCATCGGGAGGCCTCCGTCATCGCATCATCGAGCACTGCGCAATCCTCCTTAGTGATGTCGTGCAGGACGCGGGCCTTCTTCGTCTCGATGCTGGGACGATAGCGAGCGACCACGTCTGCAAGGAGTACTTCGCTCAGTGCCTGTTCCCAGGTCTCCCTCAAGAGTCCATAGATCTCTCGCGCCTCGCGTTCGTACGCCTCTTTCCCGGCGGTTCGTGCGATCTTCTCGGCCCCCTGCCATCGATTGCGCAATACTCCGATTCTCTTCTTAGTGCTCATCGCAACCCAGGGCAGATCCGCTGCGCATATGCCAGCTTCGTGGCCCTCACGGCGAACGTACTGATACTGACACGGAGTGCCGATGCGGGAGGCCTCGTCGTCCAGTGCCCTTAGAAAGAATAGGTCGTGAGTGAATACGATGACCTGTCGCTCCCGCGCTTCCGCTGCAAGCCGAACGGCGATGCGCTCACGCCAGATGTGGTCAAGGGACGATACAGGATCATCGAAGATGATCGCCGACCGGGTAGGCGACGTACTGAGTTCAGTCATGAAGGCGGCCAGCGAGAGTGCCCGTGATTCGCCCTCGCTTAGGACGTCCATCACAGCGACGCCTGGAAAGCCCGCAAAGATGAGGTGGTGAAACAGCATACCTCGCGTCCCGCCGGCCGGCTGGATTTCGACGGCAAGGTCCGTGAATTTCAGCTTGACTAGCTCCTGTTGAAAAACGGCGCGCAGCTGATCAGTCACGAGGCGTTTGGTCAGGTCGGAACTCTTCCGCGTGATCGCTTGAGTCGAGGTATCGTCAAGGCACGCGCCGTACGCGGCGAGTCGCTTCCGACGCTCGATCTCCTGCAAGATGGTCTGCTGGTTCGCCCGGAGTAAGACTCGACCTTCAAGTTCCGCCAATTCTGACTGGGCCTTCGCATCCAGTGTCGAAGCGTGGGTGCGGAGCTGGGTCGCGCGCTCTCGCAAAACCTTCGCGGCGGCTCGAATGGCGGGCTCAGGAGAGTCGGGTAAATCAGCCGGTGGCAATGGGCGGCCGGTGTTGATGGCGATCGCCACTCGTTCCTGACAGCGGCGGGCGTCTCGTAGGTAGTCCCGGACGCGCTGTCCGTGGTCGGGCTCATCCGCTATTAACTCGGCGAGAATCGGTCCCTGGTCGTCGCGCTCGATAACGGCGTCTGAAAAGCTGGCGCTCTTCCTCTTCAGTGCCGCCTCAGCGCGGCGCACGTCGGCCTGCGCCGTTGACGACACGTATTCATGAAAGTGGCGCAGGCGGTCCGTGGCGTCGGATCCGAGGTCCTGCTGACAGAGGAGACAACGTGCTCCCTTCGAGAGAACGGGGAAAACGTCCTTAGGGTACGCAACC
>PLZI01000177.1 GCA_003152095.1 Acidobacteriota bacterium | reverse complement strand
CTTCGACGCGATCGTGTCGGTCGGCATGTTCGAGCACGTCGGGCGCCGGCACTATCGGACGTTTTTCGACGTGGCGCGCCGGTGTCTCGCCCCGGGCGGCCTCTTCGTTCTCCACACGATCGGAACCCGGCTGTCCGCCGTCTCGTGCGACCCGTGGATCGAGAAGTACATCTTCCCGAACAGTCTCGTTCCTTCGATGGCTCAGATCGCGGCGGCGCTCGAGAACCGCTTCGTCATCGAGGACTGGCAGAACATCGGGTCGCACTACGAGCCCACGTTGATGGCCTGGTTCGTGAACTTCCGCGCCGGTTGGAGCCGGCTGCGGGCGCGATACACGGACCGCTTCTTCCGCCTGTGGTCGTACTACCTCCGCTCGTGCGCGGGGTCGTTCCGCGCGCGGTACAACGACGTCTGGCAGATCGTGCTTTCGCGTGAGGGGCTGCGGGGCGGGTATGAAGCGGTCCGCTGAGAAGGCGCGGCGGCGGCTTCACTTCACGGCCGCGCCGCAGGCACAGTCGCCTCGGAACGCGTCGTTGCCCGGCGGCCTCTTGTTGACGTGGAAGCAGAAGTCCGTGAGCTCNNTGCTCGGGCGTGTCGTAGATGTTCTCCATGAAATAGTGCGAGTGGCTCGCCAGGACGTACACGTGCTTGCGCTTGTCCTCGGGCCCCGCGAGGTTCTGCGCGCGGAAGAGAAGATCGTAAGCCTGCTGGCCCGAACACAGCCCCGCGCACGTCGCGTCCATGGCGTGGCCGCGCGACGTGCTGTAAGGAAGCGCGGCGTGCATGCCCGCGACGATCGTCTTCACGGAATCGTCCGCGGCGTCCGCGGCGAGGACCCGCGCGAGCCAGACGAGCTGCTCCCTGGAGAAGCCGCCTTCGTCCGCGTTGTCCAGGGAGATGAAGTCCACGCCTTTTCGGACGACCCGATAGAACGTGTTCCCCTCCGCCGACGAGATGCCGCGCGAGGAGTCCAGAACGCGCTGCTCGTGAATCGGAGCCTGGAGGAGCCACTTGCGAAACGCCTTCCGGTAATCGTCGCGAGTCCTCCCGTAGAGCTCGTGGTTGCCGATCGAAAGGAGCACGGGCGTCCTCTTGAAGCCTCCGAGCTGCCTCTCGATGAAGTCGTCCCACGCCATGTCGAGGTACTCGGCCATCTCGAAGCGGTCGAGCTGGTCCGGCGGACGGCTCTTGCAGTCATACGAGGGATGCCGGCGCTTCAGGATGTCGCAATCGATGTCGTACATCCGCCGGAAATCCCCGAGGTGCCAGTAGAGCTCCGCGGGCGGGCCGGCGGCCTCGCTCTCGATTACCCTCGCGATCTTGGGCATCACGAGGTCGCCGCAATCGCGAGAATCTCCCGAAACGGCGAACGCCCAGACGACCGGGGGAGGAGCTTGGGCACCCGCGACAGGGGCCAGCACGGACACGACGACCCCCATGATGACTCTTTTCATGGAAACTCCTTGCGTCGTCCGGTTCAACGTGCCGCCACGCCCTCGATCTTCCGAATGCGCGCATTGACCGAGTCCACGACGTAGAGGTTGCCCTTGCCGTCGAGGCCGAGGCCGATCGGGAAGTTGAGGCGGGCCTTCGCGGCGGGATCCCCGTCTCCCGCGAATCCGGGCGTGCCGTCTCCCGCGATCGTCGTCAGAATTCCCGTCTTCGCGTCGAGGCGGCGAATCGCGTGGTTCTGGGTGTCGGCGATGAAGACGTTGCCCGCGGCGTCGACGGCGAGCGATGCGGGCTGGTTCATCCGGGCGGCGGGGCCCGGAACGCCGTCTCCAGCGAAGGGGTTGTTCAGGCCGCTGCCCGCGGCAACCGTGATCTGACCCGACTTCGCGTCGAGCCGCAGGACGCGGTTGTTCCCGGTCGCGCAGAAGTAGAGGTTGCCCGCGCGGTCGAAGCGGGGCGCGTTCGGCCACGCCATGCTCGTGTCGAGCGCCTTGCCCGGGCGGCCGTCGAAATTCATGTCGCCGTTGCCCGCGATGGTCTCGATCCGGCCGGATCGGAAGTCGAGCCGCCGGATGAGCGCGTTCATCGTGTCGGCGATCACGAGCCGGCCGTCGCGGTCGAAGGTGAGGCCTCCGGGCCGGGCGAGGGCGGTCTCGGACGCCGGGCCGTCGCCCGTGAAGATGTTCTTCCGGATCCCGGCGATCGTCGTGATGACCTTCGTCTTCGCATCGACGCGGCGGAGGACGTAATTCGCGGCGTCCGCGATGTACAGGTTGCCGTCCCGATCGAAGGCGATCTCGGACGGGGACTTCAGGGCCGCGGCCGCGGCCGGGCCGCCGTCTCCCGCGAAGCCTGCGTGGCCGTTGCCCGCGACGGTCTCGAGGGCGCCCGTCTTCTTGAGGATGCGCCGGACGCGCGCGGCGTTGCCTTCGGAGAAGACGAGATTGCCGTCGGGATCCACGACGACGTTCGAGACGGAGTCGAGCGAGAGGGCGACGGAGGAGGTGGCCGCGCGGCTGCCGTCGGGCGAGAACGCATGGGTTCCGTCGCCGGCGATCGTGGTGATCGTCTGCGCGGCGGCGGGAAGCGCCAGGGCGAGAGCGAACGCGAGAGCGGAGGCGAAAGCGAGGACGGAGCCGGGCCGGATGCGCGTCATCGCGCGATTATCACAGGGCCGGGGACAGGGCGCTGGCGCAGACGTCGCCAACCTTGCCGCGTGAGAACACGGACATCTCGCTACGCTAGCATCGCACGATGTCCGAAGACCGCGCGCGTTCCGTTCTGTACGGCGAGATCCTCGAGCAGCCGGAGGCCGTCGCGCGCCTTCTCGCGCAGGAACGCCGGAACGCGGCGACGCTCGCGGCGGGCTGGCGCCGCGCGGACATTCCGTTCGTCCTCGTCGCGGCGCGCGGCACGTCGGACAACGCGGCCCGCTACGCGAAGTACGCGTTCGGGCTCGTCTCGCGCCTTCCCGTCGCGCTCGCGGCGCCGTCCCTCATCACCCTTTACGGGGCGCCGCCGCGGCTCAGAGGCGCGCTCGTGATCGGCATCTCGCAGTCCGGGCGCTCGCCGGACATCGTCGAGACGATCGCCGCTGCCCGCCGCGCCGGCTCGCCGACGCTCGCGATCGTGAACGATCCCGAGAGCCCGCTCGCGCGCGCGGCCGATGACGTGCTGCCGCTTCATGCGGGACCGGAGCGGAGCGTCGCGGCGACGAAGACCTACTCGGCCGAGCTCGCGGCCGTCGCCCTCCTCTCCCTGTCTCTTGCGCGCCGGAGGAAAGAGCTCGACGCGCTCGATGCCGTGCCGGACGCGATGGGAAAGGCCCTTCTCTCCGAGGGCGCCGCGCGCGGCGCGGCGCGGACGCTCGCGCGCGCGGAGCGGGCCGTCGTCCTCGCGCGCGGTGTGCACTACTCGACGGCGTTCGAGATCGCGCTCAAGCTGAAAGAGCTGGCACTTCTCCTGGCCGAGCCCTTTTCGGCTGCCGATTTCCAGCACGGCCCCATCACGATGGCGGAAAAGAACCTTCCCGTGGTTCTCGTGTCGCCGCCCGCGACGCGTCCCGAGGCGGAGATGCGCGCCGTCGCCCGCGACCTCGCGCGGCGGGGCAGTCCCGTGATCCGGATCGGCCCGCGTGGCGCGGGCGCGATCCCCTTGCCGGTGGTCTTGGAGGTCCTCGCGCCGCTCGTCTCCGTGATCCCCGGCCAGCTCCTCGCGTACCACGCCGCGCTCGCCCGGGGTCTCGACCCCGACCGTCCGCGCGGCATCCGGAAGGTGACCGAAACGCGGTGAACGGCCGGCCGCCGTTCTGCTAGTGTTCTCCCATGCGAAGCACATCTGCCGTGAGGGTCACCGGCGTTTTCGGTGCCACTTCGGCGCTCGTCGCGCTCGTCGCGCTCGCGGGCTGCGCGTCCTCTCGCAGCTCGATGGCGGGGCCGGTCGTGGCGGAGGCAAAGAACCTGCCCGACCACTTCAGGGTCGCCGCGACCGGGATCGCCCAGACGGAAGAGCCGAAGCCCGGTGAGGGCTGCCGGAACCCGATGGTGGATCCGCGGAATGGCACGGCCCTGAACCTCATGCGCTCGAAGAACGGCATGGGCGACTACCAGGTCCTCAGCGAATACGGGCTCGATTTGACGTACGGCGTCGATTCCCGTCATCTCCTCAGGATCGACTGCGCGACGGGGAAGGCGCTCGGAATCGTCGACCGGTAGCGGGCCGAGGGCCCTCAACGCGGGCGGACTTCGAAGAGCTTCATGAAGGGGACCTCGAGCCCGTCCGGATCGGGCCCCGTCTCCGGTGACTCCCAGATCTTCCGGAGCCGCGCGAGAGCGGCGCGCGCCGGCGGCGGATCGTCCGCGAGCGGCGCCGCGTCAAAGAGGTGGAGGCGTACGAGGAACGTGCGCATGCCCGCCCCAGTCGGGCGGTACGGCGTCATGCGGTCCGGGTCGTAACCGCCGGGAAAGATCTTCCGCGGGTCCTCGCCGAGGCTGTGCGCCGCGTTCGGGAGGACGTTCGGCGGATAGACGGCGAGGACGTACCGGAGCCGAAGCGCGTCCAGCTCGGCCACGGCCTTCGCGGGATCGGTCTCGAGGAAGATGCGCGTCGCGCGCGCGAACCCCGTATGCATGCTGCCAAAGTTGTTGAGGGCCACCGCGCGGAACGAGTGCGTGAGGAGATCGTGACCGTAGTCCCATGGCGCGAGAACGCCCCATTCCGGCGGATTCGCCGTCGTCGGCGTCAGGGCGACCATGGCCGCGGCGGCCTCCTCGCCTGCCGTGAAAACGGGCTCGGCGGTTCCGCGGAAAGTCATCGAGAGGTACGTGATGAGAAACGCCTGAGCCGCGCCTGCAATCCCCGCCGCGAGGATCGCGCGCCGGAGCCANNCGCGTTTCGGGGGAGACTTTCGGCGCGCCACGAATCGCGAGCCAGAGCGCGAGGAGAAACACCGGCACCGAAGGGAGCGCGGCGAGGAGCCCGATCGGCGACGTGATGAGCGGGCGGAACTCGTCGATCGTCGAGAGCCACGGGTCGCGCGCGCCGATGAAGCCGAAGCCGCGCGCGAGCGCGCTCCAGGCGGCGCGCGGCTGCAGGACCGCCAGGAGAACGGCGGCCAGAAACGCGAAGCTGGCGAGCGCCGGCCCGATCCTGTCACGCCTCGGCAACGGAAACACTGTTCTTCCTCGAATGCGAAGGAAGAGCGAGACCGCCGCAGTCCCGGCGGCGCCCGCGCATAGCAAGAGAACGTACGTCGGGCCAAGACGCCAGGGGTCGGAAGGGTCGGGGTGAACGCGGAGTCCCGCGAAAAATGGAAGCGCGGCCGCGGCGGCCGCAAAACCCACGGCAAGAGCTGCGAGGCCCGCGCCCTTTCCCTCTTTTCCATCAAAGAAAATCGCCACGGCGCATGCCGCGGCTGCGGCGACACCCACCGAGAGAACGAGGCCCGCATAGAAGCCGAGGGCGACGAGAACGACGAGCGCCCAGCCCACGGCCCACGAGATCGAGCCGAGAAGTCTGAGCGGTCCCTCGGTCACTTTCGAAGAAAGCAGCGATACGAAAGTGACGAGAAGCAGAACTCCGAGCACCTCCGTGAGGTTGTGGTCGATCTCGCCAAAGGAGCCGCGCCGCACGATCGCGGGCGTCAGCGCGAGGAGCCATGCCGCGGTGAGGCCTCCGGTGTCGCCGCCGGCCTTCCGAGCGAGCGCCGCGGCGACGAGGACCGAGAGCATGAGCTCGGCGACCGGAAGCCCCGCGGCGAACGGAAGCCCGCGCGCGGGCGCCTCGCGCGTCGAGCCTCCGAGCCGGGCGAGGAATGCCAACGTCGCGTCGTGGAGCGGCGGCCAGAGCGCGCGGCCTCCGTCCGGAAAGTTCTCGAAGCGGTCGAGCACGGGTGGCAGGAGCGTGCCTTCCGCGATGGCACGCGTCGCGCGGCGGGCGTGAAACATCGCATCAGGGTCCTCGAATCGGCCCGAAGGCTCGGTCATCACGGTCGGACGCCGATGGCAGGCCAGGAGAACGGCGATGAGACAGGCGCCGAGAAGGAGAACCCGGTATCTCACGGCGCGGATCATAAGATCCGGCCATGGCGTTCTCTTCTCTCTCCCGCCTCGCCTGCACGAAATGCGGCGCGACGTACGACGTCGGCCCGCTCCTCAATGTCTGCACGAAAACGGGGTGCGCGGGCGCGCTTTTCGCCGAATACCATCTCGCGTCGCTTTCGAGGGACGACACGGCAGGCCGCCCGCGCACGATCTGGCGCT
>PLZI01000044.1 GCA_003152095.1 Acidobacteriota bacterium | reverse complement strand
GCCTTGACCTCGGCCATCAGATTCTTCAGGTACACCGACTTGGAACCTCCTGTGGGGCCCGGCTTTTTTCCGGATGGGACCTCGACCTCGGCCTCGAGGGTTTTCAGAGTATCTGACATGAAACCTCCTGTCGGTCTATCGGGCCCGCCGGGTTTTCGCCGGACGGGATGTCGAAGGGGGGGAACAGTGGAAAGGCAACCATTCTAATCATGGGTCCGGGCCGAGGCGGAAAGGCTGATGCATTTGCCCCAGTGGCCGTGCGAATCCCGGCGCCCTAACTTTTCCTGAAGGACCAGTTGACGGCGCCCGGCGAACCCGCGATAGGATGGGAAAACGTTCGTCGGAGAGATCCTTTCATGACGCTGCCTTCACGGAATGTTTACACCCGACTGCAAGTCTGCGCTTCGTTTTCCTTTTCATTCATTTTCCAATTTCAGCAGAGGTGATTACATGAGACTGCGTTCCCGTTTCGGACTTCCGTTCGCGGCGCTGCTAAGCGCGCTCTTCGTGTGCTTCGCAGCATTCGGCCAGACGGTCAACTACACGACCGGCTCGATCGCCGGAAAGGTGAGTGACGACGCCGGCGCCGGCGTTCCCGGCGTCACCGTCACGACAACGAATCTCGACACCGGCCAGACTCGTACGACGTTTACCGACAAGAATGGCGGGTACGATCTCAGCCTTCTGCCGCCCGGCAACTACAAAGTCCTGGCGGAACTGAAGGGGCTGGGAAAGTCCGATGTGCCGCGCGTGACAGTTCTCCTCGGCAACACGACGAGGACGGACCTGAAGCTCACGATGCAGGTATCCGAAGCCGTGACCGTCACGGCCGAAAAGTCGATCATCGACACAACTTCCGCTGGGATGACCCAGTCGGTGACGAACCAGCAGATCGAGAGCCTCCCGCTCCTCGGCCGGGACTTCCGCTCCCTGGCCTCGCTGACGCCCGGTGTCAGCGCCGGCTCGTTCGACGTCAACTCGATCACCGCGAATGGCGCGCGCCCGCTCTCCACCGACTACAACATCGACGGCGCAAGCTCGAACAACGACTTCTACGGCCAGCAGACCGGCGGCACGCGTCCACCATTCACTTTCTCGCAGGCGGCCATCCAGGAGTTCCAGGTCATTCGGACGCAGTACGACGCGGAATACGGCCGCGGCGTGGGCGCCGAGGTGAACGCGATCACGAAGAGCGGAACCAACGACTTCCATGGTTCGGCGTTCTTCTACGACCGGAAGGCATCGTGGTCCGCGACTCGCCCGACCGTGTTCAACACGGACTTCGTAGGAACCTCGTATCCGCTCGCCGTCTCTGACAGTTATCTGGCCAAGGACGTTAGCCAGCCGGGATTCGTCGTCGGCGGGCCGATCTGGCGCGACAAGATCTTCTTTTTCGGCGGCTATGACTCAATGACCCAGAGCCAGCCTGCCCTCATCGGCAACGACATGCGAACCTCTGCGCAATTCCTCGCCTTGACACCTGCCCAGCAGCAGGCGGCGCTCTCGAAGATCCAGGCTGGGGTGGGGGCGCCTTACGAGGCAGGCCTCAACTACTCCGTGGACAACACACTCCGCACCTATCTCTTGAAATTTGACGGCAACATCGGCTCGAACCACTGGTCGCTGCGCGACAACATCACCAACTACGACACCACCAACAGCGGTTCCACGTCGAGTTTCGGCCTGAACCAGACCAACGAGGTCGACAAGTTCTACCAGGCCGTCCTCGAGGTTGACTCGGTCTTCCCGAAGAACCTGTCCAACGTGTTCATCGCACAGCTCGGTCGGGACCAGCGCCCGGTCACCAGCCAGTACGGCGGCACCGAGTTCTCCATCAACTTCGGTGTCACACAGTACTTCGGCTTCAACGACACCACCCCGAGCACGGCCGATGAGAAGAAGCTCCAGTTCAAGGACACCGTTCAGTTCGAGTGGAAGGGCCACTCCTTCAAGGCAGGCGCGGAACTTCTGCACCGAGACCTGTTCGATGCCTTCCCGCGTTACGCAGCTGGCTACTATTCGTTCAACAGCCTGCTCAATTTCGTGAACAACACATCGAACACCTTCCAGCAGGCCTACGGTCCGCAGAATGGCGACCTCGAGTGGACCACCAACCTCTGGGGGTTCTACGTCAACGACGATTACCGCATCACTCCGCGTTTGACCCTCGGCCTCGGCCTGCGGTACGACTACATGAAGACGCCGCTTCCGTCGTCCAATGCTTACCCGCAGCACCCGGAGTTCCTCACGCAGATCAAGGACGACACGAACAACATCGCTCCCCGCCTCGGCGTCGCCTGGGACGTGTTCGGCGACGGCAGTTCCGTTCTCCGCGGCGGCACCGGCAAGTTCTTCGAATACATGCCGGACATCCTGCTGGCGAGCCCCCTTCAGGGCATCAGCGGCGCGCTGCTGACCACGACGTTTACCTGCACGACCACGCCGACGAATCCCTGCCCGGCCTACCCCAACATTTTCTCGCCCCCCGACTTCCTGGCCAAGTCGAAGCTGGGGGCCAACCTCGTGACCATTGGCTCGGACTACCAGGCGCAGGAATCATGGCGCACGAGCCTGGGGTTCGAACAGCGCCTCGGCGAGGGCTACGTCGCGGGTGTCAACGCAGTCTACTCGAAGCTGACTCACATTCAGGGCACGGCGAACATCAACCTCGTCCCCACGGGCTACGTCCTCGGCAACATGCCGGTCTACGACTACAACAGCTCGGCCAATCCGGCCCGTCCGTACGCCGACCTGGGCATCGTCCGCGAGCTCACCAGCAACGAGAAGGCGTGGTACCGCGCGCAGACGATCGAGCTCCACAAGTTAGCCACCGGCGGCTCGCAGTTCAACTGGGACATCAGTTACACGCATGCCGACTCGGTCGACTACGAGACGAACACCCGTTCCACGTCGACCACCTTCCTCCTCGACCCGAATAATCCCGCGCTGAGCGAGGGACCGAGCGACAACGACATGAAGCACCGCATCGTCGGCGATCTCACCTATCGCCTGCCGTGGGGCTTTGAGGTTTCCGGCGTCGCCTTCTGGCACAGCGGCTTCCCGTACACCGCTGCCATAAGCTTCACCTGCAGCGGTTGCACGGCCAACAGCTTGACGGGACAGGCTCAGACGAGCCAGGCGGCAAATTTCACCCCGGTCTTCGTCGACGGGAACGGGTCGATCATCGACCTCACCCAGGCCAACGGCATGACCCTGCCGCAGTTCTCCGCCTTCCTGAGCGGTCAGAACGCGCGTCTCATCCAACGCAACTCATTCAGCCAGCCCAGCGTGTGGGACGCCGACCTCCGCCTCTCGAAAACGTTCGACCTCCCCTACGGGGTGAAGTTGCAGTTGCTGGCCGAGGTGTTCAACGTGTTCAACAGGAACATGCCCGTCGTCACCGGTGCCAACCAGGATATGTTCAGGATCACCTACACGGCGTCGACCGGCAAGTACACCATCACGAAGTACACGAACACCGTGAGTGGTGTGGCGCTCAACACGTTCGGTGTCGACCAGGGTTACTCCGGTGAGGTCAACCCTCGCCAGTTGCAGCTCGCTGCGAAGATCAGCTTCTAGTAGTCATCTCACCGCAGTCAAGAGAGGCCGCCTCCGGGCGGCCTCTCTTCTTGGCACGCCCAGCACGGGCTTCAGCCAGCGGGTGGAAGTCCCTCTCCCAGACCTTCGAAGAAATTTCCGGTTCTCTCCCCCGGTCACTTCGACGGGAAGAGGTCCCAGGCGCGGCTCAGGTTGAAGCCGATCTTCATGTTGCGGTCCGTGACGGCTCCGCTGTAGTCGCCGCCGATGTACTGATCCACGGTCGTCGCCTGCGAGTTTCCCATCCACACGGCGAACTTGTGGTTGAAGAGCTGCTTCTCGATCGCGAACGACCACTCAGCGACCGACTCCGGCACAACGTTCTTCTTCGGAACGAGCTCGCCGATGGCCGCGATCGATTTCGTGATCTTGACCTGGAGGACGATCGGTACGTTGAAGACGTCCCTCTGAAACTGGGTGTTCGCCGCGTAGCTCGGCGCGGCGGCGACCGTGACGCGGTTGGCGATCGTATACGAGACGAGAACCTGCCCGAAGGCGCTCGTCTCCTTCGGCGCATAGGCGGCCGTGCGCCAGTCGAGGCCGCCGCGCACCCCGAGGCCGAGCGGCAAAGAGGCTTTCGGGCGCACGAGCGTCGCCTTGAGAGCAAACTCATAGTCCGCATAGTTGTTGACGCGGTAGACCTGAAACGCGACGTTTCGAACGAAGGCGTAGTCCACCCCGAAGCCGATCGCGGCCCCGCTATCGAGCCCCCAGAGACTGCTGCCGCCCGAGTCCTTGACAGCCTGGTTGAAGCGGTGCGTGAAACTCCACTCGAGCTCGCCCTGCTCGTTCGTGAGGGGAGTGGACGTTTGGGAAAAGCGATTGCCGACTCCTGTCGCGACGCCGTCGTCGGCGTGCGACGGCCGGGCCGCGGCCAGGGCGGTGACGATCCCGACGACGGCGAACCGCACGGGCCTCATGGAGCTTCCCCCTTCTACTTCGGGATGACGACCGGCAGCTGGACGTCGACGTCGCGCGTCTGGTTGTCCTGTCTGACGAGGACCACGAGGAACGGAGTCGTGCCGTCGGCTGGAACGACGTCGATGCGTCCGAGGTCGATTGCCGCGCCCGGGGACCAGCCGGGAAGGGACACGACGCCCCAGGGGGGGACCGTCACAATACTGCTGCTGATGGCGGTGCCGTCCTTCGCCGTGAAGTTCACGGTCACGTTGCCGGGGTTCGGCGACGTGCTCGTGAACTGGAGCGTCGACGAGACCGCGCCGTTCTGCGTGGCCGCGAGGAAGATGCCCCGCGAGCCCGTGGGGACCGCCGACGGAGAGGCGAAGAACGTCGCCGGAGCCGTGTAGACGACGTTGCCGCCGGACGCGAGCGGCGCGAGGAACGTCGCGGCGGCCGCGATCTGCACGTCCGAGAAAAGGTCGAGAGTGCCCGTCACCGCGGCATCGGAGGGATTTCCCACGTCGAGGGTGGCGACCGCCCCGGGCGGGACCACCACGGAGGTCAGGGCGCCGCCCGGCAGGGTCGCGGGGCCGTACACGGGCTGCGCAACGCGCAGGGAGACGCTCACGTTCGCCACGCTCGTCCCCGGATTGAAAATCTGCACTGTGGGGCGCACGCCGCCCCCCGAGGTGTAACCGGCGATCTGGAGCCCGGTCGCGTATGACGAGGGCCCGATGGTGTCGAGGCCCGCCGAGTCGCCGCTCGTGGCGTCCCAGACGGAGCCGAACATCAGCACGTGCCCGGACGCCACCGTGCAGGAAATGCGGGCCGAGGGGAGAGGCGGGAGGGCGAACGCGTCGAAGATCGACGTGCCCTGGACACGGTAGCCACCTGGCCAGTCGTACGCGTACGTGACCTTCGTGACGCCGCTCGCGTCGATGATCGAGATCGTGCCGGTGGAAGGTTCCGTGACGAGAAGGCCGGCGATCGTCTGCCGGGACGGGTCGGGAGACGCGAAGAGGAATCCCGTATCCCCCGTGCCCAGCGCGAAAGCGCCCGTCACGGCGTTCGCGGCGTACCCCAGCGTTCCGCCTCCTGGCGCCGGGACCGACGTGCGCGACCACGCGAACGTATCCGCCATCTGATCCGTGTAGATGCGCACGCCTCCGAGGGCGTTCGGAGTGCCCATGTCGGTTCCGACGATGTCGTCCTGCGAGACCATCGTCCCGGGGAGCACCGTCGTGGTCGCCGCTCCGAAGAATCCCGTGATCCAGCCGTCGGGGAGCAGGGTCTCGTTGGACGTAAGGGTGTGCGTCACGTTGCTGGCATCGGGCGTGCCCCGGTTCCACGTCACGACCTGCGTTCGCGAGACGCGCGAAGGATCGGACGGGAGGGGCCTGCTCGAGGCCGCCCTGAGGTAGAGCTCCGCGGGGTCGACTTTCGGCGGAGGCTCGAGGATCCCGAACCCGCCGACTGTCCCGAAGAAAATGCGCCCGCGCGCCTCGTCGATCAGCATCGACCAGATCGCGACTAGGTTGTTCACGAGGATCTCGGAGAGCCCCGGTACGGCGGAGCCCACGACCGCGACGTCGCCGGGAAACGTCAGAGTCTGCGTGTCGTTCACCAGCAGCGTTGTGGTGACGATCGGCGCGGCGAGAGTGGACTGGATGGTGGGCGTGGCGGTGGTCGACGTCAGCACGGTCGAGGACGTGGGGATCGCGACCGCGGGATCCAGGAATCCCACCCGGCCAATCTCGTCCGTGAACGCGACGAGGCCGCGATAGTTATGGATGTCGTAAGGTTGGCTGGTCAGGAGCGAGAAGACGTCCAGCGTTCCGGTCTTCTCGTCGAAGCGGCCGAGCTCGCTCGAGTCGAAGAACGAGATCCAGAGCTTGCCGTCCTCGAGGCGCACGATCTTCGAAGGGGAGAGGGACGTGGAGGGAATAGTCCAGATGGTCGCGGCGGAAACGTCCGGGGGCCAGCTCACGATGAACCCGTCGATGAAGTCGGCGGAGAAAAGCGTTCCATCGGCATCCTGCCAGGGATACGACAGATAAAAGACGTCCAGCGTCTCGTAGTAGGTGAAACTCGGAACCGACGGGTCGAAGACCGCGAGGAGGCCGCCCGTTTCAGGCATCCAGAACTTGCCGTCTGGCCGCTTCACGAGAATGGTGGGCCGCCGGGCGCCGTCCGTGTACTCCGTGACGTTTCCGCTCACGGGGTCGAAGTGGGCGATCTTGAAGCCGCCGAGCTCCGTGATCCAGAACGTCCCATCGGTGTCCGGGAAGAGCGAGCTCGGCGCGCTGTACTGCGTCATCACCCAGCGCGACAGCGTCGTCCGGTCCGCGGACCAGCGGGAGATCGAATCATCCGAGGCGGCGACTCCCCAGATGTTGCCGGCGGAGTCCTTGACGAGGTTCGCGCCGTCGAAGTTCCCGATCGCGACGCCTGTCGAGGGCACGCCCGCGAACGTCCAGATCTCGGCGCCGGCCGGAACCGCTTGCGGGGTCGGCGTGGGGGTCGGCGTGGGGGTCGGCGTGGGAGTCGGCGTGGGAGTTTGCCCGAGGGCCGGCAGAGCGGCGAGGGCGAAGGCGGCGATGGCAAAACGAAGAGAGCGGCAAGAAAGAGAAGTCATGTGTGTCACGGCCCGCATTGTAGCGGCCCTGGATGCACGCTCCGTTCCGGGCCTGGCGTACCGGAAAGTGGCCGGATTGACGCGCCCGAGAGGGTTGGCGTAGGATTCGTACTCGCAGGGCGGCCCCGAACGCCGGAGAGCCCCACGGCGCCGGGACCCGGAGCCGAAACGGCCGCAGAGACCGCCGCCGCCCCGCCAGGGAGAACCCAAGCCAAGGGCCCGAAGCGCGGAGGACGCGTGCGTTCGAAAGGGAACGCCGTCTCCGGCCGGAAGCCACGAGGGAAGTCCGTTGGCTCGCGACGAGGAGCCAACCCCGGAGGACCGATTGAGCGAAATGGACCCGAAGGACCGAGTCCTGACGGCGCCTCAAGACGAGCCGCGCGCGGGCGACGTCGACGGCGCGGAGGGCGAATTCGAGGCCGACAACGATACCCCCGGTGACGAAGGGGAGGTCGCGGATGGCGGCCAGGGCGGCGAAGGGCAGCCCGCCGCGGAGGGCGATGCGGCTCCGGGCGGCGCATTCGACCCCTATCGCCGGCGCCGGCGCCGGCGTCG
>PLZI01000106.1:37983-39619 GCA_003152095.1 Acidobacteriota bacterium | reverse complement strand
CGGCCTCGATCGCCACGTCGACGCCCTTGCCACCCGTGAGGGCCATGACCTTCTCGACGGCCTTGCCGTCCGAAGAGTCGATGACGCTCGTGGCGCCGAAGGATCGGGCCACGTCGAGACGGTTCTGATCGAGGTCGATCGCCACGATCTCGGCGGGCGAGTAGAACTGCGCCGTGAGGAGCGTGGCGAGGCCGATCGGCCCGGCGCCCACGATCGCCACGGTGTCTCCCGGCTTCACCTGGCCGTTCAGGACCCCGCACTCGAAGCCGGTGGGAAGGATGTCGCTGAGCATCGTGTACGCTTCTTCGTCGGCGCCGGGCGGGAGGGCGTAGAGACTCGTGTCGGCGTGCGGGATACGGACGTACTCGGCCTGGGTCCCGTCGATCTCGTTTCCCAGGATCCAGCCGCCGGTCTTGCAGTGCGAGTACATTCCCTTCTTGCAGAACTCACACGTGCCGCACGCGGTGATGCAGGAGATCAGGACCGAGGCCCCCTTGTGGAAATTCGAGACGGCTTTTCCCACGTCCTCGACGACGCCAACGCCCTCGTGTCCGAGGATTCGCCCGTCGGTGGCCGTAGGCACGTCGCCCTTGAGGATGTGGAGGTCGTGATCCGGACGATGGCGTCCGTGGCGTCTTTGACCATCGGCCTCGGCTTGTCTTCCCAGGCGCGCCGGCCAGGGCCGTGGAAGACGAGAGCCTTCATGGTCGTGTTCTGGGTACCGCTCCCGGCATTTTTCATCAGGGCGTGTGACTTGCTCATTGCGTCTTGTCTCCTTTCGCATGGGGCCGCAGCCAGTTCGTGGACCTTTCCGCAACAACGATGCCGAATGACGCTCGTGATGGACGGAAAGCACGCTGAACCTCTTCCACCGCCGTTGACACACGCTCGTCGCCCGTTCCGTTGACGCCAATGTCGATCGAGCCCTATGCTCCTCTCGAGGACCTGCCTCGATGCCTGCCCCGATCCGCGTCCTGCTCGTCGACGCCGACGAGGACGGCGTCGTTCTGATGCGCGGCNNGACGCCCACCTCGTCGCCTGCCGGCTCGGTACAAAGAGCGGTGTCGACCTCCTGCGCGCCTATCGCGAATCCGGCGGCGACGGTCCCGTGATCTTGATCGCCGATGAGTCGGAGCGAGCCGAGGACCTCGCGGCCACGGAGAGCGGCGCGGNNCGCGCGGCGGCGCTCCGCCGCGTTCGTGACGAGCTGGAGACTCGGGTCAACGAGCGGACCGACGCGCTCGAGACAATGAACGAAGCGCTGGCGGCCGAGGTGGCCGAGCGGCGCGCGGCCGAGCGTGCGCTGCGCGAGGCGGACCGCCGGAAAGACGCGTTCTTCGCCACGCTGGCACACGAGCTCCGCAACCCGCTCGCGCCACTGTCGAGCGCGACCGAGATCCTGTCCCGAACGGGCGACACGCCCGAGGAAGGGGCGAGGCGCGAACGCGCTCTGCGCGTGATCGAGCGGCAGGTCGCGAAGATGGCGCGCCTGATCGACGACCTTCTCGACCTNNAGCGCGCTCGAGACGGCCGGGCCTCTCCTCCTCGGTCGCCGGCAGGCGTTCGAGCTGATCGTGCCCGAGACGCCGGTGCTCTTGCATGTCGATCCGATGCGGCTCGCGCAGGTCCTGTCGAA
>PLZI01000106.1:32474-37977 GCA_003152095.1 Acidobacteriota bacterium | reverse complement strand
TCGTGGTATCGGTCATCGATTCCGGCATCGGGATCCCGACGGCTCATCTCGCGCACGTCTTCACGATGTTCGGGCAGGGGCACCGGGCGCACGAGGCGGTCTACGGAGGGCTCGGGATCGGCCTGGCGCTCGCGAAGAGCCTCACCGAGCTGCACGGCGGCAGCCTGACCGCGGCGAGCGAAGGCGAGGGTAAGGGGAGTGTCTTCACGCTCCGCCTCGCGTGCGTGGCCACCGACTCCGCCGCTCCTCTGGCCGCCACGCAGGCTCCGCGGAGCGCGCCGCCGCCGCCACGCCGGATCCTCGTCGTCGACGACAACGTCGAGGCCGCCCTCACGCTCGCCGAGCTCCTGGCGCTCGAGGGGCACGAGACGCATGTCGCGCACGATGGCCCGTCCGCCGTCGACGCGGCGCGGAGCCTGAGTCCCGACGTCGCGATCCTCGACATCGGTCTGCCCGGGTTCGACGGCTTCGAGGTGGCGCGTCGCCTCCGGGCGGAGCCGGGACTGAGGGGACTCCTCCTCGTGGCTCTCTCCGGCTGGGTCCAGCCGGACGATCGGGCACGGTCCCGCGAGGCCGGCTTCGACCATCACCTCGCCAAGCCGGTCCAGATCAAGAGCCTCGAGCTCGTCCTCCTGGAAGCGTGGGGTGATCGAGGCCGTACTGTTTGAGCCGGTTGTAGACCGTTTTGAGGCTGATGCCGAGGATCTCGGCCGTCGTCCTCCTGTCTCCGTTCACAGCCTGCAAGGTGGCGATCAGCAGCTTGCGCTCGACCGCCTCCAGCTTCTCTCCGACGCGCACCGGCACGGCGGGCCACGACTCCTCGCCCGCGTTCACCGCCGGCTGCCGCTCGACCGGGTGTGACGCATCGAGAACCGCCTCCGCCGCCTCTGTCTGAATGACGGGCGGGTCGCTCAGGACATAGGCCCGATGCACCGCGTTCCTCAGCTCGCGTACATTGCCCGGCCAGTCGTGCCGGTCCAGCACTTCGAGCGCCTTCTCCTCGAACGACGTGAAGCCGCGTCGCTCCTTCTCCTCGACCTCTGACAGGAAATGGCTCGCGAGCGCCGGGATATCCGCCTTGCGCTCGCGCAAGGTCGGCATGCGGAGCGGGAAGACGTTGAGCCGATAGAAGAGGTCGGGTCGGAAGGACCCGCTGCGCACCGCCTCGGCCAGGTCGCGGTTCGAGCTCGCCACGAGACGGACGTCGACGTCCAGCTCCTCGTTTCCGCCGACTCGCCGAAAGGTGCGGGTGTCGAGGACGCGAAGGAACTTCACCTGCAGCTCGGGCGGCATCTCCGTCACCTCGTCCAGGAAAAGGGTTCCTCCCTGGGTCATCTCGAAGGTGCCGGCACGGCGCCGCTCCGCCCCCGTGAACGAACCCTTCTCGTGCCCGAAGAGCTCGCTCTCGACGAGGGTCGGCGAGATCGCGCCGCAGTTGACCGCGACGAACGGCCCCCGAATGCGGCGCGAAAGGGCGTGCACGGTGCGGGCCGCGACCTCCTTGCCCGTGCCGCTCTCCCCGGTGATCATCACGGGCGCTTCCGAGCCCGCCACGCGCGCGATCAGACGGAAGACCTCCTGCATCGCCGGTGATCGGCCGACCATCTCCCCGAGCTGACCCGCGGCCGCCGGCTCGGGGTGCGCCGCAGGGTGTCGATCGTGACGCTCCGAAAGGCGCGCGAGAGCCGACGCGAGGAGGGCGGGCTTGAGCGGCTTGAGCAGGAAATCGTGGGCGCCGGCCCTCATCGCCTCGACCGCGGCGAGGATCGAGCCCTGACCTGTGAGAACGAGGACGGCACAATCCGCCCGACCCGCCTTCGCGGCGCGCACGACGTCGAGCCCGTTCCCGTCCGGCAGCCCGAGGTCGGCGATGCAGACATCCGGCGCCTGGCGAGTCAACGCGTCGCGCGCGTCAGCCACCGAGCCCACTGCGGATGCCTCGTATCCGAGCTCCTGGATGAGCTCGACGAGCGACGCTCGGACCCCTGGCTCGTCCTCCACCACGAGGACCTTCATTGCCCGCCCTTCCGCTCAGCGTCGCCTTCAAGCCGGAGGGGCCACGAGAAGAGCGCCACGAGGCGTCCGCCGCGCTCGGTCAGCTCCAGGCGACCGCCATCGGCTTCGACGGCGGCCCGGGCCACGAACAGAGCCTCCGCTTCCTCGATTCCGTGAGGCAGATCGAGGAGCCGCTGGGGACGACCATCGGCTGTCACCCGCGACCCCTCGAGGGCCAGGGTCACGCGCCCGCTCTCGAGTCCCGCTCGTCCAATCGGCGAAGGGACGCCGTCGCCTCGTGCTGCGAACGACGCGACACTCTGGATGGCCTCGGCCGAGGCCCTTTGCCGCAGCGTCAGGCGCGGAACGGCCACGGCTGTCTCGTGGAGCGGAACTCCCGCGGTGCGGCAGACGTCGCGAAGAGACGTCTCTCCCGGCCGCTCGCCGGCGATCTCCGCGAGGCGGAGCAAGAGGTCGAGAAGCCGGTTCGCCGTGCCCACATCGGCCTGCGCCGCCCGAACCCGCTCCACCACCCACGACGGATCGGCTCCGGACGGCGCCGTGAGCCGCCGCTCCACGAGGTCGAGCTTCAGCGCGGCGGCCGAGAGCGGGTCCGCCAAGGCATGCCGGAGAGCAAGCAGGATAGGAGCGGATCCGCCGGCAGGGTCGGGAGGTGACGCAGCGTCCATGTCGACGAGCAGCGAAACTAGCACACTCGCCCGGGGGGCGCGCCTCGTTCTATGGCGGGCGGCGGATCACGCGGCGAGGTGGACGAGCATGGCGGAGAGCCCGGCGACGTGTCTCCGCTGCCGGGGGATCAGCTCGAGCTCGACGAGCTCTCGGGCTTCCTCGTCGAGCGAGGTCAAGGCGGCCTCGTACTCGGCGAGACTGCGCCGCTCGAGCTCGAGGAGCGCGCCCACGAACTCCTTGTCTTCCAGCATCATCGACGCGCCCTCGGCTGTGAGCGCGGCGGCGCTCGAGCCCTCCCAGGGGTCCGCCGTGACCACAGGCGCGCCGCCCCGGGCCTGAACGGATCCGTGAAGAGCCGTGACCGTTCGCTGGTGTTCGGCGGCGAGCCGCAGGATGTGGTCGGTGTGGGCGAGGGCCTTCTTCTTGAGCGTGCGGAGGGCCTTTTGATATCCGGCCACGGCGGCGAGTTCGACACGCAGGAGAGAGTTGAGGCGGTCAATCACGTAGTTTGCAGGAGCACACAGCATGCCAGCTTCGGTCGCCGCCGTTGCTCGTCGCCGCTTTCCTGTCGCCTTCTCCGTTCACAGTCGGTACGTTTGCCGATGCAGTCGGTAAGGCGTGCCGAGTCGTACGTCCGAGGTTTCTCGATCGGGTAGTCGTCTAAGAACGAACAGAGGCGGCTTTCGCCGTGGCAGCCTGAATGTCTGCTGGCACGGCCCCTGCACCTCACGCGCAGGAGGCATCAACGTCATGCAACACCGCAGGTATTCCTTTCTTCCGAGCGCCCTGGCATCCGTCGCGCTCGTGGCGGCCGTTGCCTGCTCGAAAGAGCCGGGCACGGTCGAGCGTAAGTCGGAATCGACGACGCAAACCGCCCAGGGCGAGGTGAAGACGACCCAGGAGTCGAAGCAGGTCGGCAACACGCTGGAGGCGAAGACGGAGACGAAGACCAACACCGGCGAGAGCACCGTCAATCGCACGGTCGAAACGTACGTGGGCACCGTCACGCTCTACGAGCCCGGCAAGAAGATCGAAGTTATGACCGCCGAGAAGAAGACCCACTCCGTCGCCCTCGACGCGCGGGACACGGCCGTCGCGATCGACGCGAGTGTCGCCGTCGGGTCTCACGTGCGCCTCACCGAGCAGACCGGCGACGACAAGGCCCGGCGGGTGACGGTCAAGATCGAAGGCTGAGACGCGGGGAGACCGCCCTGCTGCTGACGGACGAAGGAACGCCCCGGCCACCGCGCGGGGCCGGGGCGATTCCTTCGTCCGCGCCCATCACACGACTCTGCGGCCCTGAATGACGCGGATGAGAACGACGACGATCGCGATCACGAGGAGGATGTGAATAAATCCTCCCATCGTGTAGGACGTCACCATTCCCAGAAGCCAAAGTACGAGCAGGATCACGAAGATGGTCCAAAGCATGTTCTTCCTCCTGCTTTGGCTGAGCAACAGCCATGCCGCGCGTTTACGAGATCTCCTTTGGAAATCTGACAAGAAAACGGACGAATCTAGAAAAGACTGCCGGTCTCGGGGCGCAGCTGGCCACGCGACCGTTCACGCGTGACGTGGCACGAAGGGTGCTACCAGCATCGAAGGAGGTCTACATGAATCGCAAGTTTTTCGTTCCCGCTCTCGCGGTTCTTTTCCTCGGTGGTTCTGCCGCGTTCGCCGAGGACAAGCCGATGGAGAAGACCAACGAGAAGACGGTCACCACGGCGAGCGGCACGATGAAGTCCAAGGACCACACGGTCGTGGGCACGGTCAAGGAATACGAGGCCGGCAAGAAGATCAAGGTCCTCGTCGGGAAGAAGACCCGTTCGTTCACTCTCGACTCGAAGTCCGTGAACACGACGGTCGACCCGTCGGTCGCCGTCGGCACGAAGGTGAAGATCGTCGAGTCCAAGGACGCGAACGGCATCAAGACGCTCACCGTCAACCCCGCGAGCTGAGGCTCGTCGTCCGCACCCCTTTTCGGGACGTCCTCCGTGGACGTCCCTTTTTTTCAATAGAGGAACCGTCTCATGCCGAACGCCGCATTTCGCGGAGTCCCGCCCCGAGAGCGCAGAACGACTGGCGGGCGGCTCCGCAGGGCGATTCTCGGCGTCGCCGGTTCCGCGGCGCTCGGTTTCCTCTGTCTGGTCGGGGCGACGAACCTCGTTCTGTGGTCGGATTGGCTCTCGGGGCAGATCAACTCGGACCCTGCGACGCTCTTCGTCACGTATACGGGTGCGCGCTCCCTCCTGCCCGGGAGCCTTCGATTCGACACGCTCCTCCTCCGAAGCCGCGACTCGAACATCGAATGGGAGGCCCGCCTCGAGGGGGTGTCGATTCGCGTACGCCTGTTCGATCTTCTGAGGCGCCGTTTCCGGGCACGTTCCATGCGCGCGGACGCCCTCTCGTTCCGCCTCCGGGAGCGTCTCGAGCGGTCCGAGGCGACACCCGCCCGGCTCGCGCGATATCCTCGCATCGCGGGATTCGGCGAGCCGCCGCTCCTGGACCCGCCGGCACCCCCCGCGGACCCGGGAAACCCGTGGCGAGTCGTGGTGGACGATCTCGCCGTCGGCGTCGTCAGGGAGATCTGGATCGACTCCTGGCATTGGACGGGATCGGCGCGCCTTGGGGGAGGACTCGACTTGCTCCCGGGCCGTCGGGCCGAGGTCTTTCCCGCCGAGCTCTCCGTCGGCGGCGGGACCCTCCGATTCGGTGATCGCGAGGTCTCCCGCGAAACACTGGGAGCCGTCCGCGCCGCGCTGCCACGTTTCGAGACGCGGGACTATCCGGGCAACGAGGTGTGGAAGCTCATGTCCGG
>PLZI01000106.1:0-32456 GCA_003152095.1 Acidobacteriota bacterium | reverse complement strand
GATCGACTTTCACGAAGGCACCGTCTCGTTCCCCGGGACCACCCTCGCGCTTTCGGATCTCTCGCTGGACGGCGGGGCGGGAGATGCCTGGGACGGAACGTTCACGACCCCAGGCGCGCGTCTCCACCTCGCCGACGGCTCACTGGACGCACGGGTCGTCGCCCGCCTTCGGGATGGCCGTCCACTCGTGGCACTCCTTCCGCCCGGCCCGCCGAAGTGGCTGGCGGGGCTCCTCGACCTTCGCGACTTCGGGGCGGAGGGCCGCGTCGTTCACACCCCCGGCCGTCTAACGATCTCGAAGGCGAGCCTGGAGGCGGGCACGTTCTTCCTCGCCGGCGACTACCGCGAAACGCGTCGGCGCAGCTGGGGGGCGCTTCTGATCCGGAAGGGCCCCCTGTCCATCGGGGTCGGCCTCCGGTCGAGGGCGGCGGCCTTCCACATCCTCGAGGCGACCGAGTGGTTCGAGAAGGAAGGCCGTCCCGGAGGGCTGAGGACGGATCAGCCGCGCGACCTCGCGGAGCTCGCCGCGACGCGACGAAACAGATGAGCCGCGGCGATTCCCCCGCCGAGCGCCCGCCCGGGCGTTCGAGGTGGGTCGTGGCACATGCGTTGCAGCTTTGAAAGTCGGAGGACTCAAATGGAAAACACTTACAGTCCAGCCGTCGAGGACCAGGCAAGGAAGACTGCCCGCGAAGCCCAGAAGCTCGGCAAAGAAGTGAAAAGGGACTTCGACGACGCGGTCTCGCGCGGCAAGGAAGCCGCCGAGGGATTCGGGTTCGACGCCCAGGGTGTCGCCGACCGCGCCCGCGACTACATGGACTCCGCGCGCCAGAAGGTCGGAAAGGCCGCCGAGCGCGTCACGACATACGCGGACGACAACACCGCCCTCGTCGCCGTGGCCGCTTTCGGGGTCGGGCTTCTTCTCGGATACCTCGTTACGCGGGAATCGTGAGCGCCGTGAAGACTCTTTCCGGCGGTTCGGGGAAAAAAGAAGCGTCGCCTCGCCGCCCCTTCCTCAGCGACGTCAAAGAGCTGCGCAGACGCGCGCGCAAGGAGATCGAAGAAGGGGCCGTCACGCCGAGCTATCGCGCCGACGTCGAGAAGGTGACGCGGCTTCTCAACGTCGCCCTCGCGACGGAGATCGTGTGCGTCCTCCGGTACAAAAGGCACTACTTCATGGCGGATGGCATCCACGCCGAGTCCGTCAAGCAGGAGTTCCTCGAGCACGCGAACGAGGAGCAGGTCCACGCCGACCGCATCTGCGAGCGTATCCGGCAGCTCGGAGGAGAGCCCGACCTCAATCCGTCCAGGCTCCTCTCGAAGAGTCACACCGAATACCAGGAAGGAGGGACGCTCGTCGAAATGATCCGTGAGGATCTCGTGGCCGAGCGGATCGCCATCGAGTCGTACAAGGAAATGATCGACTTCGTGGGGAAGGACGACTCCACGACGCGCCGGCTCTTCGAGTGGATCCTGGGCGAAGAGGAAGAGCACGCGGACGACATGTCCGATCTCCTGAAGTCCTTCAACGGCGAGAAGCCCGCTCCGTCGGCTTGATCACGGTCGTGACGGGGACGGCCCCTTCCGCGGGGGCGGGCAGCCGTCCCCTGCCACGCCTCTCCGCATAGGCCCGCGTGAGCTCCGCGCCGAAGAAGAAGATCTGCGAGGAGTAATAGACCCAGAGGAGAAGAAGGACGAGGGATCCCGCCGCTCCGTAGGCCGTCGCGACCGTTGCGGTTCCGAGGTACGCGCCGATCGCGAACTTGCCTACCGTGAACAGGAAAGAGGTCACGACGGCGCCGAGCCCGACGTCTCGCCATGAGAGGACGACGTCCGGAAGGATCTTGAAGATCAGGGCGAAGAGGATGGCGATCACTCCGAAGGAGACCACGAGGTCCAGGCCTTGGAGGATTTGGTCGAAGCCCTTCAGGCGACGGCCGACGGAGGCGCCCAGCGCCGCAAGCGCAGCGCTCACGACCAGAGAGATGATGAGGAGAAACCCGGTCCCGATGACGAGGTTCAGTGCGAGGAGACGCCCTTTCAGGAGGCCTTTGACGACGTTTTTCTCCGTCGGTTGAACCTTCCAGATGAGATTGAGGGCGTCGCGCAACTCGGCGAACACGCTGGTGGCGCCGAACAGGACGAAGAGAAGACCGACCGCCGCGGCGACGAGCCCGTGGCCCGGGCGGGCCGCGGCCCGGATCATCTGCTCGAACATCTCGCTGCCGCTTCTTCCGAGAAGCTGAGAGATCTGCCGGAGCAATCCGGCTTGCGCCGCTTCGCGGCCGAAAAGAAGGGCGGCGATCGTGATCGTGACGATGATCAGGGGCGGAAACGAGAGGAGTGAGTAGAAGGAGAGGGCGGCGCCCAGTCGAAGCGCGTTGTCGTCTCTCCATCCCCGAGCCGCGTCGGCGAGCACCCACAGAGCCTCCCGGGCGGAGAGCGGCCACCAGCGCGAGCTCCCGTGTCGTTTTCTCACGGATGACAGCGATGCAGGTGTTGCGCCACGTTTCTACCCGTCTATCCGTCATCCCGGCGGATCCCGAGGGCCTTCGAGAAGCCGGCGAAGGAGCGACGGAAGGCGCCATCACCGGACCAACCGGAAGTCGCCTTGTAGTGCCAGTGGGCCCCCTCGGCCTGTGCGTGCATGGCGAGGGTCCGGATCTGGATCTCAAAGACGAGGCCGTCCGGGGACTTGACGCAGGTGTGGAGGCTCCGGTAGCCGTTCTCTTTGGGCTGGGCGATGTAGTCCTTGAACCGAAGGAGCAAGGGCTCGAACTGCTCGTGGACCGCCTTGAGGGCNNACTGCGTCTTTCGCCAGATCCCCGCCGGGTGCTTCACCCGATACTGCAGGGCCTTGTGGCGTACGCCGGCCTCGGCGAGGGCCTTACGGATCTCCGACTCCCGTTTCCTGAGCCAGTTCTTGTTCGTGGCGGGCAGGTTCGCGAGCCGCTGCTTGATTTCCTCGAACGCCTCGGGCTCGAGGATCCGGAAGGCGGCGTCCTCAAGGCGCGACTTCAGGCCGCTTTCGCCGAACCTCTCCGCCTCGAGGACGTCGCGTTCCCACGTTTCTCGCGCGGCGGCGCGGGCTCCCGTGTCCTTCGGGCCTCGTGCCTCGAGGAAACGGCAGCGCGAAAGGAGGTAACGGTGGAGCAGCTTCCTGTGGAAGGCGGCGTCCTCGTTCGACACCGCCGATGTGTCGCCTTCCACCAGCGCGGGGCGCCCTCCGCCCGCGGCCAGGAGCGACCCTGGCGTCGGTCCGAGCATGGCACGACGTTCGGCTTCGACCAGCCGCCTCACCGTCTCCTCGAGCTGCGTCCCGAGGTTGCGGAACCGGTACGCGAGCCAGCGCATCTCCCAGGCGCCGCGCGGGATCTCGAGGCCGCTCCAGTAACCGTTCTCCATCTGGTTCACGCCGTGGAGCAACTGGCGCAGGGGCCGGTCGATGAGGAGCTGATAGGCGACGTAGAGCGAGAGGAGGATGGATGCGATGGCCGCCGCGATGCTGAGGACCCAGAACCTCCATCGGCGATCCACCATGGCCTGGAACTCGGCGCCATCCTGCCAGACCTCGATCGTGCCGCGACCGCCAGGGAGGAACTCCGCGACGACCTCGGTCCGGGCGCGCAGCGAGCCGGGAGGCGGCTCCTGCCATGGGCCGGAGAAGAGCGAACCCACCGAGCGACCGGCCGCGTCGCGGAGGAGGGCGTGCAGGTGCTTGTACCCGCGCCTCGAGTGCGCCTCCTCGAAGGTCCGAAGGCGCTCCCGAATGGCCTCGACGCCCGACGACGCCTCGATGTCCGAGGCGAGCGGTGCCGTCGCCTGTCCCATGAGCCTTTCGCGGTCCTCGCGAGACCGCTCGACCTCGTTCCTCTGGAAGAAGAAGGTCAAGGAGCCGAGGACCAGCGTCACGATCACCGACGTCGACAGGCCGAGCCACCATCGGAGAGGCACGCCGCGCACCGGGGCGTCGTTCTGGCTCATCGAGAAGAGCTTTCCTTCATGGATCGTGCCAGGGTCATCGATGGCATGGGGCTTGCGCCCGGTGGTGCGTGGAAGAACTGCGCTCCGGAATGAAAAAGATGCCGTCCGCCCGCCGCTTCGCGGTACGTTCCCTTGGGGTCGCGCTCGCGCTGGCCGTGCTCCTCTTCGCGGCGTCGTTCTTCGTGGACGAACCCCTGCGCCGCAGCATCGAGCGCCGGATGAACGACAGGCTCGAGGGCTACGACGTCCGCCTCCCGAAGCTGCACGTTCGCGTCTTCTCGCTTTCGATCGCGATCGACGGGCTCATCGTGAGGCAGAAGGCGCACCCCGAACCCCCGGTTCTTCGCATCGAGCGCCTGACGACGAGCGTGCACTGGCGCGCGCTGCTGTCGGGGCGGCTCGTGGCGGATGTCCTCCTGGAGCGGCCGCGGGTCGACCTCGACCTCGTGCAGCTGCGACAGGAAGTGAAGGACGGCGTTCCCGTGAACGAACGGGGCTGGCAGGAAGCGTTGCAGGAGGTCACTCCCCTCAAGATCGATCTCTTTCGGGTCGAGGACGGGACGGTCACGTACGTCGATGCGGACCCGGCCCATCCCATCCGCATGACGTCGCTTCGGATCCTTGCGAACGACATCCGAAACGTCCAGTCGAAGCCGCAGGTGTACCCGTCGCCCATTCACGCCGAGGCGACGCTCTTCGGGTCGGGCCGCGGCGTTCTCGACGGGCACGCCGACTTCCTGGCCGAGCCCTATCCGGGCTTTCATGCTCTCTTTCGCCTCGACGCGGTTCCTCTCGATGCGCTCTCCCTTCCGGTCCTGGCGCACACGGCGTTCGTCCTCAAGGGCGGTATTCTCGCCGCCAGGGGAGGGCTGGAAACGTCCCCGGCCGTGCGCAACATGCGGCTTTCGGACCTTTCGCTTTCGGGCATGAGATTGGACTACGTGCAGGCGAAAGCGCTTCCCGCGGAACCGCTCGCCGTGGCCGAGCGTCCGCCCGTGAAGCGGAGCGCGAAAGGGAAGAGTTCGCCCTCGTCGGATCCGGAGTGGACCATCAGGCTGGACAAGGCCCTGATCTCGGCGAGCGAGATCGGATTCGTGAATCACGCGAAAGATCCGGCGTATCGCGTGTACGTGTCTCGACTCGAGGGGTCGGTCTCGGACCTCGGGAACCGCGCCTCGGGAGCCCGGGCGCGTTTCGACGTACGCGGGCGGTTCCTCGCAAGCGGAGAGACCCGGCTCACCGGATCGTTTCGGGAGGGCGCCGCAAGCCCGGACTTCGACCTGAATCTGCGGATCGAAGGCACGGACATGACGCGCATGAACGATCTCCTCAGGGCATACGGAAAGTTCGACGTGGTGGCCGGCTCGTTCTCGTTCTATTCCGAACTGAAGGCCCGGGACGGCAATCTCGAGGGTTACGTGAAGCCGCTGTTCAAGGGAATGAAGGTCTATGACCGGAGGCAGGACCGCGACAAGACGCTGTTCCGCCAGCTCTACGAGATGCTCGTCGGAGGCGTCGCGGGACTCCTCAAGAACCGCGAGCGGAAAGAGGTGGCGACGGTCGCGACCGTCTCCGGGCGCATCGACGAGCCGCACACGAGCGGATGGCAGATCGCGCTCAGGCTCATCGGAAATGCCTTCTTCCGTTCGATCCTGCCCGGCTTCGATCGCGAGCTGGGCCGCCCGGTGGCGAAGGGAAAGGCGCGGCCCGCTCCTGTGAAGTGAGCCGCGTGGGGTCTCTTCCGGCGCATCAGAGAAAAAAGGAGGATTGACTATGAAGAAAACGCAGGTCCGGAGTCGTTACGGCGAGAAGGCTTCCGAGAAGGTCGGCAAAGCGCTTCACGAGATGAAGAGAGGCGAATTGAAGTCGGGCGGCTCGGGGAAAATCGTGACGAACCGCAAGCAGGCGATCGCCATCGGCTTGTCGGAGGCTCGGGAAGCCGGAGGCAAGGTACCGCGACAGAAGGCGCGTTAAGAAGCCCGCGAGCGGGAAAGGGTACTCTTGAGATCGGTGAAAACCTCCGGACCCCGGCGCCCAAAGCGGTCGCCCGTCTTCGCGATCATCCTCGTTTCGGTCGCAGCGGGCTACGCACTCGCCATCACGGTTGCGAAGGCGGGCGCCCCGAAGCAGACCGTCTACGAGCTGCCTCACGACTTCACGTTGAACGCGCCGACGTTTCTGCCGTCGGCGCTGCCCGGCGCGGCGATGACGTCCGGCAACAGGCTCGAGCTTCTCGAGAACGGCGACGCGATCTTTCCCGCCATGCTCGCCGCCATCTCCTCCGCCCGGAAGACCGTGAACTTCGAGTCCTACATCTTCTGGTCGGGCGAGGTCGGCACGCGCTTCCGCGACGCGCTCGCCGAACGGGCCGCGCACGGCGTCGCGGTCCGCGTCCTCCTCGACGCGATCGGTTCCCCGGGCCGGCGCCTGATGGCGGGCGACGTCGACGTCCTGCGCCACGCCGGCTGCCACGTGGAGTTCTTCCACTCGATGAAACCCTGGATGCTCTGGGTGTTCAACCATCGCAACCACCGGCGCGTTCTCGTGGTGGACGGCACGCTCGGCTTCACCGGCAGCGTGGGGTTCGCCGATCCGTGGCGAGGCAACGCCGATTCGAAGGAGCACTGGCGCGACACGCAGGTGCGGGTGGAAGGGCTCGCGGTCCGCGGCCTCCAGCGCGCGTTCCAGGAGAACTGGTCGGAGGTGACGGGCGAAGCGCTCGTCGGCGAGGAGTTTTTCCCCGCGCTCTTGCAGGCCGGCACGAGCGCCGTCGCCGTCGTGCCGTCGTCACCGCTCGCGCCGATGTCGGGGGCGGGCCGCGTTTACGCGATCTCGCTCGCCGCCGCCGCGAAGGAAATCTGGATCGCGAACTCCTATTTTCTTCCGGACGACGCGACGGCGGGTCTCCTGGTCGCTGCCGTGAAGAGGGGGGTGGACGTACGGGTCATCGTTCCGTCGGACGACCAGAACGACGTGCCCGCGACGAAAGCGGCGGGACGCTCGTCCTTCGGACCGCTTCTCGAGGGGGGAGTGAAGATCTTCGAGTACCAGCCGACGATGTTCCACCTGAAGACGATGGTCGTGGACGGGGTCTTCTCCACGGTGGGATCGGCGAACTTCGACGACCGGTCCTTCCACCTGAACGAGGAGATCAATCTCTTCGTGTACGACGGCGCGTTCGCCGGGCAGATGAAGGAAACGTACCGGCGGGACCTGTCGCGATGCCGTCCCTACACCTACACGATGTGGAGGGACCGCTCCCTGAAGAAAAGGGTGACGGAGTGGCTCGTGACCCCCATCCGGTCGGAGCTCTAGCGATTTCGCCGCGGATCACGCGGCGAGGTTGACGAGCATGGCGGAGAGGCCGGCGACGTGTCTCCGCTGCCGCGGGATCAGCTCGAGCTCGACGAGCTCTCGGGCGTCCTCGTCGAGCGAGGTCAAGGAGGCCTCGTACTCGGCGAGACCGCGCCGCTCGACCTCGAGGAGCGCGCCTACGAACTGCCTGCTTTCCAGCATCACCGACGCGCCGTCGGCTGTGAGCGCGGCTGAGCCCGACCCCCCCCAGGGGTCCGCCGCGACCACGGGCGCGCCGCCCCGGGCGTGAACGGATCCCTGAAGGGCCGCGACCGTTCGCTGGTGATCGGAGGCGAGATGCAGGATGTGGTCGCTGTCGGCGACGGCCCTCTCCTTCAGCGTCCGGAGGGCCCTCTGATATCCGGCCACGGCGGCGAGCTCGACACGCAGGAGGTCGTTGAGCCGCTCGATCACGTCGTCACTAAAGCACACAGCATGCCAGTCCTGTTCGCCGCCGTTGCTCGTCGCCTCTTTCCTGTCGCCTTCTCCGTTCACCTCTTCAATAGGCGCGCCTGACACGCGCGGTCACGGCCGCACGGCCCGCCCACCCCAGGCAATGTGCGCTTGATGCGCGGGCGGCGCTGAAGGTCGAGCGAGAGGCAGCGGCGCAAACCGCGGGGCGGCGACATGAGGGGCCGGGCGCGGGTGCATACGCACATTCATCTGACGTCCGCCTCCACCGTCGACCCACCAGACCGGGCCGTACACCGGCGGCACCACGACGACGGCCGGCTCCGGCGGCTCAGGTTCCGGCTCCTTTTCGAACGCCGGAACGAAGTCGTAGGGATCCCGGGGGATCGTGCTCTCGGCGGCCGAGAAGCCTCCGGCTCCGTTACGCGGTTCCGTCTTGGCGTCGCGTAGGAGGCCGCGATGCTCGAGGGCGTACTCCGACAGGCTGCGCGGTACGGCGGAGACAGGCGTCGGGGCGGTGTCCGTCGCCACGATGAGGACGAGGGCGAGCATCATTTGCGGCCTCCTGGGGCGGCGAGGTCGTCTTCCGCGACGGGACCGGCGCCGGTGCCGGTCCCGTCGAACGCAAGTCTACGTCCGCAGCCCTCTTTGCTTGAACTTCGGGACTTCGTTTCGGCTTCCGGGGCGCTTCCGGGGAACCGGCGGGAAGCGGATCGAGTGGTTGACATCCCCTCCTCGGGGGGAACATATAGAGAGCCTGAGCGCACACGCGGCCCGGGCAGGAGGTTCCACATGTCCAAGAAGGTTCTGATGCTGGTCGGCGATTACGTGGAGGACTACGAGGTCATGGTGCCGTTCCAGGCCCTGTCGATGCTGGGTTTGACCGTCCACGCGGTGTGCCCCGGCAAAAAGGCCGGCGAGAAGGTGCGAACGGCCGTGCATGATTTCGAGGGCGATCAGACCTACAGCGAGAAACGGGGGCACGACTTCACGCTGACCTTCACATTCGACGACGTACGGGAGTCGGCCTACGACGCCCTCGTGATCCCCGGCGGACGGGCGCCGGAGTACATCCGGCTGAACCCGCGCGTCCTGGAGATCGTGCGGCACTTCGCGTCGAAGAAGAAACCGATCGCGTCCATCTGTCACGGGGCACAGGTGCTGGCCGCGGCGGGGGTTCTCGAGGGCAGGAAGTGCTCCGCCTATCCGGCGGTTGGCCCCGACGTGACGCGGGCCGGGGGCCAGTTTGTGGAGGTACCGGTCGACCAGGCGATCACCGACGGCTTCCTCGTCAGCGCTCCGGCATGGCCCGCCCACCCGGCATGGCTCCAGCAATTCATCGCCCTCATGGGGATCGAGATCAAGCACGGGATGCTGGCGACGGCGTGACGGCCCCGTAACGCCAGCGTGCGATCGAGATCGCTCATGCCTTGGGCTTCGGATCGCGCAGCCGCTGGTAGAACCACCAGTGGTGGCCGCCGATGTCCTCGCACTCGTACCCCCGGTCGGTCCAGTAGTCCTCGCCGTAGTCCGTCGTCGCCGGCTCCGAGTGGATCTTCGCGCCGGCGGCGCGCGCCTGCGCGCAGTGCGCCTCGACGTCGTCGACGTAGACCACGATGCTCTGCGTGTTGATGCCGCCGACCTGGGTCGGACTTCGCCGGAAGGGATATTTCTCGGTTTTTCCCGCGACGTCGCTCACCATGATCAGGCCTTCACCGAAGAGCAGCTCCGAGTGCTCGATGCGCCCGCCCTCGCCCTCGACCTTGAGGCGCGGCTCGAAGCCGAAGGCGGTGCAGATGAAGTCGATGGCCTTCGCCGCCTCCTCGTAGTAGAGCGCCTGCGAGATGCGAGGCCAGCCCGGGGGAGTTGGTTTCATGTCACCGCTCCTTTCCTTGAACGCTCGAGGACTGACGGAGAGCGAGCTCGCCGAAAAAGCCCTTGACAGCGGCGTCTCGCGGCCTAACTTAACCGCGCGGTTACTTAACCGTAAGGCTAATGCTTCAAGAAGAGTAGCCGCCGCGGCCGCAAGGGACCACCAGTTTGACGAGAAGAGCCCCGGGTCATACGCTGTCTCGAACGAGAGCTGGAGGGATGAGATGGCCGTGAAGAAAACGACGAAGAAAGCTTCTCCGAAAAACGACTCGTCGAAGAAGGGGAAAGCTGCGCGGGCGAAGGTCCGCACGAGCTCAGGAGCCTTGAAGATGAGCGAGGCGTCTCCTGGCTTCACTGTGAACGTTCTGGAGAAGAGCCTCGCCTGGTATCGGGACATCGTCGGGTTCGTCGTCGAGGAGCGCTGGGAGCGGGAAGGGAAGCTCACCGGGGTCCAGCTCCGGGCCGGCGACGTCGTCTTCATGCTCGGACAGGACGACTGGAAGAAGGGCCGCGACCGGAAGAAGGGAGAGGGCTTCCGGCTGTACTGCACGACGACGCAGGACGTCGACGTCCTCGCGGAGAAGATCGTGGCGCGTGGCGGCAAGCTCGACCAGGAGCCGCGCGACCAGCCCTGGGGCACGCGCGACTTCGCCTTGACCGATCCCGACGGGTTCAAGATCACGATCGGGGCGGACATCAAGAAGCGTTAGGTAGGACGGGTGCCTGGCCGGGGCCGGGTCCGGACCGGGACGGGCGGCGTAGAGAGTCAGCCCAGGTCGAAAACCAGAATCTCGGCCGACTCCTTGCCGAGGAAGGTCAGGAGCTCTTCTTTGCTGACCGCCGCGCCGTCCCCCTCGCGAAGGTCGATCCCGTTCAGCGAAACCGCGCCTCGCGCGACGTGAACCCATGCGTGACGTCCGGGGCGCAGAGGAAAGTCGCGGTGTTCGTCCGGAACGAGCAGCGTCACCCAGACGTCGACGTCCTGATGGACCTCGATCGTGGCGCCCCGGCCATCCTTTGAGGCGAGAAGCACGAAGGACTTTCTTGCGGCTTCACGATCGAAGGCCTTCTGGCCATAGGCCGGCGCGAGATTTCGCGCGTCCGGCACGATCCAGATCTGAAGAAAGTGGACGGGCTCGGTCTTCGAGTGGTTGTACTCGCTGTGCGTGACGCCCGAGCCCGCGCGCATGAACTGGATCTCGCCCGGCCGAATCACGCCGCCGCCGCCGGAGCTGTCCTTGTGTTCGAGCGCTCCGTCGAGGACGTACGACAGGATCTCCATGTCGCTGTGGCCGTGGGTGCCAAACCCGGCTCCGGCCTTCACGCGGTCGTCGTTCAGGACCCGGAGGCTGCGGAAAGACACGTGGTCCGGGTCGTGGTAGTCCCCGAACGAGAACGTGTGCCGGCTGTCGAGCCATTCCCAGTCGGTGTGTCCACGCTCCCCGGCCCGCCGGATCTGAATCATCGTGGGGATCTCGCGCGCCTCACGCGCTCGATTCCCTGAATGTGCGCGCACGCTCCGTCCGGATTCAACGGGACCTCCCTAAAGCCGGTCACCATCTTAAGACCTGCGACCCTGCGCGGGCCGAGGTGGGCGTCGAGCATGTCGACGCCCCGAACGTGCAGCAGCGGGCCGCCGCGTGTCGTAAGCTGAGCTGGGTGTCGATACGCGAATGACGTCCCGGCTGATTCGATCTGCGGCGCTGCTCGTGGCGATTGGCGTCGGCTGCGACGCGCGCACCGAAGGGCCGGCCGCCTTCGCCGACATCGCCCGGAAGAAACCCGACGTCACGATCGTCGTCACGGACTCCGGCCTCGGCGGGCTCTCGGTTGCGGCCGACCTCGCGGTGCGGCTGCCCGCGAGCGGGATCGTCCGCTCGGCGCGGATCGTCTTCGTGAACGCGGAACCGGACGTCGCCTTCGGCTACAACGACATGAAGCGCGAGGCCGACAAGGTCCGCGTATTTGACGGCGTTCTCGCCGTGATGGAAGCGCGCTACAAGCCCGACCTGATCCTGATCGCCTGCAACACGCTTTCGGTCGTCTACCCGGGCACCGCACACGCGAAGAGGGGCGGGACCGAGACCGTCGAGATCGTCGGCCTGGGAGCCGACCTGATTCGCCGGGAGATCGCCGCGAAGCCGGACGCGACGGCCTTCGTGTTCGCGACAAAGACGACGATCGAATCCGGGGCCCACAAGAGGCTCCTCGTCGAGACGGGCGTCCCGCCGGACCACGTCGTCGGCGAAGCCTGCCCCCGGCTCGCGGGCGCGATTGAACGCGGCTCCTCGAGCGAGGAGACCGTCGCGTACGTGAAGAAGTTCGTCGTCGAGGCGTTGGAGAAAAAGCCCGCAAAGGGGGGCCCCCTCGTCGTGAGCCTCAACTGCACGCACTATGGCTATGTGAAGCCGCTCTGGGAGCAAGCGTTCGCGGCGGCGGGGTATCCCGGCGTGAAGGTCCTCGACCCGAACTCGCTCATGACAGACCTCGTCCTCCGCGAGGGCGGCGAGAAGCGCTTCCCGAAGACGGCCATCACGGTCGAGGCCGTCTCGAAGGTGCCGATCGACGAGGCCACGCGCGCGAACCTTGGCTCGCTTCTGAGAACGACCTCGCCCGAGACGGCCGACGCTCTTGCGCACTACCGCCACGAGCCGACTCTCTTCCCGGCTGCGGTTGATCCCGCGGCGATCATCGCGCGCTGAAAGCCCGGGCCGTCCCGGCGCCGGGGATCGCGAGCAGGGCCGCAACGGAGGGGACCCGGCGGCCTGTCGCTGAAAAGCCGCTAACATCTGGCACGTAGGAAATCCGATTGAACGGAGTGCTGACATGATCGATTTTTCGTTGACCGAAGAGCAGGTCCAGCTCCAGGAGCTTGCGCGGAGGTTCGCCAAGGAAGAGATCATCCCGAAAGCGGCCCACCACGATCAGACGGGCGAGTTCCCGCGCGAGATCGTGAAGAAGGCGTGGGACATCGGGCTGATGAACACGCACGTCCCGGCCGAGTACGGCGGCGCGGGGCTGGGCGTCCTGGATGGCTGCATCATCACGGAGGAGTTCGCCTACGGCTGCACCGGCATCGCCACCGCGATGGAGGCGAACGGTCTGGCCGCGGCGCCTGTCATCGTGGCCGGCAACGAGGAGCAGAAGAAGGAGTTCCTCGGCCGGCTGACGCGCGAGCCCCTTTTCGCCGCCTACTGCGTGACCGAGCCGGGGGCCGGCTCCGACGTGGTCGGCATCAGGACCTCTGCGAAGCGCGTGGGCGGCGACTACGTGATCAACGGCGAGAAGATGTGGATTACGAATGCCAGCGTCGCGAACTGGTACTTCCTTCTCGCCTACACGGACGCCTCCGCCAAGCACCGGGGAATGTCGGGGTTCATCGTCCCGAGAGAGACGTCCGGCGTCACGGTGGGGAAGAAGGAGAAGAACCTCGGGCAGCGCGCCAGCGACACGCGGGGGATCACGTTCGAGGACGTGAAGATCCCGGCGGCGTACCTCCTGGGCAAGGAAGGCGACGGCTTCAAGATCGCGATGAGCGCCTTCGACCACACGCGCCCGACCGTCTCGTCGGGGGCCGTGGGCCTGGCCCGCCGCGCCATGGACGAGGCCATCAAATACGCGACCGAGCGATCGACGTTCGGCCAGCCGATCGCCCGGTACCAGGCCGTGAGCTTCATGATTGCGGACATGGCCAAGGACGTCGAGGCGGCGCGACTGCTCGTCTGGCAGGCGGCGTGGGCCATCGACAACGGCCGCCGCAACACGAAGCTCGCCTCCTTCGCCAAGGCCTTCGCGGCCGACGTCGCGATGCGCGTGGCGACCGACGCCGTCCAGGTCTTCGGCGGGTACGGTTACTCGCAGGAATACCCGGTCGAGAAGCTGATGCGCGACGCCAAGATCTACCAGATCTATGAGGGGACGAGCCAGATCCAGCGGCTCATCATCGCCAAGGAGATCTTCGACCGGCCGGCGCGATGACTCTCAGGGCTGCATTGGAACGAGAAGGGGGTGAAGCTCTAGACTCCCGCGAAAGCCGTCACCACACGCTGGCTCGAGCCCGAGAAAGAAGGGAAGGCTGGTTTCACCACGCCGACGCTCTGAAGCGGCGGCGGATTCGACTGAAAGAGAAGGAGAACCTGATGCGCAAACTCGTTTCCTCGGTTCTGGCGACGATCGGCGTCCTCGTGTCGACCTCCGCGCTGGCGCAGCCGATCAAGATCGGAGCCCCCCAGCCGATGACCGGGCCCGACGCCCCGTTCGGCGACAAGTTCAAGAAGGCTTACACGATGGCTCGGGAGGAGATCAACGCGGCGGGGGGCGTCAACGGCCGCAAGCTGGAGATCCTCATCGAGGACCACCAGGCCAAGAACCAGCTCGCGGCCACGGTGGCCGAAAAGCTGATCACAGAAGAGAAAGTGCTCGTGATGACCGGGGGGCGCGGGTCCGGACAGGCGATTGAGATCGCCTCTGTCTGCCAGCGTCTGAAGACCCCGTACCTCGTCGACCACCCGTCCGCCGACATGATCACCTCCAAGGGATTCGAGTGGGTCTTCCGCAACAACCCGACGGGGTCGATCTACCCGATGGCGTTCTCGGACTTCATCACGAACTACCCGGGCGCGATGCCGAAGTCGGCGGCCGTGGTGTACGACAACACGCTGTTCGGGAAGACCATCGGGGGTGCGGTGATCAAGATCCTGAAGGCGAAGAACGTCTCCGTCGTGGCCGATGAGGCCTATCCGGTGAACACGCTCGATTTCAAGCCGACCATGACGAAGGTGAAAGCGACGAATCCGGACGTCGTCCTGCTGGTGGCGGTGGCCACCACCGACGCCATCCTTCTCACTCGCCACGCCAAGGAAATGGGGCTCACCCCGCGCGCCTTCGTCGGCTTCGGCGGCGGCTTCGGCGTCGCCGATTTCGCCTCCCAGCTCGGCCCCCTGGCCGAGAACGTCTTCTCCTCGGCTGCCTGGTCCGGGAATCCGAACGATCCGAAAACGAAGGCCTTCTACGAGAAGTTCCACGCCAAATACGCCATCTGGCCGCACGAGCACGAGGTGGAGGGGTACTCGGCCATCTACATCCTGGCCGACGCTCTGAAGCGGGCGAAGCTGACCGGCGATCTCGACGCCGACCGCGAAGCGATCCGCAAGGCGCTTCTCGCCACCGACATGACCACCGTCTTCGGCAAGGTGAAGTTCGGCAACTGGACTGGCCCTCTGGGCGACGCTTACACGAACCAGAATGTCTACTCGCCGGGGCAGTCGGTCATGGCCCAGTGGAAGGGCGGCCAGCTCCTGAACGTCTGGCCGAAGGCCTTCGCCGAGACAGCGCTCGTCTTTCCCGAGCCGGTGAAGAAGTAGCGGCGACTTCCGGCCGATGGAGACGTTTGCCCAGAGCCTCGTGAGCGGGGTCCTGACGGGAGCCCTCTACGCCATGATCGGCATCGGGCTCACCGTGGTCTTCGGGGTGATGCGGATCATCAACCTCGCTCACGGAGAGATGGTGATGCTCGGGATGTTCGGGGCCTTCTGGAGCCAGAAGCTCTGGAAGCTGGATCCGTTCGTTTCGATCCTCGTCTGGGCCCCTCTCATGTTCGTGGCCGGGATGCTCCTCTACCGGCTTCTCCTCCGGAAGATCATCCCGGGCGGGGAGCTGAACACGCTCCTTTACACGGCCGGTCTGTCGCTTCTCATCGCCAACCTGGCCCTCTTCGCCTGGACCGGCGACTACCGGACGATCTCCCTCTCATACGGGATCACGCCGTTCCGGCCGCTGGGGATCGCCATCGCGGTTCCGCTGGCCGTCGCATTCGTGCTGGCGATCCTCATCACCGTGACGCTCTGGCTGTTCCTGTCGCGGACAGATCTGGGGCGGGCCATTCGCGCGACGAGTCAGAACCCCGAGGCGTCCGTGCTGATGGGGATCGACGTGGAGCGCGTGGCGATGGTCACGTTCGGCCTGGGGACGGCACTGGCCGGCGCCGCAGGCGTATTGCTGGCGCCGTCGCTCTATCTCTACCCGACGGTGGGAGAGCTGCTCATCGTCAAGTGCTTCGTCATCGTGGTGCTGGGGGGTCTCGGATCTGTCCCGGGAGCCATCGCGGGCGGGATCCTCCTCGGCGTCGTCGAGTCGCTGGGCGCGGTCTACGTCTCCGGCACCTACAAGGACGGGATCGGCTTCGTGCTCTTCCTGGCCGTCCTCCTCTACCGGCCTTCGGGCCTGTTCGGGGCAGGGAGGTGACGCGCAGGCTCTTGCCCGCGCTCCTCGGCGTGGCCGTTCTGGTCGCCATTCCCCTTTCCATCCGGAACTCGTTCTTCCTGCACGTCTGCATCCTCATCCTGATGTGGACGGTCCTCGGCGCGGCCTGGAACGTCCTGGGCGGTTTCGCCGGGCAGGTCTCGTTCGGGCACGCCGCGCTCTTCGCGGTGGGCGCCTACACGACGATCATCCTCTACCTGAAGGGTGGTCTGGCGCCGTGGTGGGGGATTCCCCTCGGGGGCCTGGCGGCGGCCCTCGTCTCGGTCCCCATCGGCCTCCTCTGTTTCCGGCTGCGCGGCCCGTACTTCGCTCTTGCCACCCTGGCGGTGGCGGAGATCGTCAAGCTCGTGGCCCTGAACTGGGAGTCGGTGACCGCAGGGTCCGTCGGCTACCTCATCACAACGCTTCCTCCGGTGCGTCTTTTCGGCCTGGAGGTGAACTGGGAAGGGAAGCCCCCTTTTTTCGCGGCGGCCGCGGTGCTGGCGGTCGTGGCTCTCCTCACGACCGGGTGGCTGCGGAACTCCAGGCTCGGCGCGTACCTGGTCGCCATCCGCGAGAACGAGGACGCCGCCGAGGCGGTGGGTATCGACACGGTCCGCGCCAAGGTCGTGACGCTGGCGCTTTCCGCCTTCCTCGCCGGCATGGGGGGCGGCTTCTACGCGTTCTACTTCCGGTACGTCGACCCCGACGCCGTCGCCGGCATCGGGCTCTCGATGGAGATGGTCTTCATCGCGGTCGTGGGCGGACTGGGAACGGTGGGCGGCCCGCTGATCGGCGCCGTCTTCCTCACCGCGGTCGCCGAGCTGGTGCGGGATCGCTTCCAGATGGGCCACCTTATCTTCTACGGCCTTTTCATGATGCTGGTGATCCGGTTCATGCCGGAGGGGATCTGGGGTCGCGTCCGCCGGCTCACGCCCGGCGCCAGGACGGGAGGCTGACGTGGCGCTGCTCGACGTCCAGGGTCTCACTCGCCACTTTGGCGGCGTAGGCGCCGTCTTCGAGCTCTCCTTTTCGGTGAACGAGGGGGAGATCCTGGGGCTCATCGGGCCGAATGGCGCCGGCAAGACGACGGTCTTCAATCTCATCACCGGCTTCGTCCGCCCCTCGAAAGGAACGATCCGGCTCGACGGGCAGAGCGTCGTGGGGCTGCGGCCTCACGCGGTGGCGCGGAGGGGAATCGCCAGGACGTTTCAGATCGTCAAGCCGTTCCCCGGCCTTTCCGTGCGTGAGAACGTGACGCTCGCCGCGTTTCTTCGCCACCCGGCCCGAAAAGACGCGGAGGCGGCCGCCACGGCTCAGCTTACGCGCGTCGGTCTCGCCGGCCGGGTGGACGAGCTCGCGAGCCAGCTGACGCTGATGGACCAGAAACGCCTCGAAATGGCGAAGGCGTTGGCCACGAGACCCCGCCTCTTGCTCCTGGACGAGCCGATGGGGGGGCTGAACGCCACCGAGGTCGACGACGCCTCGGATCTCGTCCGGCAGATCCGGGCGTCGGGCGTGACGGTCGTCCTGGTGGAGCACGTCATGAAGGCGATCATGCGGATCAGCGACCGCGTGGTCGTGATGAACCAGGGGGAGAAGATCGCCGAGGGCCGCCCGGAGCGCGTGGTGGAGGAGCCCGCGGTCCTGGCTGCTTACTTCGGCAAGCGAGTGGCGTGATGCTGCACGTCGAGGGACTGAAGGTCCGCTACGGTCAGGTGATTGCGCTNNCCGAGATGACGGTGCGCGACAACCTGCTCCTGGGGGGCTTCCACAGGGCGGCGCGGCCTCATCAGGCGGAGCGGCTGGAGAAGGTCTTTGCCATTTTCCCGAGGCTCCTCGAGCGCCGGAGCCAGATCGCCGGGACCCTCTCGGGCGGCGAGCAGCAGATGGTGGCCATCGGCCGCGGTCTGATGGCGGGGCCGCGGATCCTGATGCTCGACGAGCCGAGTCTCGGGCTGGCGCCGCTGCTGGTGGAAGAGATGTTCCGGGTCGTGGAGGAGATCAACCGCCAGGGAGTCACGGTGCTGCTCGTGGAGCAGAACACGGAGCACGCGCTTCGGATCGCGCACCGGGGCTTCGTTCTGGAGTCGGGGCGCGTCGTCCTCTCCGGGACCGGCAACGAGCTGCTCGAGAATCAGCGCGTTCGCGAGGCTTACCTGGGATTGTGATGGCGCCGCGTTATCCTCGGGGGCGTGGGCCGCACCTCGCCGTGAACTCGACACTCGCACGGGCGCTCAGCATGCTGGCCCGAGGCTCGTCCAGCCCCGTCCGGGCCCTGGACGGATTCGTGGACTCGCTGCTGCAGACGTTCGAAAACTGTCGCCCGGGCCTCTCCGATCAGCTTCTCGGAGCAGAGGGCGAGGCGCCCGAGGCCTTCTTCAGAGGCCTCTACGAGAAGGAGACCCCGCGCAAGGAGGCGGAGGCGCTTGGAAAGCTCGGCGGCGACGCGTACGTGAAAATGCAGGTCGCCAAGCAGTTCGCGCAGAAGAAGATCCTGATCGTGCCGGCGTCGAACGTCTCCACGATGAACGTGAACGACATGGTGAAGACTCTGCTCGGAAGGGCCTCCGCTCCGCCAGCCGTCGAGCCCGCACCCGCCCCTGAGACGAAGCGCTAGAACACGGGATGTCACGACGCCGGATCCTGCTCCTTCTCTTCGCTCTCTTCGGCTCGAGCCCGCTTCTCGGCCGGCCGATACTCTACGACCGCACGTACATGTCACCGGCGGACGGTGTCGTTCGCGTTTATGAAGTTCGGACGCCTGCCGGGTACGACGGCGTTTCCCAAATGCCGGCCGCCCTCTTTCTGCATGGCAGAGGGGGATCGATGGCCTCGTTTCAATCGGATGGATACGAGGCCGAGGCGGATGCGCGCGGCTTCGTCCTCGTCTTCTGGCAGGGGCGCTTCGATCCCACGATTCCCGCGCTTTCCACGCAGTACGTCGACGGCGTCAACGGCATCCCCGACGAGACCGACGTCCTCGCCTGCCTGGCCGACGCGCTCGCGTCGTTCCGGATCGATCCGGACCGCGTCCACCTCGCCGGCTTCTCGCAAGGGGGGAAGGGCGCACTCCTGATCGGACTGAAAAACCCGGACCGCTTCGCGTCCATCAGCGACGGCTCGGGTCCGTCGGATGCCTTCGAGGGGCAGATCTGGTCCCCGGGGTTTCCCGATTTTCGCGCGGCGGCGGGGGGCGATTTCGTCGGCGCGTCCGGTCCAGTGCTGGCCCGCTGGTTTGCGCAGTCTGCCCGCTTCTATCTCGGCAACGCCCGAAACGTTCCTCTCTATCTGGCGCACGGCACGGCCGATACCAGCGTCCCCGATTCGACCGCGCTTTTCCCTTACCGCAACACGCACCACATCGCCGACACGCCGGGATTCAAGGATGCCCGGGGCTCCGTGCCGACCCTTTCCGAGCTCCGGCTCCAGGATTCCAGCGGCTACGTCTTCCAAACGTCCTATCCGGCGGGCGTCGACCACGTGGAAGAGCTCGTGCTCGTCCCGAAACCTCTTTTCGATTTCATGCTCGGCAAGATCCGAACGCATCATCCGGACCGGGTCGTGGCGACGACGTACGACGCGACAGAGAGGGGCTATTACTGGGCTCGGCTCGGAAGGATCGGCCCGCCGGACGGAACGCCCGCAGGACTCGACGCCACCGTCGACCCCGCCGGAAACGCGCTTTCGATGAAAATCTTCGGAAGTCCGAGCGTCGATGTCCAAGTGGAGGACGCCGGGCTCGATCCCTCTCAGCCGTTGACCTTGCATGTTGCCGGCGGGCTCGCGCTCTTGCGCCTTTCGGGACCGTTTCCGGCACGGCTCCGCGTCCTGCGCGACGGGATCCTTCTGAGCGAAGGAGCGTCCTATAGCCGGATCGGCTCCGATATCCTCCTGTCGCCTTCCGACGGCTTTCAGGGAGAAGAGCTGAGGGTCGAAGCCGAGCCGCCAGGAGCGCTGTCCGAAAGCGACCTTCTCGTGCCGGCGCTCGTCGACGCGCTGGGTCTTTCGGGCGCGGCGTTCAGCACCGAGTTGACGCTGACGAATCTCTCCCCGCTCCCGCTCACGATCGAAGCGTTGCTGTTGGACGGGTCTCTCGCCACGACTTCCATCGAGATGTCTGCGTTCGAGACCCGATCCTTCACGTCGCTCTCTCTTTTCACGTCGTTCGGAAAGCCGGGTGGAGTTGCCCCGCTTCGGCTTCGGATCGTGGGCGGAATACCGGGTGTCCTTCTCGCTTCCTCGCGCGTCTTCAACACGGTCCCCGGCGGCGGAACCTACGGCCTGTCGTTTCCGGTCCTCTCCGCGAGCGAGTCCGTCCTGAATCCGGGCGACGAGGCCGATCTCTTCGGAACGGCGGATGCCCACCCGGCGCGCATGAACGTTTCGCTCTTCGCCCCCTTCGAGGACGTGACGGCGCTCCTCGAGACGTTCGATCCGCTGGGTGCCGCGGTGTCGAGCCGCGCTCTCACCGTCCCGGCCGGATCCCGCATGCAGGAGAACGACGTGCTTTCCGGCGTGCCGAGCCCGGGACGCGTCTCGGTGTCGATCCTGTCGGGCCGGGCGCAGGTCTACGGAACGGTGATCTCGAACGCGTCGACGAACGATCCTTTCCTGAGCCCTCCGCTTCTCAGAAGCAGGAGCGCGATGCTCTGGACGATTCCGGCGGTGGCCGCCGCACCCGGCCGGAACGGAGCTGTTTTCTCGAGCGACGTTTTCCTCGGAGCGCTGCCGGGCGCGCCGGACTCCGCCATCCCGGTCGACCTCACGTACCGGCCGAGCGACGGAGGTCCTCCCGTGACCGTGACGACCCCGATTCTGCCGGGCGCCACGCGCGTCCTGTCGGACGTTCTACGCAGCACCTTTCCGGCGTCGGCCCCGGGCGCGGGCGCACTCGAGGTTCGAAGCCCCATTGGCCTTCAGGTACTGGCCGTGACGCGGAGCGATTCGGACGCGGGCCCCGCGTCGCAGGACGTCGCGTCGATACGAGGGGGGGACGAGATCACGAACGTGTCTCCCGCCGCCTTCGTCGGAGTGGCCGAGTTCGAAGAGGCACGCTCGAATCTCGTGCTCGTGAACGAGGGACCCGGCACGACGGTCGACCTTCGGATGTTCTATGAAGGGGGAGTCCTTGGACGTGTTTCGGTCGATCTCGGTGCGGGCGAGATCATGCAGCTCGATTCGTTCGTGTTGTTTTTCGCGCCGACCCCCCAGGTTCTCGTGAAGTCCGGCGCGCTCCTCGTCATTCCCGCGCCAGGCGGGAAGGTCGTCGCGTCGGTCGCCCGCATCGACAACCGGACGAACGATCCCGCCGGGATCACGCCCGTCGCGATTCCGAAGGCGGCGACGCTTCCGTAGCGGTCCCCCGATGCGGCATGCTTTCCCGATGCCGCACGAGAGAAGATTGCAACAGTGAGAAGACGGATGCATTCGGGCTCGTTCGCGAAGCTCGCGATCCTCGCCGGCGCTCTCATGGCCGTCGGAGGATGCCGCGATGGAGCGGGGCCTCGTTTCGAGGACGTGACGGCGCGGGCCGGCATTACCTTTCGGTACAACTTCGGCGATTTCACGTACGACAACATCCTGGAGTCGAGCGGCTCGGGGGTCGCGGTCTTCGACTATGACGGCGACGGGAAGATGGACATTCTCTTCCTGAACGGCAGGTATATCGAAGGGGTGAGCGACCCGAAGGGCCGCGTCTTTTCGAACGCGAAAAACGCCCTCTACCGGAACAACGGGGACGGCACGTTCACCGACGTGACGGAGAAGGCCGGCCTCGGCGGGAGCCACTGGTCGATGGCGGCCACGATCGCCGATCTCGACGGCGACGGGCTCGAGGACATCTTCCTCTCGAACTACGGACCGAACACGTTCTTCCACAACAACGGGGACGGCACTTATTCGGATTGGACGGAGAAGGTGGGCCTCCAAGGCCCCGAGACGCTCAACGGATTCGTCAAGTGGAGCGTCGGCGCTGTGGCGTTCGACGCCGATGGGGACGGTAAGCCGGAGCTTTTCGTCGGCAACTTCCTCGCCTTCGACCCCAGGTATCGGAGCCTCGGGTCGCCGGAGAGGATGCCCTCGCCGGCGGAGTACAGGGGCCAGCCGTCCATCCTCTACAAGAGAGGGGCCGACGGGCGATTCGTCGACGTGACGAAACAGGCTGGCCTGTACTTCCCCGAGAGCAAGGTCATGGGCCTGACGGTGTACGACTGCGACGGGGACGGCCTTCTCGACATCTTCCAGGCGAACGACCACCAGCCGAACTCCCTTTTCCGCAATCTCGGCGGGGGAACATTCAGGGACATCGCGGCGGAGGCGGGGGTGGCCGTCAACCTCGACGGCGTCGGAACCGGCCACATGCACGGCTCGCTCGGCGACGTGGACGGTGACGGGCTGCTCGACATTTTCGTGACGGACCTCAGCTACCAGAGCCTCTACCGCGCGATCGGCCCCGGCCGCTTCGAGGACATCGTCGAGCGGAGCGGGATCCGGAGGCTCATGAATGGAGCCGAGTCCTGGGGAGCCGGGCTCTATGACTTCGACAATGATGGAGACCTCGACGTTTTCGCGGCGAACGGGGGAGCCGACACTCTCGTGGAGAAGCGCCCGACCCTGCTCGTGAACGACGGCACCGGGCACTTCACCGATGCCGCGGACGGCGGCGGGCCGTATTTCCTCGGGAAGCGGTCCGGCCGCGGAGCGGCTTTCGGGGATTTCGACAACGATGGCCGGATCGACATCGTCGTCTCGCACGTCGATCTGAAGGCGACGCCCGCGCTCCTCAGGAACGTCACCGCGAACGGGAACCACTGGCTGGGCGTCAGCCTCCAGCCGGGCAAGAACCGCGCGGAGCCCGTGGGCGCCGTCGTGCGCCTGACCGCGGGGGGAAAAACGCAGGTCCGCGTCTACCAGCGGTCGCAGTCGTACTTGTCGCAGAACGACCCCAGGCTCCACTTCGGGCTCGGGAAAGCGACGCGGGTCGACAAGCTGGAGGTCCGGTGGCCGGGCGGCGCCGTCGAAACGCTGACAGACCTGCCCGTCGACAGGTACATGGCGGTGAGGGGCGGCGGCGACTGAGAATCCACCAGTACTCCTGAGAGGGCCGCCATGACATGAGGAGTCAGGGCCAGGGGGCCGGCGCCGCATTTCTCTCAGCGCGGCTCTCGCGGATCAGCCTTTTGCACCGCCACTGAAGGTAGTGCGCCATACACCAGAACCGCTTGAAGGCCGGGTTGCGCGTCTGGCCGTGGTGGTAGCGGTAGTAAATCTGCTGCGCGATGGCCGCGAGACGGAAGAGTCCGTAGACCTCGTAGAAGGTCGTGTCGCGCGGCGCGAGGCCGGCCTTCTCGAAGTAGCGCGCGACGACTTCACGGCGCGTGAGCATTCCCGGGAGGTGCGTGGGCTGGCGGCGCGTGGCCCGCGCGAGGAAGTCGTCGTCCGCCTGCACCCAGTACGCGAGGCTGTTGCCCAGGTCCATGAGCGGATCGCCGAGCGTAGCCATCTCCCAGTCCAGGATGCCGACGACGCGCGCCGGGTCGCTCGGGTCGACGACGACGTTGTCGAGGCGAAAGTCATTGTGGATGACGCAGGTCGCGACGTCGTCGGGCGTGTTCGCCTTCAGCCAGGCGATGACCTGCCGGAAACGCGGTACGTTCCACGTGCGCGCCTTGCCGTAGCGATCCGTCCAGCCCTCGATCTGCCGGCGCGCGTAGCCCGTGCCCTTGCCGAGGGCCTCGAGCCCCGCGGCTTTCGGATCGACGCGGTGCAGCTCGGCGAGCCGATCGATGACGCTCTCGCACATCTTTCGCGCCGTTTGTGGGTCGAGCTCGAAGCCCTCGGGCATGCGCGCGCGGGGGATGACGCCGGGGACGCGCCGCATGACGTAGAACGGGCTCCCGATCACGTCCTCCTCGTCGCAGAAGGCGATCATCTCGGGCACGAAAGGGTAGACCGGACGAAGCGCCTTCTGGACCTGGAATTCACGCCCCATATCGTGGGCCGACTTCGCCTTCGTGCCGGCCGGCGGCCTCCGCAGGACGAGGTCGTCGTTTTCGTACTCCAGCCGGTACGTCCAGTTGGAGGCCCCGCCGGAGTATTGCGTCACGCGGGGCGTGCCCGTCAGTCGCGGCACGCGCTTCTTCAGCCACGTGTTCACGGAGGTGACATCAAGCGCTTCGCCCGGGCGGACGCCGCCGGCGGCGTCGATCGAGGGAGAGGACGTCAACGCGTGCTCATCCCGTAGCCCCGAAGGATGCGGCGCGCCACGGCCTCGAGGTGCACCTCATCGGCGCCGTCGTAGATCCGCGCGGCACGCTCGTGGGCGTACCACCACGCGAGCGGCGTGTCGTCGGTCATCCCGAGGGCGCCGAGACCCTGGATCGCCCGGTCGAGGACTTTCTGCATCGTCCGCGCGACCGTGACCTTGATGAGGGAGATCTCCTCGCGCGCGGCTTCCGCGCCCTCCTTCTCGATCCGCCAGGCCGCGTGCAGAACCATCAGCCGCGCGGCGTGGATCTCGGCACGGCTCTCGGCAATGCCCTGCTGCACGATCTGCTTGGAGCCGAGCGGCTTGCCCGGAGCGAGCTCACGCGTCGCGGCGTGCCGGCAGAGAATGTCGAACGCCCTTTCGCAGACGCCGATCCAACGCATGCCGTGGTGGATGCGCCCCGGGCCGAGCCGTTCCTGTGCGAGGACGAATCCCGCGCCCTCGACGCCGAGCAGATTCGCAGCCGGCACGCGCGCGTCCTGGTAGCTCACCTCTCCGTGACTCGCCCAGTCACCGCCGCGCTCTCCCATGACCGAGGCGTTTCCCAGCAACGTGAAGCCCGGCGTGTCCGTGGGGACGAGGATCATACTGGCCCGCCTGTAGACGTTGGCGGCCTCCGGGGATGTCACCGCCATGCAGATGGCGAAGGCGGCTCCGTCGGCCGACGAGGCGAACCACTTGTGGCCGCGCAGCACCCACTCGGCGCCTTCTCTCCGCGCCGTGGTCCCCATCCACACCGGATTCGAGCCCGCAAACTCGGGTTCGGTCATCGTAAAGCAGCTCCGGATGTCGCCACGAGCGAGCGGCAGNNGTCTCGCGCGCCCGTTCCCGCTTCTCCTTCAGGACCGGCAAGAGAGCCTTGAAGCCCTGCTGCCGGAGCGCCGGCTCGAGCGGGTAGACCTCCTTCTCCATGAAATCGCGGACGATGCCGCGAACAGCCCTGACCTTCGGAGATTCGGAGAAGTCCATGTCGTTGAGATCCTCTCACTTCGCGGGCGGGCGGGTCGCCGCGGCGCCCGGCCCGTTCAGGGCGGTGAGCGCGGTTTCGAGGTTCGCGGCGGCGTAGGCGTAATCGGGTTTGAGACGCAGCGCCTCGCGAAAGTGCTCGACCGCTTCCGCGGCGTTCCCGCGCCGCATGAGCGCGACGCCGAGGCCGTTGTGCGCGAGGTAGTCGCCGGGCGATCCGATGCGCAACGCTTCCTCGTACGACGCGACGGCCTCGCCGAGCCGGCCCGCTTTCGTGCTCACCGTTCCCAGGTTGATCAGCGCCGTCGTGTCGGCGGCATCGTACCGAAGGGCGGCGCGCAGGCGGCCGGAAGCCGCGTCGAAGAGCCCGCCTTGCTCCTCGATCCGCGCGAGGTTCAGGAGGGTCGGGACGTTGTCGGGTTTGAGGCTCAACGACTTTTCGAGGTGCGCGACGGCCTCGGCGTCGCGGCCCTTCGTCATCAGCCAGTGTCCGTAGTTCGTGTGGCACATGAAGCAGTCGGGGCTCCTCTCGAGCGTGTCGCGCCAGAGGGTCTCCTCGTCGTGAAAGCTCCGGCTCTGACGGTACGTCTGCGTCGCGAGGACGGCGAGGGCCGCCACGGTGAGCCCCGCTGCCGCGCGTCGCGGCGCGCGGCCCCAAAGGACGACCCGCGACGACGCCCCGCACACGGCGCAGACGACGAAGACGGCGACGGCCTGATACGCGAAGTGGTCCGCGACCCACGAATAGCGCATCGCGTAGACGTTGAAGAACCCCATTGCCGGGAAGAGGACGCCGGCGAAGAGCGCCAGGCCCGCGACCGGCCCGCGCCCGAGACGTNNGCGAGGCCCAGCTCCCACTCCTTCCCCGCGGCCTGCACCATCGTGCGCTCGAGCCACGCGGTTTGAAAAGCGAGGCCGGCGCCGATCGCGAAGAACGGGAGGAGAGGCCGGACGTCTTTCGCCTCCAGGCGCCCGTCCCGCCACCAGACGACGACGAGAAGGACGGCTGGGACCACGCAGGCCGTCGTCTTGGCGAGGAGGGCGAGCGTGAGACAGGACAACGCGACGACATACAGCGGCGCCGGCCGCCGAAACCAGGGCATTGCCGTCCGTGCCTTGCGCTTCTTCTTCGGTTCGGCGGCCTTCGTGCGGGCATCGAGAAATGCGTACCAGGCGTGCACGGCGAGAAGCGAAAGGAAGAGCGAAAGCGTGTTCTTGCGTTCGGTGATCCAGGCGACGGACTCCACGCAGACCGGGTGCAGGGCGAACGCGGCGGCGGCAAACCATGCCCCCCGTAGGCCGAGACGGACAAGAAGCCACCAGAGCAGCAGAGCGGAGCCGGCGTGCAGCAGCACGTTGATGAGGTGATATCCGAACGGGTGGAGGGACCACAGCCGCTTCTCGATCCAGAACGACGTGAAGACCATCGGGTAGTACTGCTCGTTGGCCTTCGGCTCGGTCCAGATGAGGCGCAGCCCGTCGACGCCGTCGAGCGTAGGGTTTTCCGTGAGGTAGGTGTCGTCGTTCCAGACGAAGCCGGCCTCGAGGGCCGGGAGATACGCCGTTACGACGGCCGCCAGCAGCACCAAGGCGAGTCCGAGGAGAGCCTTTCTCCGCACATGCGAACGATATGCCACTGGCCGGACCGCTCGAGCGGCCCGGCCCCGGCGGCTGGATTCCGGTTCTCCCGGGCGCGAACTACGACGTCAGATGCAGTTCGACGAGGCCGTGCTGCTTGAACGCGCCGATGCGCGGCGTGAAGAGCCCGATGACGAACAGTACGAACGCGCCTCCGGCCACTGCCGAGAGCACGAGGAGCGGCGTGACGCGAGCGGCGCGGAGCTGCTCGATGTTATTCACGCGCACGGTCGCCTGGGTGACCACCCTGGGCCCCGCGTCCGTCGCGACCGTGAGGTGCTGGTCGGCGATCGCTTTCTGGAGCGGCACGTCGGCGACGAGCACCTCGAAGCGATCGGCCGTCGTCGAAAGCGGGAGCGCGAGATGGGCGGGCGTCCACGTTTGGTCAAGCGGCAGGCTCGTGACCCGCCAGAAGCCGGCGATCGCGAGGGCGAGGACGACACCTCCCCCAAGGAGGGCGAAAAGGCGGAAGTGGCTCTTGGGCATGGCAGACCTCGCATTTCCGCGGCGGGGTAGCCGCTTTTTCCAAGCACCCCTCACTTACATAGGAGCCTGCCGAAACTCCGTCAAGGGATGCGTTTGTACCAGGGTCTTGAACGAGCCTCAGTCCAGATCTGCTAGCCTCCGCGGGCATGAGAAAGCTGCGAGTTGGCGTCATCGATCTCGTCACGAAGGGGCCGACGAGCGCTCTGTACGCCCGCGTCATGAACGCAAACCTCGCGAGCATCATGCCGCAGGTCGTGGGGGTCTGGTGCGAGAAGCGGGGGCACGAGGTCACGTACGTCTGCTACACGGGCCTCGAGAACCTGGTCGACGAGCTGCCGGACGACGTCGATGTCGTCTTCATCTGCGCGTTCACGGAGGCGGCGTTCCTCGCGTATGCGCTGAGCAACCTCTTCCGGTCCCGGGGCGCCGTGACGGCCCTGGGCGGGCCGCACGCCCGCTGTTATCCGGAAGACGCGTGCAGGTATTTCGACTACGTTTTCGGTTTCACGGACGAGGCGCTGATCGAAGACGTCCTCCGGGATTGCCGCCGATACCGCCCGCTGGGTCTCCACCTCCAGGCCCCGCGCCAGCCGCTCGCGCTTCCCGGGGTTCGGGAGCGGTGGAAGTTCATCGAGCCAACCCTCCGGAAGGCGCCCCTGATCAAGATGATCCCGATTCTGGGCAGTCTGGGGTGCCCGTATACGTGCAGTTTCTGCATCGATTCCGTCGTGCCGTATCAGCCGCTCGACCTCGACGTTCTCCGGGAGGACCTTCGTTTCATCGTTCAGAACGTGAAGAAGCCTCTCGTCGGGTGGCACGATCCGAACTTCGGCGTCAGGTTCGACCAGTTCCTCGACGTGATCGAGGACGCGGTCCCGCCCGGGAGCATCACCTTCATCGCGGAGAGCAGTCTGTCGCTCCTGTCCGAACCTCACTTGAAGCGGCTCCAGCGGAACGGATTCAAGGCCGTGCTTCCGGGAGTCGAATCCTGGTACGACCTCGGCAACAAGTCGATGACAGGCCGGAAGACGGGCATGGAAAAGGTCAAGGAAGTTTCCGACCATGTCAACCTGATCCTGCGGTACCTGCCGTACGTCCAGACGAACTTCGTCCTCGGCCTCGACGGGGAATCGGGCGCGGAGCCCTTCGAGCTGACGAAGCGGTTCATCGATCTGACCCCGGGCGCGTTCCCCGGCTATTCGCTGCTCTCGGCGTTCGGTCGCGCGGCACCGCTCAACCTCGAGTACCAGCGCGCGAATCGGGTGCTCCCGTTCCCGTTTCACTTCCTCGACAACAATCACGCGATGAACGTGCGGCCCGAAAACTACGCGTGGAAGGAGTTCTACGACCACGTGATCGACCTGACGAAGTACTCGTTCTCGTGGAGCGCGATTCTCAGGCGGTGTGTCGCCACGAAGGCCGCGATTCCGCGCTGGATGAACGTGGTGCGCGCGATCTCCTCGGAGGGCTCCGGCCGGATCGCGTATTACACGGAATTGCGCAGAAAGCTGGACGTCGACGCTCAGGTACAAGGCTATTTCGCTCAGGAGACGGACGCATTGCCGGATTTCTACGCGGATCAGGTGAGCCGGGATCTGGGGTCGCTATGGCCGTGGCTGCCCGCAGGAAGCATGTCCCACGATCACCACGCCTACCTCGCGTCCGAGGAGCGGCCCCTCGAGGTTTCGCGCCACGAGGAGCGGGCGGCGGTCTGACATACTTCCTCCCGTGCGACCCGCTCCCGAGAATGCGCAACGGATCTACCTGAGGAGCGGCCGGGAAGGTGATCCGCTGACCTTCTCCCTCCGGTGGTTCGTCCCGGCGGGCTTCGAGGCGGGCGGAAACGCGGAGGTCGAGATCCACGCGACGAGTAAGGCCGAGCTGACGTCCTGCNNGGTCCATCGCTTACTCTCAGACCGTGTACGTCGAGACGACGCCCGAGGAGCTTTACCGCCGCCTTTCCCTCTGGGAGAACGGGCGCCGGAGGTGGGGGGGATGATCGCGCCGTCCGTGCGCATCACGACGCACGCGCACTTCTCCGCGGCCCATCGCCTGCACAACGAGGCGAAGGACGCCGAGTGGAATCGCCGCGTCTTCGACAAGTGCAACAACCCGCACGGGCACGGGCACACGTACGCTCTCGACGTCACGGTGGAGGGGCCGGTCGATCCGCTCACGGGCTGGGTGATGGACTTCGGCGTCGTGAAGCGCGTCGTCCATGAGCGCGTCGTGAAGGCGTGTGACCGCAAGAACCTGAACGTAGACGTCCCCTTCCTCTCCGGCGTCAATCCGACCGCGGAGAACATCGCGATCCGCATCTGGGACGTTCTCGCACCCGCCGTCGGGCCTGGCCGGCTCGTGCGGATCGAGCTCCACGAGACCGAGCGAAACAAGGTCGTCTACACGGGGCCTTCGTGAGAGCGCTCGTCTCGAACGACGACGGCGTCCACAGCCCCGGCATCGCCGCGCTCGAGCGCGCCGCNNGCTTCGGCGCATTCGCTCACGATGCATCGTCCTCTGCGCGTCCTCAAGACCGCCGAGAGGACCTGGGTCGTTGATGGCACGCCGACGGACTCGGTCAACATCGCGCTCTGTTCGGTCCTGAAATCCAGCCCGCCCGACTTCGTGTTCTCCGGCATCAACGCCGGCCCGAATCTCGGCGACGACGTGACGTATTCGGGAACGGTCGCCTGTGCGTTCGAAGGGACGCTCCTCGGCGTTCCGTCGATCGCGTTCTCCCTCGACTACGCGCGGGACGCGACCGGCGCGATCGACTACTCGGAGGCCGAGAAGGCGGCGGCGATGATCATCGTCTGGGCGAAGGACCATCCGCCCGCGCCCGATACGCTCTGGAACGTGAACGTTCCGGCGGGAAAACCCCGGGGCTTTCGCGCCACGCGCATGGGACGGCGCCGTTATGGAGAGAACATCGTCGAGAAGATCGACCCGCGCGGGCGCCCTTACTACTGGATCGGCGGGGCGTTCGTGGACACGAAGGCCGAGGGGACCGACCTCCTCGCGGTGGCCGAGGGCTGGGTGTCCGTGACGCCGCTCCACATGGACATGACCGACTATCACGCACTTGCCGATCTGGACGGCCTCGCGGAGAAGATCGCGCCGCTGGGCGCGGGCTAAAATCCGGACGTGGTGCCGTCCAGCCCGGAGGTGGAGCGCGCCGCTCGCGCCGGCGCGGGCGCCCGCCGGGCGCTCGTGGAGCGGCTGCGGGCCGCGGGGTTTTGCCGCGATCCGCGCGTTGCGGAGGCCATGGCCGCGGTGCCGCGGCACTTGTTCGTCCCGGCCGCCCTCCTCGGAGAGGCCTACGGAGATCATGCGCTGCCCATCGGATACGGGCAGACGATCACACAGGCCGCAAACGTGGCCCGTGCGGCCGAGCTGGCGGCTCTGACACCGACCGCGCGCGTTCTCGAGGTCGGGACCGGCTCGGGTTACCAGGCCGCGGTCCTCGCGCGTCTCTCGCGCTGGGTCTTCTCGCTCGAGCGCATTGCGGATCTGGCGAAAGGGGCGGTGCACCTCCTGAAAGCGCTGGGCGTTGCGAACGTCTCCGTCAAGGTCTTCGACGGCTCATACGGCTGGAGCGAGCATGCCCCGTACGACGCCATCCTCGTGGCGGCGGCCGCGCCCGAGGTGCCGGATCCGCTCGTCGCGCAGCTCGCGGTGGGGGGGCGTCTCGTCATCCCGGTCGGTTCGGCAGGCCGGCAGAGGCTCCTCGTCGTCCGCAAGCTGCCGAACGGCCGGACGCGCACCGAGGATGCCGGCGAGGTCGCCTATGTTCCGCTNNGACTCGGGAGGATGGGGGTCCGCGGCGCGCCGCTTTCGGATCTCGGGTCGCGTGCAGGGCGTGGGCTACCGGGCATTCGCGGCGCGCGTGGCCCGGGCGCTGAAGCTCCGGGGCGGTGCCCTGAACCTCGACGATGGGCGCGTGGAGGTCGTGGCGTCCGGCGCCGTGCACGCTCTGGATCGCCTGGAAGCCGCCCTGGGAGAGGGGCCGCGCCTCGCGCGCGTGAGCCGCGTCGACGTCGAGACTCTCACCGCGCCCCCGTCGCCGGAGGACATCGCCGCCTGCGACGTGGAGTTTTGAGCCCGCCCCTTAAGATCGGAGCCCTGTGAACGAACGAAAGATCCTGATCGTCGACGACGACGAGGACATTCTCCTCATTGTCCAGACGCTCCTCACGAACGCGGGCTATGCCCCCGTGCTCGCGCGCAACGGGCGGGAAGGCATCGAGCAGGCCACGGCGACGCAGCCGGACGTGATCCTGCTCGACGTCACGATGCCGCAGATCTCGGGCTGGGAGGTCTGCGCGACGCTCAAGAACCTGCCCGAGACGTCCTCCATCCCGATCGTCATGCTCACGGTGAAGTCCGAGATCAAGGACCTCATCACGGGGATGCAGGTCGGGGCCGACCGGCGCCGTCTTCGCGCACGAGGCTCTTTCGCGAGGCCCGGCCGACTCGCCATTCGAAAACTCCGAGGTGCTCTTCGACTACGCCCTGAAGTCGGATCAGGTGTGGGCGCTCGAGAAGATCTGCATGCAGTTCTCGGCGGAACGCTTCGCGGGAAAGCGCCCGGGCATGCTCTTCGTGAACGTGGAGGCCGAGCTCATCCACGAGCTGAAATCGCGGGGCCACGAAGTGTTGCAGCCACTGCTTGCGATCCAGAGCGGCGTCGTTCTCGAAATCACGGAGCGTGCCGCCATTCGCGACTACGACCTGTTCCGCGAGAGCGTGCACGTTCTGCGCGAGCTCGGCTTCCAGATCGCGATCGACGACGCGGGTTCAGGCTACGCGTCGCTCCAGTCGATCGCCGAGCTCCGCCCCCAATACATCAAGATCTCGACCTACCTCGTCACGGGCCTCAACGAGGACTCGATCAAGCGCGACGTCGTCGAGATGCTCGTGCGCCTCGCACAGCGCATCGACGCCCAGACGGTGGCCGAAGGCATCGAGACCGAAGCGGAGAAGGCCGAGATCAAGCGCCTCGGCGTGACGTACGGGCAGGGCTACCTGCTCGGGCGGCCCGTGAAGCTCAACTAGCCAACGGGCAGTGCCGAGACGGTGGTGGGGCGGTCGCCCTCGGGCGCGCGGAGCAGAAGCACCGTGCCGGGGGCGGCCCGCTCGCGCTTGACATAGCCCAAAGCGGTCGCCCGTTCAGAACCCGCCTCGCGCGCCGCGCTCGTCACGGACCCCGCGCTCTCTCCTTCGAAGAATATTTCCG
>PLZI01000005.1 GCA_003152095.1 Acidobacteriota bacterium | reverse complement strand
TGGCCCACCATCTCAAGGCCCTCAAGCTGCCGACGGTCCTCAGGGAGTACGACAAGCTCGCCCGGCAGTGCGCCGAGCAGGGGCGCGATCACGTCCAGTACCTGCTGCAGCTGTCAGAGCTCGAGCTGATCGATCGCGAGCGTCGGATGGTAGAAAGACGGATACGCGAGGCCCGCTTCCCGGCGGTCAAGAGCCTGGACAGCTTCGATTTCCTCGCGCTGCCCTCGCTCAACAAGGCCCTGGTGCTTGAGCTGGCTCGGTGCGAATGGGTCGACCGCAGGGAAAACGTCCTGGCCGTGGGCAACAGCGGCACCGGCAAGACGCACATCGCCCTGGGGCTGGGTCTGGCCGCCTGTCAGAGAGGCCTTTCCGTCGGCTTCACGACGGCGGCGGCTCTGGTCCACGAGCTGATGGAGGCCCGCGACGACAAGCGCCTGCTTCGCCTTCAGAAGCAGCTCCTCTCCTACCGGCTCGTGATCATCGACGAGCTGGGATTCGTCCCGCTCTCGAAGACCGGCGCCGAGCTGCTCTTCGAGGTCTTCAGCCAGCGCTACGAGCGCGGCTCGATCCTCGTCACCAGCAATCTGCCCTTCGACGAATGGACCGAGGTCTTCGGCTCCGAGCGCCTGACCGGGGCGCTGCTCGACCGACTCACGCATCACGTCCACATCCTTGAGATGAATGGCGACAGCTTCCGTCTGGCCCGCAGCAAGAGCGAGCGCCGCTCACACGCCCCTCACCGGTCTCCCGATCCGGCCGTNNTGACCCCGTACCCCTCCAGCCCACGCTGAGGATCGGTGGAAAACGAGTACGTTTCCCACCGATCCTCAGCGCTGCTACGAAACCCTGTGTCGGTCGGCCGTCCCCATAGCTGGTCCACTTCTCGACCGCCCCGCCGGTACACTTTTCGCCCGCCCTTGACAACGGGTCGATGTTGCCCGAAGCCCCCTCCTTTGGGGAAGCTCTCAGGGGACCGGCTGGGCCTTCACGAACGTCGCGTCGCCCGACTTGTTGTCGATGATCGTCGCGTAGCCACCCACGGTCACGCCGTCGTCGATGTTGTCGACGACGATCGAAAGCTGGCTCAGGTCGCCGGGGAGGCCGCCGAAGAGCGTCCCGTTGTTGACCTGCGAGAAGCCGTCGACGTAGACCGGAATGTCACGGACCTTAGTGCCCTCCAGCGAGTACACGTGGACGTCGACCCACTTGCCGGTCGTGCCCGCGATGACGAAGAGCGCGAGGTTCGTCCGGTAGACCGTCGTCGAGGCGAGGCCCGTCAGGGCGAGGCGTCTGTTCGCGCCCGTGCGGCTCGCGCCGTCCTGCGGCGTGTAGCCCGGGATCTGGAGCCCCACGTGGCCGTTTGGCGTGTCGTTGTACGTCTCGCCGAGGACGACGAGCGGGTCGGAGTTGGCATCGCCGGGAGCCGGAGAGATGTCAAGGAACGAATTCTGGTAGCTCGTCTCATCGTCGACGGGGATGGGTCCCTTGACGGAAAGCCAGACGCTGACGAAGTCGTCCCAGGACTGGGTCTGCCCCGGAGTCATCGCGATGTCGCCGGCGATGCCGACCTGGCTCGCGCAACCGCTCGTGTCGCAGGGAACGTAAGAGAAGACCATGTGAACCTTGCGGAACCCGCTCGAGGGGTTCGAGACCGTAACGCGGCTCCTCCAGTGCTCGCCGTTGGCCCCGGTCAGGCGGACGATGCCCGGAAGCCGGTACGCGTTCGACGGCGCTTCGGTCGGCGTCACGACGATCGGATCCGTCGACTTCAGGTCGATGACGGTCGCGTACGGGTAGACGGCGGTGCCCTGCAGGATCTTCACCTTGACCGTGTAGAGATCGCTTGTACCGGCGAATCCCGCGTCCAGCAGAGCGTGGTTGATCTGGAGCGACTGGTAGGGTTTCATGTCGACGACCCTCGACGCAAGCGGCTCCGCGGTCAGCCCGTCGAGGAAGTCGAGCTGGATCTTCGGCCAGTCGTTGTTGAGGTTCACGAGGCCGAGGTTCGTGTATGCGTCCGCGTTCTCCTTCAGGCCGATCAGGACTGACTCCGAGGAGACGCCGCCCGTGACGGACATCGCAGGCACCGAGAGCCCAAACGTGCCCTTCGTCGGGTCGCCGTTGTTAAACGTGCGGGCCGTGATCACGGGTGGGAGCGCTGCGACGTCGCCTCGCACCATGAGAGCGCCGTAAGCCCCGAGCGTCTGCCCGAAGACCCTGCTGAGGATGTTGCCGAACGCGGCGGAGCCGAGCGGCGTCACGTCGACCTGGGTCCACGTCAGCTCCGAGTAGTCGTCGACCGGGTTGCGCGCGTCGAGGAACGTGATCGAGTATGTCGCGGTGCGCGACGGGTCGGGGTTGAAGATCGTCACATCCGACTGCCAGACGGTTCCCGGGATCGCGCCCTGAACGTATGCCATGCCGGGCACGACCCACTTCGGCGACTCAAGCGTCCACTTCGCATACAGCGTGATATCGCCGGTGATGGTAAAAGTGGCGCCGCCGGCGTAACTCGTGCCGTTGCCGTCAGCCTGGGTATTCCAGCCGGCGAAGGCGTAGCCGGTTTGGACGAGACTGCCGGTGTTACCCAATACGGTGACCGTGGCGCCCGCCGCGTACGCATTGCCGTCGGTGGGCACACTGCCGCCAGTGCTGCCGTTGCCGTTGTAGGTCACACTGTAAGTCGTCCACTTCGCATACAGCGTGGTATCGCCGGTGATGAGGGTTGAGAAGCTGAATGCACTGGTCAGGCCGGCGTCGGAATACCATCCAACAAACGTGGACCCGGTCTAGGTGGGTGCCGTGGGCTGGGTTGCGGTGCCGCTATAGGCCACGGTCTGGCTGGTCACGGTCGAACCGCCGTTGCTGTTA
>PLZI01000168.1 GCA_003152095.1 Acidobacteriota bacterium | reverse complement strand
CGTCCACGTCCTCGGCCTGCAGGTCCACGAGGAGCGCACGGTCGCCCACGACGCGCACCGCCGCGAACGCGCGCGGGCGCCCGGCGAGGCCGACGGCGTGGAAGAGCTCGTAGGCGACTCCTGGCCGCGCCCCGAGCCGCCAGTTGAGCGCGGCGGCGGACCGGTCCGTCCGCCAGCCGGGGGCCGCATGCAGCGCCTCGGCAAGGCGGTCGTGCGCGGCCCCGAGCGCCGCGCAGCGCTGGACGCGCCGGAACGAGAGGCGCGTGCGCCGGAGCGGCCGCTCGAGAGCGCGCGCGAGCTGGCCCGCGGGCTCGATCGTCTTGACGCCGAGAAGGCGCTCCTCAGCGCGCCGGGCGCGCTCGTTCGGGAAGCCGAAGTCGAGCGGAATGCCCGCGCGCGCGTTGATCGTGACGTACGCGCGGCCGACGTCCGAAAAGACGTTGCGGTGGCCGAGCCGCCGCGCGTCCGGATGCGTCATGACGTCGGCCGTCACGGCGCCGGGGACGTCGCGGCCCGCACCGCGATAGCGTGTCCCGAGTGCGCCGAAAAATCCCACCGCGCGCCCTCCGTCCACCGCGATGACCGACGCCGCGCGGTGCGGGTTCGCGTCGTACTTCCACGCCCACTCGGCGGGGCTGGCCGGCGAGCCGAACGCGGCCTCGGACAGTGCGAGGAGGAGCGGCCGGTCGGACGCTTCGGCGGGGCGGACTTCCACGGCCATCGGGCCGAAAATACCTCATGCCCGTGATTTCCGCCGTCGTCGTGAGCTACCGGTCTGGCGCGCTGGCCGCGCGGGCGCTCGAGACCATCCGGCGCGACGCCGCGGTGTCGGGACTCTCACTCGAGACGGTCGCCGTCGTGAACTCGGGCGATCCGGAGGAAGCTCGCGTGCTCAGGGAGGCCGCCGACCTCGTCGTCGACCCGGGCCGCAACCTGGGTTTCGCGGGCGGCCTCAACGCGGGCGTTCGCGCGGCAAGAGGGGACACGTTCGTCCTCGCGAATCCCGATCTCGTCGTCAGGCCGGGCGCCCTCGGCGCGCTCATTCGGGCGGCCCGCGCGGACTTCGTCGCCGCCGGGCCGGCATTTTTCCTCGACGAAGAAGAGACGATTCACCTGCCGCCCGCCGAGGAGCCTCATCCGCTCACGCTCGTACGCCGGCGACTCTCGGGAAGCCAGGCGGTCTTCCGTCGCCAGCTCGCGCGCGGACTGAGGGCGGCGGGGGAGGCGGCGCGTGGCGAGACGCGGGAGGCATCCGCGCTTTCCGGCGCCCTCGTCGCGGTTTCGCGAAGGACGCTCGAGCGCGTGGGCGACTTCGACGAGGGCTACGCCCTCTACTTCGAGGAGAGCGACTGGCAGCGCCGCATGCGAAAGGCAGGGGGCCTCTTGCTGCGGGTCGGAGCGGCGCGCGTCGTGCACCGGTATAACCAGAGCGCGCGCCTCGAGCCGCGCGCGGCGGGCTGGTTCGCGGCGTCCGAGCGGCGTTACTTCGAGACGCATTTCGGCGCGCGCGACCGCGCGCTCGAGGCGCCCGCGACAGCGCCGCTGGTTGCCGCGCCCGCCTCCACGCCTCTCGCGGGCGGCGTCCTCCTGTTCGACGCGCCGGCCGCTGCGATCGCGCTCTCGCCCGTCGCGGACTTCGGCGCGTTCGCGCTGGTACCGCGCGTCACGGGCGGGACCTGGCGGCCGGCGGAGGACGTCGCGCGCGGATTCGGCGGCGCGACGTGGCACGCGCGCGCCGTGGACCTCGTGACGGGCCGCGTCCTTGCCGAAGGCGCGCTCTCCTGACGCTCTTCTAGCGCGAAAGCGGGCGGGTGCCTCGGACGCGATCCCGAAGGCCGCGCCAGCGCTGCGCGGCCTTCCAGACGCGCGAACCGGCGATCGCGTTCAGCGTCTTCCCGAGCTCGTGGCGCTCGGCCACGAGGCTTGTGCGCGTACGGTGCTCGAAGGCGAGGAGCTCGAGCGCGGCGCGCTCGCCGGGCGGTACTTCCCGCGCGGGGGGGAGCCCGTCCATGAACGCGCGGAAACGCGTCGCCGTCAGCTTCCATGTGAAGCGGCGCGCCGTCTCGACGCCCTTCGCGGCGAGGCGCTCGCGGAGTGCCGGGTCGTCGAGCAGACGCCGGATGCCCGCCGCGAGCGCTCCCGAATCCCGCGGGGGCACCATGAGCGCGTTGACTTCATCGACCGCGTATTCGGCGACGCCGCCGGAGTCCGTCAGGACGCACGCGGCTCCACTCGCCATGCCCTCGAGCCCGATGAGGCCGAAGCCCTGGAAAAGGGAGGGATCGATCACGACGTGCACCGTCGAGAGGAGCTTCGGCACCGCGTTCCGCTGCAGCGTTCCGAGATGCGCGTGCCGGAAGCGGGGCGCGTCGGCCGGCACCGTCGCGTGCCCGAAGAGGACGATCTCGACGTCGGGCCGGTTCGCGACCTCGGCGAGCGCGGGAAGGAGGAATTTCATGCCGCGGCGTTCGTCCTGCCTCAGCATGGCCGTGATGCGGACGGGGGGAGCCGCCGGCCGGTCCCCTCGCGGGTAGTACACGTCGGGATCCGCGCTGATCGGGATGGGGGTCGCCACGTGTTCGTGGCGCGTCTCGATCTCGCGCGCGATCCAGGTCGAGACCGTGATGATGCGGGGAATCAGGTCGTACGTCCGCGCGACGTACTCGGGCGAATCGGATCCGAACCAGCCTTCGTAGTCCTGGATGAAGTAGGCCGTTTGGATCCCGCGGGACGCCGCGGCCGCCGCCACGTGGGCGGCGGTCTGGTATCCGGTGGCGACGAGCAGCTTCGCGGGCGGACAGCGTTCGAGGAATTCGGCCGCCGAGAGGCGCAGGGGTCGGAAGAAGAGCTCCATCTCGATTTCCGGCGGCACGGTTTCGAGGACGACGACGCCAGCGTTGACGCCCTGGAGAACGAGCGCGTTCGCGAGCTCGAGGACGGTCGCGACGCCTCCGTAGATCCCGAGGAGCGGCAGGACGAAGAGGACGTCGTAAGGAGCCGCCGGCTCGGGGTCTCTCAGCGTCCACTCGAACGTCGCGGCGTCGCGCACGGCGCCAAGCTCGTTCTTGCCGTTGAAATCGGCGAGCTCTTTCTCGTGCCTCTCGCGCCATCGGGACATCAGGATCCTGAGGTTCGCCGCGATGCGCGCGTCGGAGTCCGAAAAGCTCGCGCCCTGGCGGTGGTGGATCCACGTGTCATCCGCGACGACGCAGCGCCAGCCCGCCGCGCGCGCCCGGTAGTGGAGGTCGGTCTCCTCGCAGTAGCCGCGTCCGAAGACCTCGTCGAAGACCCCGAGCGTCCGGATGACCTCGCGCCTCACGAGGAGGCAGTAGCCGACGATCGTCGTCACGTCGGGGTACCGCGCGGGGCTGGTTCGCGCGACGCGGCGTGCGAAGGAGAAGACGTCGGCGCCCGGTGGCAGCTTCACGGAAAGGTTCACGGCGCCGTTCGAGAGCGGACAGCAGAGGCCGATCGTCGGATCCTTCTCGCAGCCCGCCACCATGCGCTCGAGGGCTCCCTCCGTGAGGAGCGTGTCCGAGTTGAGGAGACAGACCCACGGCGCGTCGGAGAAGAGAAGCCCGCGGTTCGCGGTCTTCACGAAACCGAGATTCACCTCGTTTTCGAGGAGGACGATTCCTTCCTGCGCCCGGAGGAACTCCGTCGTGCGGGCGTCGCTCCCGTCGTTGACCACGACGATGCGGGCCCAGGAAGGGGCGAAGCGGCGCACGCTCTCGAGGCAGTCGCGTGTCGAGCGCAGCGCGTCGTAGACCGGGATGACGAGGTCGCAGCGCACGCCGGCGGTCGGAACCGTCATCGCGTCAGGAACCCCTTGAGCTTCCACCAGGGCGTAAAGAGGCGCCACGCGCGCGAGCGGTAGATCTGCTCGAGCCTCGCGTTGAGCGTTTCGACTTCGGAGCGGAGGTGAGCGTTCTGGACGGCGAGGGCCTGCTCGCGCGTTGCGGACTCCTCGGTCAGGCGCGCCGAGTCGGCTGAGGAGGAGCGGAGCTCGGCCTCGCGGGCGGCGGCCGAGGCGAGGGCCGCCTGGTCCGCCTCGATCCGCGCGCGGGCCTCCGCGAGGCCCTGCCGGAGCGTGTCGGCCTCCGCGCGGGCCTCGCGGAGGCCCTGCCGGAGCACCTCGGCCTCCGCGCGGGACGCCGCGGCCGCGTCGCGGAGGGTGTACAGGTCGGTCTCGAGGCTGTCGACGAGGGCCATTTCGGTCGAGGCCGACCGGCGGCCCGCGTGCTTCTCGAAGAGGCGGCGGCGGGCCATCTGCGCGTCTCCGGAGTGCCAGGGCTGGGCGGCGGTGATGTTCGACACGTCGTTCCGGAGCCGGTAGACGGCGGTGACGGAAGGCAGGTGATGGAACCGTGTCCGCGCGGAGAGGCGGATGAGGAAATCCCAGTCCTCGAACTGATCGAAGGTTTCGTCGAAGGTGCCGACCTCTTCCACGAGCGCGCGGTGATGCGCGAGGCCGATGAGGGGAATGTCGTTCTTGTAGAGGAGACGCGCGGCATCGAACGGCCTGCCGTAAACCGTGATCTCGCGTCCGTCCCGGTAACGCCCGTCGTCGCCGAGCACCTGCTCGAGCTGGCGGACCGATGTGTACGCCGCGCGGTACTCGCCGCTGCCGTCGAGAAAACGCACGAGTGTGGCGAGATGCCCGGGCAGGTAGAGGTCGTCATCGTCGAGATAGGTCACGTACGTGCCGCGGGCGGCCGCGAGGCCCGTGTTCAGGGTGCGCGTTCTCCCGCCGGGCGGAGGCGGGGCGAGCACCCGGATGGCGCGCCCGGGCGCGGACTCGAGCAGCCCGGCGGGGATCGGGCCGCCATCGTTCACGAGGACGGTCTCGAAGTCGGTGAACGTCTGGCGGCGCAGGCTGTCCAGGGCCTCGGCGAGGAAACCGGGCCTGTCTTTCGTCCGGAGGAGGACGGAAACGCGCGGAGCGTCCGCCTGCTGATCGAGCACGGATCTCATTGTAGGCGGTAAGCTTCCCGGATGCGGCCTTCGGACTTTCCCGACGAGCAGTCCCTCGTGCCGTACGAGGTGTCCGCCTTCGTTGGGAAGCGCGTCGTCGTTTTCGCGCCGCATCCCGACGACGAAGTCCTTGGCTGCGGGGGCGCGCTCGCGGACCTCCTCGACCGTGGGGCACGCGTCGACGTCGTCCTGGTGACGGACGGCGCCGCGGGCGCAAAAGGCCCCGAGGATCGAGCCCGCATCGCGTCCCTGAGGCTTCAGGAATCGCGCCGCGCTCTCGACGCTCTCGGCGGCGGGAGGCTGCACGCGGGCGATCTCCCCGATCACGGCCTCGCGGACCGGCTCGGGGAGGTCGAGGCGCTGCTTGCCCGGTGGCTCGTCGAGGCGCTGCCGGACGTCGTCTTCGCGCCGTCACCGGTCGAGACACATCCCGATCACCGCGCCGTCGCCGCCGCGCTTTTCCGGCTGGCTGCCCGTCCCGCCGGCGATACCGCCGCGCGGGCCCTGGAGGGCGCCACGGTGGCGTTCTTCGAGCTCTCCCAGCCGTTCCGTCCGAACTTCCTCTTCGACGCCACCCGAGTGCTCACCCGAAAGGAGCGCGCCATGGCCGTCTTCGCCTCTCAGGCGGCCGTGCGCGACTACGCGGGCTTCGTGAGAGGGCTCAATGTCTACCGCCGGATGACGCTTTCCGCGGACGTCGTGTCCGCCGAGGCGTACTCGGTGGCTGCCGGTTTTCGGCTACGGAATGACCCGGAAGGGGTCGTTCGGGCTCTTCTTCCGGTCGCGACCGGGCCGGGGAGATAATGGCGTCCGGGACAGGGGACGGTCGGCCTGGACGCAGCGGGCAGGGTCCTTGCATTTCTGTCCATTGGACGGGGACCGAAAGCTCGTCTGGGAGTCTCAATATGGTCACGAACTCTTCTCCTCGCTTCCTTCGCCCCTCTTTGATCGCGGTGGCTGCCCTGGCGGCGGCCGTGACGCTCGCCCCGCGGGCGGCGGAAGCCCGCGGCAGCTCCGGGCACGGCGGCGGCGGTGGTGGTCATTCCGGCGGGTCGAGCCATTCGGGCGGGTCGAGCCACGCGAGCGGCGGTGGCCGGGTGAGCAGCTCGCACAGCAGTAGCTCGCGCGGCGTCGCCTGGCACGGCGGTGGCTGGCACGGAGGTGGGTATCACCGCGGGGGTTGGGGTTACTACCATTACGGCTGGGGGTGGGGCTGGGGCTGGGACCCCTTCTACTCCTCGTGGTGGTGGGGAGGCCCGAGTGTCTACGTCGTGACGGGCGACGGCGACGGCGACTACGAATCCGGAAGCGAATACGGAAGCGCCGGCGCTTCGGCTCGGACCGGCCGCTATGCGGTCGTGAAGACCGACGTCTCGCCCGAAGAGGCGCTGGTCTTCCTCGACGGCAAGTACATCGGGACCGCCGACGACTTCGACGGCACGCCTGACTACCTTTATCTCGGCCCCGGGAAGTACCACCTCGAATTCCGCCTTCCGGGGTATCGGATGTTCGCGACGGATCTCGACGTCTCCAGCGGCCAGCGCGTGCGTCTCGACCAGAAGCTGAAGCTCGAGCCCGGAAAGAGCGCGCTCGACCAGTTCCCTCCCGAGTCGAAGGGCACGCCCCTCGGCCGCGTCTTTACGAAGGGCGGCCCCGGCGCGGAGGAAGAGGCCCCACCGGTGCCGCGTCACCCACCGCAGCGCGCGCCGCGTGACGACGGATGGAGCGATCGCGGCATGGCCCCGGCACCGCGCGAGCGTATCCCCGAAGAGCGCGTCGACGTTCGCGATGAGCCCATGCCGCGGCCAACGGGTAACCGCGCGCGCATGAGGTTCAAGGTCTCGCCGGAGGACGCCGCCGTCTACGTCGACGACAAGTACCTCGGCGCGGGCGGGGACCTTGCCGCCAACCCGCGCGGCGTCGTCACGGATCCCGGCACACACACGATTACCGTCGCGCGCCCCGGCTACAAGACGAAGACCATCGACATCACCGTGCGCATCGGCGCCCCGGTGAATGTCGTCGTGGAGCTCGAGAAGTAAGCTTCGTCTCCGACTGCTTCGTTTCCTTCGAAGGGCCCGGTTCGCCGGGCCCTTTTTCCTGTCTGTGGACGGCGGAGGCCTCCTGGGGATAAGCTAAGGCCGGTTCGTACCCCAAACTCGTGAAACGGTTACTCCGGCGCTCCGGAGGTCGAGATGTCGTTTGATCGATCATTCCTGTAATCGAAAGGACATCAGTCATGAAGCAATTCGAATCTGTTTTCACTCGGGGACTCGTCGTTGCGGCCCTGTGCCTGACGGCAGGGATCGCTGAACCCGGCCGCGCGCAGGAAACGGCGCACGGAACCGGCAAGGTCGCGGACACAAGCGCCTTCCGAGTCGCTCCCGACGCGGGGCTGGCGGTCACGGGTGCTCCGTCGGGCGAGAGCTCTGACGCGCTGTCCCCGGAGCCGGCGACCGGCCGTGCCGCCCTCGCCCAGCCGGGCTGCATGATCTGTCTCGGGGGCACGGGGTCGATCCAGTGGAACGGGGCGAGCGGCTCTTTCCACGTCGACACCATCACCAACTACCGTAGCTCCGGCACGAGCGGGTCACTCGACCTGAGGGTGGCCCTTTCGAGCTCCGCGCCCGTATACGGCCCGCCGCTGGGGTATTTCTCGTTCTCGGATGCGATCTCGCTCAACCCGCTTCCGGCCGGCTACCAATACTCGAACGTGAACTCGGGCCCGGTCGGGATGTACGGCTCTTCGATCCCGGTGGGGCAGTACTGGCAGCTCCTCTACCTGCGCGAGTACTCGGGAGGCACCTGGGGCTACGTCGACTGGATCGTGATGCCCAACAAAGTCCTGTGCAACGGTTCCGGATGCTCCGTCATTCCCGGCTGCACGCCGGACACCTACACGATGTGCCTCGTGAACGGGCGGTACCAAGTCACGAGCCATTGGAAGAATCAATACGCCGGCGGAGCGATGGCGACGCTTTCGACAGCGAAGCTGACGGATACGACGGGCGCTTTCTGGATCGCGGACGCAAACACTTACGAGTACCTGATCAGGTTCAACACGGCCACGAATAACGGCAGGGCGTGGATCTCGATCCCGACGTTCACCGACGTCGAGTTCTGGATAGACGTGACGGATACCGTCGGCGGGCAGAGCAAGGAGTACCACAGCCTTCCTGGGAACCAGACGCTGATTTACGACCCGTACTTCTTCATCTACCCGTAGTCTCTCCCTCGAATGGACCTGCGGTCTCGCCGGCTTCCGGCCGTGCTCCTGTTCAGCCTTGCGCTGCTGGGCGCCGTCCCGGTCGTGCGGTCGCTTCTCGTTTCCGACCTGAGCTGGTGCTATCCCTACGTCACGTCCGACTCCTACGACTGGATCGCGAACGGCCTTTCGTGGGCGGGGGAGAACGTCGCCGCCTCGTGGCGTCCGCCGGGTCTGCCGCTTTTCATCGCGGCGCTCTTTAAGCTGGGGCTCTTGTCCTGGCTTCCGGTCGCGAACGTCCTCGTGCTCGGTCTGACGACGGCCGCGCTCTATCTGCTCCTGCGCGAGAGGCACGGCGCGTGGATCTCCGCCTGCGCCTCCTGGTTCTTCTTCGCGAACGACTACGTTCAGGACATCACGAAGTACCTTCTCGCAGATATCTACTGCACCTTCTTCATCGTGCTGGCCGCGCTCTTCTTCGTGCGCGCCGCCCAGGACCCGCGCCACTACCGGACCTCGGTGCTCCTCCTCGGCGTGGGATTCCTCTTCCACAACGCGACCGTCGTGGCCGGAATCGGGTTCGCCGTCGCCTTCTTCCTGACGCGCCGGGGCGACCTCAGGCGACGCGAGGTCTGGCAGGGCCTCGGCGGCGCCGCGTTCTTCGCGGGAGGCTGGATGGTGGCGCGCGGGCTGCACTATCACCTCAATCCGGGCGGCCCGCGGCACGGCGTCGAGGCTCTGCTGTATTTTTCCGCGGAGAACGTCCGTTTCTATGCGATCGCGGGCCCCGCCCTTCTCGGTCTGGCCATTCTTCCGCTCTACGGGGCCGGCTTCCTGAGGCTCGCGGCGCGGGACTTTCCGGACCGCGCGTGGCGGGCCGCCGTGGTCGCTCCTCTCGGGGCGCTCACGGTCTTCTGGTTCTTCTTCTACGACTGGGCCGACAANNGTGCCCTCGCCGCCTGGGCGCGACGCGGAGGCCTCGCGGCCGCGCTCGCGTGCGCGTACCTCGGTGCGGCTCTCCTCTGGAACCAGATTCGTTACCCGAGCTACGGAATTCAGTACCTGGCGCTAACGCCGCAAGACTTTCCCGAGGCGTCGGTTACCGAGTACCCGAGCCCGAAGGGGAAAGTGACGTTTCACCTCGCGGGCGCGCGGGTCGTGCGGCTCCACGGATCGTTTCTCGCAGGCTTCTCGAGGAACCTCTTCGACGTCCGTCTCCCGGCCACGGCGTGCCCCGCCCCCGTGCCCTCGTCCGCTTGCCTCGTGGCCCTCAAGGCCAACGTGGACCTTCTCTTCGCTCCCGGCGAGGCGGTCGGCTTCTCGCCCCCCGGCCCGCAGGCCGATCCCGCGTCGAGCGTGAAGCGTCTCGCTGACATCCTGAGCCGTCGCGTCGTGCCCCCGGGCGAGGCGCGCATCGCCCTTCTCGGGCGGAACGCGTCTTCGAGGCCGCCTCTCGCCACCTGCGGTCCGTATGCCGTCGTTCCGGCGCGCTGACCCTACCGTATGGGCGGCTAGAATGGGTTTTGTCGATGTGGAATCCTTTGAAGAGGCCGAAC
>PLZI01000139.1 GCA_003152095.1 Acidobacteriota bacterium | reverse complement strand
TGACGAGGATGAGCACGAGGTCGGCCCGGAGAGCTTCGGAGCGGGGCACGGAAATACCGGCCGATGCGGTCATGAGCCGCGCATCATGCCTGAGAGCGCGGCTGCTATCCTCGCCGCCCGATGACGGCCCCACGCGTCCGTTTCGCGCCCTCCCCGACGGGCTCTCTTCACGTCGGCGGGGCGCGCACGGCCCTCTACAACTGGCTCTTCGCGCGCCGCCACGGAGGCGCGTTCATCCTTCGCATCGAGGACACCGATGTCGAGAGGAGCCGCCGCGAGCTCACGGACCAGATCCTCCACGCCATGCGCTGGCTCGGCCTCGACTGGGACGAGGGCCCGTTTTTTCAGAGCGAACGGGGCTCGCTCTATCGCGAAGCCGCGGACCGCCTCCTCGCCGAGGACAAGGCGTATCGCGCGTTCGAGACGCCCGAGGAGCTCGACGCGATGAAAAGCGCCGCGAAAGCGATCGGGAGCGCCTTTCGATACGACGGGAGCGCGCGTGCGATCCCGAGGGAGGAGTCCGATCGCCGCGCGGCCTCCGGCGAGAAATTCGTTCTGCGCCTCAGCATTCCGAACGAGCCCCTCGTCGTGAACGACGCCGTGCAGGGACGCACCGAGTTTCCGGCGGGAGCGCTCGACGATTTCGTCCTCGTGCGCTCCGACGGCCGCCCGCTCTACCACTTCACCGTCTGTGTGGACGACGTCGCCATGGGAATCACGCACGTCATCCGGGGCGTCGACCACCTGCCGAACGCGCCCAAGCACGTGGCGCTCTTCCGGGCGCTTGGGGCCCCGGCGCCGGTCTTCGCGCACCTCGGGATGATCCTGGGCGCCGACGGGAAGAAGCTGAGCAAGCGCCACGGTGCGGCGGGCGTGGAAGAGTTTCAGGCGCAGGGGGTTCTGCCCGACGCGCTCGACAACTTCCTCGCGCTCCTTGGCTGGTCGCCTGGAGACGACAAAGAGAGGATGACGCTCCTCGAGATGGTCTCGCTCTTCTCGCTCGAGCGCATCGGACCGTCTGCCTCGCGCTTTGACCACGAGAAGCTCCTCTGGCTGAACGGGCAGTATCTTCAGGAGATCCCCGCGGCGCGGCTCGTCGAGATGCTGAAGCCGTTCCACCTTCCGAACTGCGACGCGGTGCTTCTCGACCGCGCGATCATGCTGCACCGCTCGCGCGCGCGAACGCTCGTCGAGCTCGCCCACGCGCTTGCGATCTACGGCGACGATCCACGCGTTTTCGAACCGGCCGGATTGAAGAAATTCGGCGGGCCGGAAGCAGCGCCGCTGCTGCGTGCGCTCGCCGAGCGTCTGTCGGTCACCGAGCCATTCTCCCATTCGACGCTTGAAGAGTCCGGGCGCGCGCTCGCTGCCGAAAAAGGCAGGAAGCTCGGGGACCTTGCGCAGCCCGCGCGCCTCGCCCTCACCGGCGTTCTCGCGTCTCCTCCGCTCTTCGAGATGATCGAGGTGCTGGGCAAGGAGACGACCCGGCGGCGCCTTCTGGCATTCGCGGACCTGATCGCGAGAGAGCCCGAGGCACACTGAGGAGACCCATGGACGACGCCCACGCATCCCTGCCCGAGGTTCCCGGGAAGGACTTCATCCGCGAGATTCTCGACGAAGACAGGCGCACGGGAAAGCACGCGGGGCGCGTCGCGACGCGCTTCCCCCCCGAGCCGAACGGCTACCTCCACATCGGCCACGCCAAGTCGATCTGCCTGAACTTCGGCGTCGCGCGCGAGTACGGTGGAACGTGCAACCTCCGCTTCGACGACACGAACCCGCTCAAGGAAGAGACCGAGTACGTGGATTCGATCCAGGAGGACGTGCACTGGCTCGGGTTCGACTGGCAAGACCGGCTCTTCTACGCGTCGGACTATTTCGGGAAGCTCTACGACTTCGGCGAGACGCTGATCCGCTCGGGCAAGGCCTACGTTTGCGACCTCACGGCCGACGACGTGCGCGCGTATCGCGGCACGCTCAAGGAGCCCGGCCGCAACAGCCCGTGGCGTGACCGCCCCCCCGGCGAAAGTCTCGAACTGTTCCGGCGCATGCGCGCCGGCGAGTTCCCGGACGGCTCGCGCACCTTGCGCGCGAAGATCGACATGGCATCGCCCAACATCAACTTGCGCGATCCCGCGCTCTTCCGCATCCGCAAGGCCGCGCATCACCGAACGGGCGACGCCTGGTGCATCTATCCGATGTACGACTACGCGCACGCGCTGTCGGACTGGATCGAGGGCATCACGCATTCACTCTGCACGCTGGAATTCGAGGACCACCGGCCGCTCTACGACTGGTGCCTCGAAGCGCTCGACCTTCCGAACCGCCCGCGACAGATCGAGTTCGCGCGGCTGAACCTCACCTACACGCTCCTCTCCAAAAGAAAGCTGCTCCAGCTCGTGACGGGCGGCCACGTGACAGGCTGGAACGATCCACGCATGCCCACTCTCGCGGGCCTGAGGCGCCGCGGCTTCACGCCCGAGGCCCTTCGCGATTTCTGCAACCGCATCGGCCTCGCCAAGCGCGACGGCGTGGTCGAGGTCGAGCTGCTCGAGCATTGCCTCAGGGAAGACCTGAACCGGCGCGCGCAGCGCGTGATGGCCGTCCTCGATCCCGTGCGTGTCGTCCTCACGAACTACCCGGAAGGAAAGGTCGAGGAGCTGGACGCCGTCAACAACCCCGAAGACGCCGCGCAGGGCACGCGGAAAGTGCCTTTCTCCCGGGAGCTGTTCATCGACCGCGACGATTTCCGCGAGGTCCCGCCTCCGAAGTTCCACCGGCTCTCCCCCGGGCAGGATGTCCGCCTCCGATGGGGCTACATCATCCGGTGCGAAGAGGTCGTGAAGGATCCGGCCACCGGCGCGATCGTGGAGCTGAGGTGCACGTACGATCCGGCCACGCGCGGTGGCGACGCGCCCGCTGGCCGGAAAGTGAAGGGGACGATTCACTGGGTGTCGGCGGCGCAGGCGCTTGCCGTCGAGGTCCGCCTCTACGACCGGCTCTTCTCGGCGCCGAACCCGGACGAGGCGCCCGAGGGAAACAACTTCCTTGCCAACCTCAACCCGAGTTCTCTCGTCGTCAAGGCCGGTTGCCGCGTCGAGCCGTCTCTGGGCTCTGCGAAAAGGGGCGAGGTCTTCCAGTTCGAACGCGTCGGCTACTTCATCGTCGACCCGGACAGCGGGACGGATTCCTCGTCTGGGGGGCTCGTCTTCAACCGGTCCGTCTCGCTACGCGACACGTGGGGCAAGATCGAAAAGAAGGCCCGAGGCGCGTGACCGCGCGCGCTCGCCGCCTTCGGCGGGCGAATTCATGGCTGGGGGGCAGGGATTCGAACCCCGATAGCCAGAGTCAGAGTCTGGAGTCCTACCGTTGGACGACCCCCCAGTGCACGCGGGGCGGCGGATTATGCGGGCCCCCCCGCGCGCGGTCAAACCGCGGCGTTACTGCCCCGCGAGCCCGCGAAAGAAGGCCGCGAGATCCTCGGGCCTCCCATTGCCCTGGTACGTCACCGAGATCGCGCTGCCGGAGCGCACGACTTTCGGGGGACGCCCGGGCCTGCCGCGCCGGATGGGAATGGCGCCCGCGTTCCTGGCACGCGCGCTCGTGGCACCCGATCTCGCACCACCCGCCGTGCGCGCCGCGCGCTGCCGCTTCGAGCCGGCGGGNNTTCACTTCGCGCTCCGTGAGCGTCTTGTTCTTCTTGAGCAGATCCGTGACGAACGTGCGAATACCCGCCGTATTCTTATCCATCTTAAGGTTCCTCCCCAACCCGCAATTGTGTCACAAGGGAGAGCACAAGATCAATATTGGGGAGTCCCGCCGCCGACCTGGCGTTCCCACGCCAGGATTCCACCGTCGAGGTTGACGGCATCGAATCCCTGTTTGCGAAGGATATGGAGCACCGATAGAATCCCCTTCCCATGCTGGAAGACTTTCGAAACGAGCCGTTCACCGACTTTTCGCAGGCCGAGTCCCGTTCGGCGTTCGAGTCCGCGCTCACTCGGCTCGACCGCCAGAAGGGTGCCGAGATCCCCGTTGTCGCCGGCGGCCGGCGCCTCAAGACCGGGCACCTCCTCGAGAACCGGAACCCGGCCGACCGCGCCGAGATCCTCTCGCGCCATCACCTCGCCGATCGCAAAGTTGCGGCGAAAGCGCTCGAAGCCGCCGTGAAGGCCCAGAGGGCCTGGGGCGACGTCGCGCCCCGCGAGCGAGCGTCCGTGCTTCTCCGCGCCGCCGCGCGGATGCGCGAGAAGAAGCACGAGTTCTCCGCGACGATGGTGCTCGAGATCGGCAAGTCCTGGCCGGAGGCCGACGTCGAGACCGCCGAGGCCATCGACTTCCTCGAGTTCTACGCCCGCGAAATGCTCCGCTGGGGCGGCGAGATCCCCGTGACGCCTTATCGCGGCGAATTCCCCGAGACGCGCTACCTGCCGCTCGGCGCCGGGGCCGTCATCCCGCCCTGGAATTTTCCGAATGCGATCCTGACCGGAATGACCGTCGCGGCCGTCGTCACCGGCAACGCGGTTGTCCTGAAGCCGGCGTCCGACACGCCCCTCATCGCATGGAAGGTCTTCACGCTCCTCGAGGAGGCCGGCGTGCCCGACGGCGTCCTGAATTACCTCCCGGGACCGGGCAGCGACGTCGGCGACTTCCTCGTCGAAGCTCCCGCGACGCGCTTCATCTCCTTCACGGGCTCGAAGGCCGTGGGCCTCGGCATCCATGAGAAGGCGGCGAAGGTCGCGCGCGGCCAGCGCTGGATCAAGCGCACCGTTCTCGAGATGGGCGGAAAGGACTTTATCGTCGTGGACGAGGACGCGGACTTCGAGTTCGCGGTCGCGCAGGTCGTCGCCTCGGCCTTCGGTTTCCAGGGCCAGAAGTGCTCGGCCTGCTCGCGCGCCATCGTGCACNNCCGACCGTTTTCTACGACGTGAAGCCGGCGGCGCGCATCTTCCGAGAGGAGATTTTCGGGCCCGTTCTCGGCATCACCGAGGCGAAGGACTTCGAGACGGGAATCGCGCTCGCGAACGCGAGCGAATACGGCTTGACGGGCTCGTACTTCGGCCGCGACCGGTACCGCATCGCGGAAGCCAAGAAACGCCTCCACTGCGGGAACCTCTATATCAACAGGAAGTGCACGGGCGCCCTCGTCGGCGTCCACCCGTTCGGCGGGTTCGACATGTCCGGCACGGACAGCAAGGCCGGCGGCCGCGACTACCTCGGGCTCTTCCTCCAAGCCAAGAGCATCTCGGAGAAGTTATGACCGGGGATGCGCGCCACGACCGGGGGTCCGTGGGCGCGCGACATCAAGCCTCCGAAGAGCCGAAGTCGATCTCCGAGAGGCTCCTGTAGGGCGGGACGTTCTCCGATGTAGGTGCACTCTGGTGCAATCTGGTGTATCGTGTGCCCGTGAGTGCGTCCCGAACGTCCAAACGCCAGAGCGTCAGCCTCCCGTCAGGAGTCGCCCGGCGAGTCGAGGCAATGGCCCGGCGCCAGCACACGAGTGCGAGCCGGGTCATCGTGGAGCTGATCGAGGATGGGCTTGATGCGCGGGAGCGCGAGAAGAAAGAGTTCTTCGATCTCGCGGAGCGGCTCGCCTCCTCCACGGACCCGAAAGAGCAGGGGCGACTCAAGGAAGAGCTCGCCCGAATGACGTTCGGTTCGTAGTGCCGAAAATCCAGTGGACGGGTCTCCCACCTGCCCTCCGCGACCACCTGTTCGATCGGCTCCGCGAACGGAAGATCACCGCCGAGGATCTCTATCAGCTCAAGGTCTGGAGAGAGTCGGAGCCGGAAGCCCCCGAGGGCCCATGGTTCAAGGACCTCGGTTCATTCAAAGTCTGCGGCGAGGGCAGATTCCCGAAGACATTCCTGCTTCGAGGACAGGCGGCAAAGGGAAAAAAGCTGCCGTAGGGTCAGTTCGAGACCGGCAGGTTCATCTTCTTCAGAAGCGCCGCGTAGCGCGGGTCGCCGCGCAGCCTAGCGAGAAGCGGATCGAACTTGAGGAGGCGGAGGGCTATGGGCTTCCGCGCCCTGCGCGTCCTGAACGAAGACCGCGTGAAGCCCGGAAAACGCGGGCCCTCTGTATCCGGCGTTTTTCCGGCGGTGCATCAGAGATTCATCCTGCGCAGCAGCGCCTGAAAGCGCGGGTGGTCGCGCAGGCCGGCAAAGAGGTACGAGCCCTTGATACCGTAGATGGCCCCGGACCGGTCCTCGAGCGCGCGCTCGAGGCAGTCGATCGCGGCGTCCCGCTCGCCGAGGCCGGTGTGGACGTGGGCGAGGTAGTAGGCGGCCACGTATTGCGTCCGGGACAGCGCCTCGAGATCGGCGAGGATCGCCCTCGCCCTCGCCTCCTGTCCCGCCATGCCGAGCGCCTGGCCCAGCTGGGCGCGGAACAGGACGCTGTCCGGCGAGAGCTCGACCGCGCGCTCGAGCGCGGCGAGGCCCTCGGCCGTCCGGCCGAGCGTCACGAAGATCCAGCCGGTGAGCGTGTGAAGGCGCGGATAGGAGGGATCGACCTTCAGGGCGCGCTGAGCCTCGGCGAGCGCCTCCTCCGTCCGGCCCGCCCGCATGAGCTCGTTGGCGTAGTCGCTGCGGATCGCCAGCGGGTCGAGCTCGCGCGCCCGCCGCATCAGGGCGAGCGACTCGTCGAAGCGCCCCTGCGCCGAGCAGAGCCAGCCGAGCTGCAGGTAGGCGTCCGCGCTGCCCGGGCTGAGCTT
>PLZI01000046.1 GCA_003152095.1 Acidobacteriota bacterium | reverse complement strand
CGGGCCAGGACTTCTCCCGCCCGGGCGTCTCCCATCTCCCATGCCACTTCCGCGTGCTTGCGGGCTTCCTCGGTCCGGCCGGCCCTGAGCGCCAGGTTCGCGACGTCCACGAGGTAGTTCGTCTGCCCCGGCGGAGAGAGCTGGGCCGTCCTCTTCAGCGCGGCGAGAGCTTCGTCCATCCGCCCCAAGCGCTCCAGCGCGGCGGAGAGGATCTCCCAGCCATCGATCAGGCGGGGATTCGTCTTCAGGAGGCCGAGCAGGATCGGGATGGCCTCCGCGCTTCTGCCCGCATCCTGGAGCTCGACCGCCCGCTGCAGTTCGACGAGGCTGCCGATGGCTTCCTTCGGGTCCGGCAGGGGACCTCCGGTCTCGGAGGCCGAGCCCGTGAGATAGCCGAGGGACCGGAGCTTCTTCGCCTGCTCGGGGTCGATCGCCGATGGAGGCCTGAGCGCGGTCCTTCGCCTCTCCGTCTCGGCGACCATCGAGCGGAGCTCGGGCGGCTTGCGGAGGGCCAGGTTCTCTTTCTCCGCGGGATCCCCGGCGAGGTCGTAGAGCTCGGGAGTGGGTGCCTCGATGTACTGATGACCGGCGGAAATGAGAGAGCGGAGCTCGCTCCATCCGAGCCGGACACGCGGGCTGTAATTCTCGGCGAAGATCCGCCTCTCGGGCGCGGGGCCTCCCGAAGCCAGCCCGATGAGAGACGTCGTGCCGGGCCGTTCCGGAAAGCCCGGAACCGCCAGCGCGTCGCCGATCGTCGGGAAGACGTCGGAGATCTGCACCGGCGTCTTGACGCTCGTGCCGGACAGGGCGCCTCCGGGGAGCTTGATCAGGAGAGGGATCTGGATCGACTCGCGATAGAGAAAGATGCCGTGCTGCATCTCGCCGTGATCTCCGAGGCCTTCTCCGTGGTCGGAGAGAAAGAAGATCAGGGCCTTGTCGTAGAGGCCGATCTTCTTGAGCTCGGCGAGGAACCCTCCCACGATCGCGTCGGAATACGCGACCTCCCCGTCATAGGCATCGCGGTAACGTGACCGGTAGGGCTCGGGGGCCTCGTAGGGGGCGTGCGGCTCATAGATGTGGAGGAACGCGAAGAGAGGACGGGGGGCCTCGTGGCGGATCCAGTCGAGCAGAAGCTCCGCGGTCTCTTGTCCCGGGCGCCGCACGAACTCCAGCATGGTCGTCCGGCGCTTCGACTGCACCCTCTCGTCCCAGAAGTCGAAGCCCCTCGCGATCCCGCTCTGCGAGCTCAGGACGACCGCGGAGACGGCCCCTCCGGTCGAATAGCCGGCCTTCTTCAGCANNAGGGAGACGTGGGACGGAAGGGTGAGGGGGATGTGCGAGTAGGCCCTCTCGAAGAGGATCCCTTCGCTTCGGAGCCCATCAAGGGCCGGAGCCTCGACCTTCCCGTACCCGTACATCGGAAGGCGGTCCGAGCGGAGCGTGTCGACCGAGATCAGGATGATCGGGGCTTTCTCGAACCGGGGTCCCGCGTGGGCGCGGCTCGTCCCCCTGCACGACGGGACCGTGAACAGCAGGAGGACCCCGCCGAGGAGAGCCGCCAAGCGGGCCTGAGGGATCCGCATCTGGGGCAGGAGGATAGCGTCAACCCCGCTCGAGAAAAAAAATGCCCTGGCCCGAAGGCCAGGGCATGAAAGGAATCTGGCGAGAAGGTCTAGAACCGGGCTCCGAAGGTGATCAGCCACTGACGGGGAATCTGGAACGAGGGTGCCGTGCTGGAGCCGGAAACCGGGTGGCCGAACAACGCATTGAGCTTATAGTTCGCTCCCATGGCCGAGCACTGGGAGGCCGTGTCGGCCTGCGGGCACTGGATCGGGGTGGTCGTAAACGGATTGAAGCGGACGAGGCCGCGGGAGTCGGGAGTGGTGCCAACGCCTGTGTAGACCGACGTGTTGATGGCGGTCGTGTTGTTGATGAGCGTCACGGTCTGGGCGTTGAGGAGGTTGTAGACCTGCGGCTGGACGAAGACCTCGACCGGTCCGATCTTGCCGCTGAAGTTGAGGGAGAGGTCGGTCCGGCTGACGGTCGGCGTGCGATAGGCGTCGCGCGACGTGAAGTAGTACGTCACGGTCGACGGCGGGAGCAAATAGCAGTTGGTCTGGCTCGACGGCGTGCACGCGAGGTTGCTCGCGACGTACGGATACGACCTGATGGAGCCGGACGCGCCGTAAGGCGTGCCGGTGTCTTCGGACTGGAGAAGGCCCGGGGAAATGGTGACCGGACCGGCCTTGATGTCGTAGTTCGCGTAGAGGCGGACGCGATGCCTCTGGTCCTGGGCGAGGTCGCCCTTCGGCGTGTTCCACGAGGCCTGCACGTACTCGGGGTAGTTGAGGCCCTGGAAAGTAACGGGGCCGCTGCCGGTGGTCTCACCGACGAAGTTGCCGATCGTGTGCGACCACGTCCAGTTGCCCCCGACGGTCAGCGGACCGGTCCGGTAGGAGAGGGACGTGTTCATCGCGGTGTAGTTGCGCATGGCCGCGTTCGTGTTCGCGTAGACCCCGAGGTCGTACTCGTTTCCGAGGGCGTCCGAGACGTGGCCGGTACTCAGGTTGCGCTCGAGAGCGTAGAAGTCGTTGAACTCGCGGCGCACCCCGTCCACGCGGTAGACGAAGTTGCTGCCGAGGGTGCCGCCGAACCCGACGGAATACTCGTTCGCGTTGGGCGACTTCAGCGGGCTGATGATCTGCTGGTTCACGCCGGGGAGGTTGATGCCGTCAGGAGAGACGTTGGTCGGGAACATGCCCGTCCCTGTGACGCCCATGTAGGAGTACATCTGCTGCAGGACCTGGGTCGTCGAGGTGCACGTGGGGGGGCAAGCGGTGTTGATCGGCGGGCCCGACCAGAAGTAGTAGTAGCTGGCCGGTGTGCCGGCCGACGTGGCGCCGCTGCCCGCGATCCCCTCCTGGATCTGGCCGACATAGCGGGCGTAGCTGCCCGTCACGCGGAACTTCCCGTCTCCCTTGACGTCGTACGAGGCGGCGAGCCGGGGGCTCCACTGCGAGTCGTTCGCGACGAGATGCCCTCCCGCGTCGATCCCGTGATTCTTGTCATAGCGGACGCCGAGGTTGAAGGAGAGGTGGCCGCCGAGCTTCCAGTTGTCGTTCACGAAGGCCGACTGGGTTTGAAGGTCGCTTCCCTGGCTCACGTGGGGGATCGGGTAGTACTCAAGGTACGAGTTGGCGTCGACGACGGGGTAGAGGTTGGCCCCGACCTGCGTGACCGACGTTGCGGAGAAGAACCAGCTGCTCCCGGACTGGTAGTTGTTCGACAACCGCAGCGAGTCGAAGTCCTGATAGCCGAAGGAGATGTTGTGGGTGCCCACGGACTCCGAAGAGAGGAAATAGGTTCCCTTCGCGGCGAGGTCCTTGTTGTTCCGGGTCTCGGGGCTGCAGACGCCGCAGAAAATCGGGGAGAAGAACTGGCCGTAGCCGTTGGCCTGGGAGACGGCGGCGGTGCCCCCGACGAGCGAGGTGTCGGTTCCGCCCGAGTTGATGAACGTGAACGTCTTCTTCGAGTACGACCCCTCGAGGAAGAAGTCGCTCGTGATCACGCCGTTGTAGTTGAAGGTCAAGAGGTCGGAGGGAGTCTGGCGGTTGTAAAGGACGTTGGTGTCGAGGATCGGGTACGGGGTGAAGTAGTAGTTGCCCGCGTGCGTCGTCGTCCAGAGGTAGGACCCCGTGAGGGTCTGGTTCGGGAGCGGCGAGAACGTCAGCTTCCCTTCGTACCGGTCGTTCAGGTTCACCTGAGGGAAAGACGTCGTGGGCGCGCCGGGCGTAACCGCGGCCGTGGACGACGACGTCTGCTGCTTGTTGTAGCGGGCGGCGCCGAAGAACCAGATCGTGTCCGTCCAGATCGGTCCGCCGAGGGTGGCCTCGTACGTGGGCACCCAGTGGTCCGCGTAGACCGTCGTGATCGGGGTCTGGGCCTTCGTGTTGTCGTTGACCTCGGTCATGCGGAAGGAGCCGCTGAAGGTGTTTCCTCCCCGCTTCGTGACGGCGTTGACGACGCCGCCCGTGAAGCGCCCGTACTCCGCGGAGACGCCCGACGTCATCGTCGACGTCTCCTGGATGGCGTCCTCGATGAAGAGGGCGGTCGGCGTGCCGCGGACGTTGTCCTGGATGTTGACGCCGTTGACGGTGAAGGTGCTGTCGAACGACATGGCGCCCGCGATCGTCACGGCCCCGTTAGGCCCGTTCTGGTTCATGCCCGGTGTCAGGTAGACCGAGCTCAGAATGGTCCTCGTGACCGGAAGCTTGTCGAGGACATCCGTGGAATAGGTCGTGGTCGCCTGCGATGACTGGGAGACGGTCTCGCTCTGCGCGACGACGGTGACCGCGCCGGTGACGCCGACCAACTGGAGCCTGGCGTTCACCGCGACCTCCTGGCCGGAAGAGACCTTCGTGGGCAACGTCACGGTCTGGAAGCCGGACAGGTCGAACTTGACGGCGTACTCGCCCGGCGGCAGTTGGGGGAAGGTGTAGTTGCCGTTGGCGTTCGTCACGGCGGTTCTGGAGCCCTGAAGAGCCGGGGAGGTGGCGGTGACCGACACGCCCGGCAGGCTGACTCCCTGCTCGTCGGTCGCGCGGCCGGCCAGTGTTCCGGTCGGTATGCCCTGCGCCCACACGTAGTTCGCCACGAGGAGCGGCAGCACCAGGAATACGAGCCAGATCTTTTTGTTTTTCATGCTTCCTTCTCTCCTACTTCCTTCCTTGAATCAGAGGAGGCCCACTTAAGCTATGAACAATATAAACGACCCGGGCGACACTTCAAATGAGTCATCTTAATTCATTTCGAGGAAGGGCGTGCCACCGAGCATGGAACTCCATTCCGATGCCGGGCCCGGGCGCGGTCTTCAATCTCGTGCCGCCCCTCGCCCCCACTCTCAGGGGTGGTGACCTCCTTATCTTCCATTCGTTCCATTCGTTCCATTTCAACATGAACGGTGGCTTCGTCTCTTCAGGGGACACAGTCGTCATCGAATACACGGATCTCGTAACCGAACTCTATAGCAAGAGGGGCGCCAGCGGCTACGACTGACGAAAGGCTTGAAAACGAGGAGTTTACGAACGCCGCGATGTGCCCGCCTACCGGTTCTTGGATTCGCGTTCAATGCGTCGTACGGCGGCGCGGTATCCCCGGCCTATTCGATCCGCACGCTTGCCGAGCCCACGCCGATCCGGTTCGTGGTGACGTCTCGGACGGTCGCCACGAACCGCATGTTTCCCTTCCGGGCCTTGACCTCACCCGTGTAGACGAACGGCTCGTCCGCGGTCTTCGCGAGCGTCGCGGCGTCCACGAGGATCGTCTGTCGATCCGGGACGAGGTCGGAGCGCGCGCCGTTGTCCTCGACGGCGGCAAGCGTGACGTCGACGACCGCTTTCTTCTTCGTCCCGTCGTCCAGGAACATAAAAGATGACACGGGTACCGCCCATCCCTCGTCGTGGCGACGACGTCGAGGTCCATCGCCGTGACATCGACGGCCGCACGCACGCCCGGCAGTCCGGGCGGAGCGTCCGCCGCGCGTACAGGCGCGGCAGACACGAGAATCGGGAGGAGCAGGGCGACGACGTATCGCGGCCGAAGAGCGACGTGCATGCGTGACCTCGATGAAGGACAAAGGGAGCGTGGTCAAAGCTGGAGGATTTCGCGCAGCATGGCCGTGTCGCGGGAAATGACGCCGATCCGCTCGGAGCGCGCCGTCAGGGCGACAACCTGTTCCGTGAGCCGCGGGTCGTCGCTCGTCCACTCCTGTCCGATCTGCTCGGACGGAGCGGCCTGCTTGGCGAGAAAGATCAGCCGTTCGGCGGCCGGACTGCGGCTCGTGACCTGCCCGTTCGAGCCGAGGACGTCCTCGACTGAGTGCGGGAGATTCAACTTCCGGGCCAGCACGCGTCCCGCGGCCGCCCGGAAGCGCGAAAGGGCGCCCGCGCGGATCGGACCTGGAGGAAAGGCGACCGAGATCAACAACTTGAGAAGCTCGTAGCTGCCGAGAGGCTCGAGCAGCCCGAGCGTGTAAGCGTCCTCTTTCTCCAGGCCGAGATCCTCGGCGAGGTGCGAGCCGGCCACCGCAGTGGACAGCGCCGAACGCCTCACCACGCGTTCCATCTTCTCCTCGGAGGGCACCTTGGGAGAACCGACGTCCGCGAGGAGGCCGGTGAATCGCCGGATGGCCGGCGTACCCACGACCCGGACCGCCTCCCGCGCCGTGCCAATGAGCTCCTTCGGTTCCGTGCGCAGCGAATTCGCGAGGTAGAGGAGGTCGATCGTGAGGAAGGGGTCGAGAGCGGCGATCTGGACGATGCGCTCGGGATTGCCGCCCTCATCGAGGGCCGTCCGGAGCATCGTCGCGGTGTCGTCGTAGATCGGGAAGAGGCGCGCGGGCTCGCGCAGGCGCTTGTGGACGCGTTTCGCGAAGGACATGAAGCCCTGGAACGCCTCGCGCAAAGCGGCCGGAGCGGGTGTTTCGCCGGAAAGGCCCTCGAGAATCGTCCAGAATAGGGACTCGAGCGCATCCGGCTTGAACTCTTTCTCCCAGCGGGCTCCGGATTCGTCGCTGACCCCGGTCCCTCCCAGGTTGACCCGCCCGTCGTCCACCGACTTGGCGCCGTGAAACGCGAGAACCTGCCCGCGGAGCGACAGGTGGATCCGGATGAGGTCCTCGATCTTGAAGAGAGGGTCGAATTCGAACGAGGCGCCGGACCAGTGGAAGAGGTCGAGGAGGATCTTCATGGCGAGACCCTCGACGGCCTCGGCGAGCTTCTCGCGGCCCAGGAGGTTGCGCTCCAGGATGAGGCGCGTGAGGTTCTTGCCGGTCGCGAAACTCTCCGCGAGAAGCTCGTAAACCGTCGCTTCGTTCAGGACCTTGCGGCGCATCAGGTAGATGCCAAGGCGCTCGTTCGGCAGCGAGGAGGACACGAAGACGATGGCGCCACCCTTGAGGTCGATCGTGCGCAGAACCTCCCCACGCCAAACCGTGACGCGGCCGGAGAGCGCATTGATCTCGAGCCACTGAAGGAGATCGGCTAGAGAAAAGGTGTCGAGGTTCCCGCTGAGCGTGCGTGCCACGTCCGGGCCGAGTTTGACACGAAGCCGCCTCCCGCGCGCGGAAGGCGCCCTTTCAAACTTCAAACAATCAAGCTTAGCATCGGGCTCATGAGCGATTCCACCGGAACCACGTCCTCCAGCCTGCCGCGCCGGACCGTCTACGGCCCGGCCGACGTCCCACGCGGATGGGCGCCCCCTCTGCCGGGTGCCGCGCCCTTCACGCGCGGCATCCTCCCCGGCGGCTATCGCACGAAGCTCTGGACGATGCGGCAGTACGCGGGCTTTTCGAGCGCGAAAGAATCGAACCTAAGGTACCGGTTCCTCCTCGCCCAGGGTCAGACCGGCCTCTCCGTGGCTTTCGACCTCCCGACCCAGATCGGCTATGACTCGGACCACGTGCTCGCCCGAGGCGAGGTGGGAAAGGTGGGCGTCCCCGTCGCGTCTCTCGAGGACATGGAGGCGCTGCTCGCCGGAATCCCGCTCGACAAGGTCTCGATCTCGATGACGATCAACGCGACCGCTTCGATTCTTCTCGCGTTTCTCCTCGGCATCGCGAAGGGCCGCGGTACCCCGTGGCGACAGCTCTCGGGGACGATCCAGAACGACATCCTGAAGGAATACGCGGCCCGGGGAACGTACGCGTTTCCGCCGAAGCCTTCGCTTCGTCTCGTGACCGATGTCTTCGCGTTCTGCCAGGAGAACGTCCCGCGTTGGAACACGATCTCCATCTCGGGCTACCACATTCGCGAGGCGGGGTCGACGGCCGTGCAGGAGATCGCTTTCACGCTCGCGGACGGACTCGAATATCTCGCGGCCGCACGAGAGGCGGGCCTTGACCTGTCCGCGATCGCGCCGCGGCTGTCCTTCTTCTTCAACGTCCACAACGATTTTCTCGAGGAGATCGCGAAGTTTCGCGCGGCCCGCACTCTCTGGGCGCAGCTCATGGCCGAGCGGTTCGGGATCACGGACCCGCGCGCCTCGGCGATGCGCTTCCACACCCAGACGGCGGGATCGACGCTCACGGCTCAACAGCCCGACGTAAACGTCGTGCGTGTCGCGATCCAGGCGCTCGCGGCCGTCCTCGGCGGCACCCAGTCGCTCCACACGAACGGCAAGGACGAGGCCCTGTCGCTCCCCACCGAGGCGTCCGCGCTCCTCGCGCTCCGCACCCAGCAGGTCATCGCCCACGAAACCGGAGTCGCGCGCGTCGTCGACCCGCTCGGCGGCTCCTGGGCCATCGAAGCGTTGACGGCCGGGCTCGTGGAGGGCGCCGGCGCGCTCATCCGGAAGATCGACGGGATGGGCGGCGCGCTCAAGGCGATCGAGGCGGGGTTCTTCCAGCGGGAGATCCAGGAGAGCGCCTGGCGAGCCCAGCGCGCGATCGAGGAGAAGGAGCAGATCGTGGTCGGCGTCAACGAGTACGTGGCGGCCGAGGAGCGTCCGATTCCCCTGCTCGTCATCGACCCGGCCGTGGAGACCGATCAGGTCGCGCGCCTTCAGGCCCTGCGCGCGCGGCGCGATGCGTCGGCGGTGGGAAAGCGGCGCATCACCATCGTCGATGCAGCTCGTGAGGGGCGAAACCTCCTGCCGCCTATCGTGGAGGCCGTCACGGATCTCGTTACGCTCGGGGAGATCGTCGAGTCCCTGCGATCGGTCTTCGGCTCTCACCGTGAGAGCGCCGGCTGGTGAGGCCGAGGCTGGGGACGGGGGCGTCAAACCGGCATTCCATGCGGGTTTGAGAGGACTCGAGAGGCCGCGGACCGCATGGAATGCCGACTCGCGCCTGTGTAATTCGCCGGAACCCGCCTCGGGCGCGGGTTTGCGCCGTTCTTACACCGGACGTAAACCGCAAGTGATTGTCAACGAACGATTTCTCGTCTGCACCTGAACGTGTGCAAACTTCTGGAGGTGGCCTCTGGCGCGCAATTTCGGATTTTTTGCACACCTGAATTCACAGGGCAATTCACAGAAGCTCTGGGGATCTGCTGAAACCCCTCGGCGTCAAGAGTTTGGAGGCGTCTCGTCGCCCCCTTCCGGGAAGCCGAGCGAACCTTCGATCGAGGCGACCCCCGGCTCGAAGCAGCGACGGCAGCGCGCCTCATACAGGCCCGCGGCGCCCACGACGACGCGCTCCTTCGACGCGACGAGGCGCTGCGTGCGGCTCGCGGGTGCGCCGCAACGCACGCAGATGGCGCGTGTCTTCGTGATCTCCTCGGCGGCCGCCATGAGCGCCGGCATCGGCTCGAACGGCCGTCCGAGGTAGTCCTGGTCGAGGCCTGCTGCGATCACCCGCTTGCCGAGGTCGGCAAGGCGGCTTGCGACATCGACGATGCCGGCGTCGAAGAACTGCACCTCGTCGAGGCCTACCACTTCCGTGCGGGCGTCGGTCCTCTCGAGGACCTCGGCGGAGGACGCGACGGCGACCGCGAGCAGCCGCAGCCCCCCGTGCGAGACCACTTCGACCTCCGAGAACCGATTGTCGATCTTCGGCTTGAACACCTGTATGCGCCGGCGCGCGATCTGCGCGCGCGTCAGGCGCCGGATCAGCTCCTCGGATTTGCCGGAGAACATCGACCCGCAGATCACTTCCAGGGAACCGGTGCCGGGTGGTGTCATTTTCTGGTCCTGCTCGCCCTCTTTACCTTCAAAGAGATCTCTCTTTTCTTCTTCTTCTGTTTTTCCGCCGCCGCGACGCCCACCTTTGGACACAGGTCCGCGAGGGTGCAACGTTCGCACTGCGGGCGGCGTGCGGTGCAGATGCGGCGCCCATGCTGGATGAGAGCGTGGCTGATCCAGGTCCAGCGGTCCCTCGGAACGATGCGGTTGAGGTCCCGCTCGGCCTTCACCGCGTCCGTTTGGCGCGTCCAGCCGAGACGCCGCGCGAGGCGTCCGACGTGCGTGTCCACGACGACTCCGTCGGGCGTTCCCCAGACGTTCCCGAGGACGACGTTCGCCGTCTTGCGTCCGACGCCCGGCAAGGCGTGAAGATCCTCCATCGTTCGCGGGACCTCGCCGCCGTGCTTCGTCATCAGGACCCTCGCCATGCCGCGCAGGGACTTCGCCTTCGCGTTGAAGAAGCCCGTGGAGCGGATCACGTTTTCGAGGGCTCCGGGAGGTGAGGCGGCGAGGGCCGCCGCGCCGGGGAAGCGCCGGAAGACCTCGGGAGTCACCTGATTCACGCGCGTGTCCGTGCATTGCGCCGAAAGGATGGTCGCGACGAGGAGCTCGAGCGGACTCTGAAAATCGAGCGAGCACGCGGCGTCCGCGTAGAGGTGATCCAGTCGCGCGAGCGCTTCGGCGACCGGTGCCGCGGGCGCCGTCTTGCGCGCAGTTCGCTCCGCCATCGAGGAGCGAAGCATAACCGCGACCGGAGGAACATGGATCATTCGGATACTTGCGTCCCGGGAACCCGGGTGCTAAGACTCGCGCCACGTGATCTCCCGTTCGTTTTTCGTTGGTGCCCGCACCGTCGTTCTTGCCTGCGCGCTGTCCCTGATCTCTTCGCCGCCGGGAGCGGCGGACGGCGCCGTCGTCGTGACGATTCTCCAGACGACGGATCTCCATGGGCATCTCCTGCCATGGGACTACCAGCGCGCCGAGCCGTCCGACGACGGCCTCGCGCGCGTCGCCTCCCGCATCGCGACGATCCGCAAGGAAACACCGAAAGTGCTCCTCCTCGACGCGGGCGACACGATCCAGGGCACGCCGATCGAGTTCCTGCACGCGAAGGACACCTCGAAGGGCCCCGACCCGATGGCCGAGGCGATGAGCGCCCTCAAGTACGACGCGATGTCCGTCGGAAACCACGAGTTCAACTTCGGACTCGCGGTCCTCCGCAAGGCGCAAAAGGAGTCCTCGTTCCCGTGGCTCTCCGCGAACACGCGAAACGTTTCGGACGGATCGGCGGCGTTCCCCGAGTACGTCGTCAAGACGGTCGCCGGGATCCGGATCGGGATCCTCGGCCTCACGACGCCGAACATCCCGAACTGGGAGCCCGCCCGCAATCGTCCCGGCCTGCGCTGGGAGGACCCCGTCGACGCGGCCCGGCGCCTCGTTCCCGTCCTGCGCGGCAAGGAGAAGTGCGACTTCGTGGTCGCGCTCATCCACAGCGGGCCCGAGGTCGACCTCAAGACCGGCGAGCCCGACGGCACGGACGACGAGAACCGCGTCGTCGCGCTCTCGAAGGTCCCCGGAATCGACCTCCTCCTGACGGGGCACACGCACCGGCGGATCCCCCTCACACGGCTCAACGGCGTCCCGATGATCCAGCCGGGCCGCTGGGGCGACGTCCTGGCGCGCGTGGACGTCACGTTCGAGACGTCCGGCGGGAAGGTGACCGTCGCGGACGTTTCCGCCGCGCTCCTTCCCTCGGACGCCTCCGTCGCAACGGACGCGGCGATCGCCGCGATCGCGGCGCCCCACGACGCGGCGGCGCGCGCCTACATGGACGAGGTGGTCGCCGTCGCCGAGGAAGACTTCCCGGGCGCGCGAGCCCGGATCGAGGACACGGCCCTTCTCGACTTCGTGAACGACACGATGAGGGACGCCATCGGGGCGGACCTTTCGATGACCTCGCTCCTCCCCGGGCGGTTCGAGGGGTTCCGCAAGGGCCCGATCAAGGTCCGGAACGTCTACACGCTTTATCCGTACGAGAACGCCCTCGTCGCGATCGAGGTCGACGGGGCGACTCTAAAGGCTTGCCTCGAGCACGCCGCCGAGTTCTACGGCGCCGCCGCGTGGGAGGGCAGCCGCCTCGTCCTGAAGCCCAAGGAAAACATGATCCCGTACAACTTCGACGTCGTTCAGGGCGCGACGTACCGCATCGACCCGACCGCGCCCGTGGGCTCGCGGATCAAGGATCTCGCGTACCGCGGACGCCCCGTGCAGCCGTCGGACCGCTTCACGCTCGCGGTGAACGCCTACCGCGCCCAGGGCTCGGGCGGGTACAAGGTGCTCAAGGGCGCGAAGGTCGTCAAGGAGATCCCCGACGAGATCCGCGAGCTCCTCATCGAGCGGCTCCGGAAGCTCGGCCACGTCCGCCCGCAGACGGATCACAACTGGGTCGTCGCGCCGGACGCGGCGTGGGCGCCCGCCACCAACATTCGAGAGTAACTTGAAGGAGGAATCACCTGGCATCTACCGATCGTCGAGGTGACGCCCAAACGCGAGTCAGTCTTCAGGGCTTCCTTGGGGCTGCTTCATTCCGATTTCACGAGACCGGGCGATCGTCCGCCCGAAGGATTCTAAATATGGAGGAGGATCGTATGAAAAGGATCAGGGGCTCTTCTCTAATGTCGATTCGTGTGCGACCCATGTTCGCGGCGCTGCTAAGCACGCTCTTCGTGTGCTTCGCAGCATTCGGCCAGACGGTCAACTACACGACCGGCTCGATCGCCGGAAAGGTGAGTGACGACGCCGGCGCCGGCGTTCCCGGCGTCACCGTCACGACAACGAATCTCGACACCGGCCAGACTCGTACGACGTTTACCGACAAGAATGGCGGGT
>PLZI01000092.1:7098-8021 GCA_003152095.1 Acidobacteriota bacterium | reverse complement strand
GCGCCCTGGATGTTGGAATGCCCGCGCAGCGCGTTGACGCCGCCGCCGGGCCGCCCCACGTTCCCCAAAAGCAGCTGCAGCATCGCCGCGCAGCGGATGATCTGCACTCCGATGGAATGTTGGGTCCAGCCGAGCGCGTAGGTGATGGTGCCGCACCGTTGCGCGTTGCCCGTCGACGTGACGATCTCGCACACCTTGAGGAACGTCTCCTTCGGTGTGCCGCAGATCTTTTCGACCGTCTCCGGCGTGTAGCGTTCGACGTGCTTTTTCAGGAGCTGGAAGACGCAGCGCGGATTCTGGAGCGTCGGGTCGACTCCGTAAGCCTTCGACTTCGCGTCCGCGTCGTATCCCCAGTTTGTCTTGTCGTATTCCTTCTTCCCGTCGTCGAACCCGGTGAAGAGCCCATCGTCGAAACCGTACTTTTCACCTATCAGATAGGAAGCATTCGTGTGGAGCTTGACGTAGTCTTCGTGAAAGCGCTTCGTTTCGATCGCGTAGCGAATGACGCCGAGCAGGAACGCGATGTCGGAGCCCGCTCGCACCGGGGCGTAGAGGTCGGCCACCGCGGCCGTGCGCGTGAAGCGCGGGTCGACGGCGACGAGCTTGGCTCCGCGCGTTTTCTGTGCCTCGATGAACCACTTGAAGCCGCACGGATGATTTTCCGCGGGGTTTCCGCCCATCGCGAGGATGACGTCGGCGTTCTTGATGTCGACCCACCCGTTGGTCATCGCCCCGCGCCCGAACGTGGCGGCCAGACTGGCCACCGTGGGACCGTGTCATACCCGGGCCTGGCTGTCCCGGTACGGTATCCCGAGGGCCGTGATGAACTTCCACTGCAGGTAGTTGAACTCGTTCGTGTCGGTACAGCCGCCGATCATCGCCATTCCCGGGTTACGGTTCACGACCTGGCCCTTCGCGTTCTT
>PLZI01000092.1:0-7041 GCA_003152095.1 Acidobacteriota bacterium | reverse complement strand
CACGAGACCGCGCAATACGGACACGTGCTGCGCGTTTCCGTCGTGCGCGAGATCTTGAACTCGCGCATCTCGGCGCGGGCCTCCTGCAGGTCGAAGCCCAGAGCGACGGCTCCGCCGGCGGTTCCCGCCTTCAGGAAGGTTCGTCGGGTCAGGCCCATATGAACACCCCTCTCGATTGGCTGGCTTGCTCCGCGTAGCAGACCCCCGAAAGGGGGGCCTGTCAAGACCGGATCTCAGGTTGTGAGGGGGAGATACAGTTCCGGCCGCCGGTCGCGGAAGAAGCCCCAGGAGGCGCGCTCGCGCCTCACGGCCGCGAGATCCAGCGTCGCNNGGGCTCCGAGCCGATCGCGGTGGGGTAGAGGAGGACGTCGGCGCCCGCGAGGAGCATGGCGCGCGCGGCCTCGGGGAACCACTGGTCCCAGCAGATCCCGACGCCGAGGCACGCGGGCCTCGCCTTCCAGGAACGGAAGCCCGTGTCGCCGGGGCGGAAGTAGAACTTCTCCTCGTACCCCGGGCCGTCGGGAATGTGGCTCTTGCGATAGATCCCCATCACGGTGCCGTCGGTATCGATCATCGCGAGGCTGTTGTAGTAGGCGTGCCCGGCCCTTTCGAAGAAGGAAACGGGGATGGCGACGTGGAGCTCCCTCGCGAGCGCCGAAAAGCGCGCGATCGTGGGATGCTCATCGGCGGGCTTCGCCCACGCGAAGAACTCGTCGTTCTCCGTCGTACAGAAGTAGGGCCCCTCGAAGAGCTCCGGAGGCAGGACGACGGTCGCGCCTCTTCGCGCCGCCTTCCGCACCAGTGCCTCCACCTTCGCGACGTTCTGTTCGAGGGGACCGCCGAGCGCGCACTGCACCGCGGCGAACGTGACGTTCTCGACGTTCCCGGCGCTGCTCATGCGGGTTCCTGCTGGCTGATGCAGTGGAAGGCTCCGCCGCCCTCGAGGAGATCTCTCGCGGGAGCGGAGACGGCGCGGCGCGTGGGGAACAGCTTCGCGACGTCCGCGCGAGCCGCCTCGTCGTTCGGGACGCCATACGCGGGCACGATCACGGTCGTGTTCGCGACGTAGAAGTTCACGTAGCTCGCGGGCATGGCTTCGCCTTCGGCGTCGCGGACGAGGCCGGGCGAGGGAATCGTCGTGACGCGCAGGGCGCGCCCCTTCGCGTCGCGAAACGAGAGCAGGTCGTGCTCGATCTCCGCGAGGACCTCGCGATTCGGGTCGTCCTTGCCGGCGGGACTCATGCACACGACGGCCCCGGGCGACACGAAACGCGCGAGCGTGTCGATGTGGCCGTCCGTGTGGTCGTTGAGGAGGCCGTCGCCGAGCCAGAGCACCGCCGTGCAGCCGAGCGCGTCCTTGAGGCCCGACTCGATCGCCTCCCGGGGCATCCCGGGGTTGCGGTTCGGGTTCAGAAGGCACTGGCGCGTCGTGAGACATGTGCCCTCGCCGTCTACTTCCACGGAGCCGCCCTCGAGCACCCAGGGAAAGCGGAAGACGGGAAGACCCGCCTTCTCCGCCACGCGCGTCGACACGCCGTCGTCGTTCGGCAGCACGTACTTGCCGCCCCAGCCGTTGAAGCCAAACGAGGCCGTGGCCCGCATGCCTCCGGGCCCCAAGAGGAAGACCGGCGCCGTGTCGCGCAGCCAGATGTCGCCGAACGGGATGCGGTGGAAGCGCGCGCCGAAGCCCGCGAGAGCCGTCTTCGCGAGCGCTTCGTTTCCTGCGTCGGGCGCCAGGATTTCGAGCCTCTCGCCGCGCGGCTTGCCGGTCGCCCGGGCGACGTCCGCGATGGCCGACGCAAATGCCGCGAAGGCCAAGCGCACCGGAACCAGCGCGTCGCCCCAGAGATCTTCATGGCTCGGCCACGCGAGCCAGACGGCCTCATGAGGATCCCACTCGGCCGGCTGCCGGAAGCCCGCGGCGCGAGGCGTGGTCGTGGCAAGAGCCGTCTTCGTCGACACCTTCGGAACTATAGAGCAGGGAATCCGGGCCCCGAGCGGTCCCAACGGGAAGGGCGATAATCCGCCACCATGCACAAAGCTTCAAGCGTTCTCCTCCCGAGTCTTCTCGCGCTCACCGCGCTCACCGCCATGGCCCAGGATGCACCGGTGACGGCCGCGCAGAAAACGGCCGCGAAGAAGATCACGCCCGAGCTTCTCCGCGCGCACATCCGCTTTCTCGCGTCGGATCTCCTCGAAGGGCGCGGGCCCGCGACGCGCGGCGACCAGCTTGCCGAGGCGTACATCCAGTCGCAGATGGAGGGCCTCGGCTTGAAGCCCGGGGCGCCGGGCGGCGGGTGGATCCAGAGGGTCCCGCTCGTTGGCATCAAACGCACCTCGTCGGATCCGGCCGTCTTCAAGTCCGGCGCAGGCATGCTGAGCGGCGTGCTCGGCGAGAACTTCGTCGCCGTCTCCGGCGTCCAGAAGCCGGAGTCGAAGATCGACGCGGCGGAGATCGTCTTCGTGGGCTACGGCATCGTGGCGCCCGAATACAAATGGGACGACTACAAGGATGCGGATCTGAAGGGCAAGGTTCTCCTCGTGATGAACAACGATCCCGAGGGGAGTCCGGCCGAGCCGAACCTGTTCGCGGGGAAGACGCGCCTCTGGTATGGGCGTTGGGATTACAAGTACCTGATGGCCGCGAAGAAGGGCGCCGCCGGCGCGATCGTCATCCACACGACGCCGTCCGCGGGCTATGGCTGGCAGGTCATCCAGACGTCCTGGGCGGGCGAGCAGTTCGAGCTGCCGGACGACGGCGTGCCGCGCGTCGCCGCGAAGATGTGGGCGACGGACGAGCTCGCGAAGAAGATCGTCGCGCTCGGAGGGAAGAATCTCGACGCGCTTCGCGCCTCGGCCGAGAGCCGCTCGTTCAAGCCAGTCCCTCTCGGCGTGACGATGTCCGTCACGCTCACGAGCGAAATCGGCCAGAAGGAGTCCGGCAACGTCATCGGCGTCCTGCCGGGCTCGGATCCGAAGCGCGCAGGCGAGGCCGTGATCTACACCGCGCATCATGACCACCTCGGGATTCGCGTGGGCGCCAAGCCGGGCGCCGACACGATCTACAACGGCGCCCTCGACAACGCCTCGGGCGTGGCGACGATCCTCTCCGTCGCGAGCGCGTTCGCGGATCTCGAGAAGCCGCCCGCGCGTTCCGTCTATTTCGCGTTCGTGGCGGGGGAAGAACAGGGCCTTCTCGGCTCGGAATACCTCGCGAAGCACCCGCCCGTTTCCGCCGGGCGCATCGCCGTGAACATCAACGTGGACGGCATCGGCTGGTTTGGCAGGACGAAGGACATCGTCCTGATCGGCAAGGGCAAGTCGTCGCTCGACGCCGACATCGAGGCCATCGCGAAGATGCAGGACCGGCGCGTCGAGGGTGACCAGTTTCCCGACCGCGGCACGTTTTACCGCTCCGACCAGTTCAATTTCGCAAAAATAGGCGTGCCCGCCGCGTACCTGAAGAAAGGCACCGACGTCATCGGAAAGCCGACGGGCTTCGGCCGCGAGCAGGAAGAGCTCTACGAGAAGAACGACTACCACCAGCCGTCGGACGAGCTCAGGGAGTCTTGGGACTTTTCCGGCGCCGTCGAGGACGCCCGGCTCGCCTTCTGGCTCGGCTGCCGCGTCGCCGACGCGCCCGCGCTGCCGCGGTGGAACAAGGGCGACGAGTTCGAGGCGGCGCGGCTGAAGGCCTCGAGCGGTCCGTGACGAGGAGGCGCGCGTGAAGACCACCGACCGGCGCATCGACGCCTAACGAAGAGAAGAAAGGAAGACCATGAGCACACGCGAGTACTACATCCAATGCTTCAAGGCCGAGGTCCCGAAGTTCGTCCGCGTCCTGAAGGCCGTGCCGCTGGACAAGGCCGACTATCGGCCCCACCCGCGCTCGATGTCGGCGGGCGATCTCGTTTGGCTGCTCGCCAGCGAGCTCCGCGACGCGTGCGAGCTCGTCGACAAGGGCCAGGTGAACTACGTCCAGAAGCCGGCTCCCGCGCTGGCCGAATCTCTCTCGGCCTACGAAAAGAACGCGGCGGCGCTCAAGCGACGCCTCGCGAAGGTGAAGGACGCCGGGTGGAAGAAGAAAGCGCGCTTTCTCATGGACGGCAAGGTCGCGTGGGAATCCCCGCTCGGCGACATGCTGTGGGGGTTCCTCTTCGACGGCATCCACCACCGCGGCCAGCTCTCGACATACCTCCGTCCCATGGGCGCGAAGGTGCCTTCGATCTACGGGCCCTCGGCGGACGACCCGGGGATGTGAACGGCCGAAATGGCTGGAGATCCGAGACGACGATTTGATAAGCTGTCCGCATGAAGAGATTGAGTCTCGCTCTCCTCCTCCCCCTCGTCCTCTTCGTGAGCCGGATCGCCTGCGCCGACCAGCCCGCCGCCGGCGACAAAGCGCCTGCCTTCTCGCTGCCGAGCCAGGAAGGCGCGAAGGTCTCTCTCGAGCAGAACAAGGGAAAGTGGGTCGTCCTCTATTTCTACCCGAAGGATTTCACGTCCGGCTGCACGGTGGAGGCCCACAACTTCCAGCGCGACCTCGCGAAGTACGAGAAGCTGAATGCCGCCATTCTCGGCGTCAGCCTCGACAGCGTGACCTCGCACAAGGACTTCTGCGCGAANNGCGGGAGTCATCAAGAAGGTGTACGTGAAGGTGAGCCCGTCCACGCACAGCGACGACGTGCTCGCGGACCTCGCGGCGCTTCAGGCCTCGAAGAAGTAGTCGGCCTCAGGGTTCACTCGCTTTCGACGAAGCGCCTCAGCCTCTCGAGTGTTTCGTCCCACACGTGCGAGGCGGCGCGAACGGCTCAGCGTCCCTTAGCCCGCCCGAGAAGCTGCATGAATAGCGCGACGCCCGCTCCCCACGCGCCGTTCAGGAGAAGCGCGCCCACGAGAATGTCCGGCTTCCAGCCGCCCCCCACGGGCAGGTGCTTGAGCGGGAAGACGACGAAGAGCGCGACGAGCGTGGGAAGCACGGCCCCGAGGAGGACCGCGAGGAGCCAGTGCCGCGTCCCCGAGGAGCCGCGGATCATCAGCCACAGGGCGATTCCCCACACGCCGCCCCAGAACGCGAGCGAAAGCACGGACGGGATTCCGAGCGGCGGCGTCGGAGCCATGACCCACGCCTTTCGCGCGGTCGCGCCCGCCCCGTGGAGGATCGCGAGCACGCCCTGATGGAAGACGAGCGTCGACAGGAAGCCGGCGAGAAATGCCTTTGCGTACGTCATGACGAAACTCTATCGCACGATGAGCGCAGCCTTGCTCTCCGCGCCCGGCACCTGCGGAAGATGAGTCATGGCTTCCTCGACCGCGTGGTCGGGGTACTCGAAGTCCTCGAGAAGGCCGTGGTGGTAACTCTGGTAGGCGGTCATGTCGAAGTGCCCGTGGCCGGAGAGATTGAACGCGATCACCTTCTTCTCGCCGGTCTTCTTGCAGACGAGCGCTTCGTCAATCGCCGCGCGGATGGCGTGCGCCGACTCGGGAGCGGGGATGATCCCCTCGGCTTTCGAGAAGCGGACGGCGGCCTCGAACGTCTCGAGCTGCCGGGCCGAGCGGGCCTCGATGTCTCCGTTTGCCAGAAGGGCGCTCACCGTCGGAGCCATCCCGTGGTAGCGGAGACCGCCCGCGTGGATGCCGGGCGGCATGAACGTGTGCCCGAGCGTGTACATCTTCACGATTGGAGCCATCGCCGCGGCGTCACCGTAGTCGAAGGTGTACCGCCCCTTGGTCAGCGTGGGGCATGACGCGGGCTCCACCGCCACGATCCGGGTCTTCTTCCCCTCGGTCAGGTTCCTGTGGACGAAGGGGAAGGCGAAGCCTGCGAAGTTCGACCCTCCGCCGGCGCAGGCAATGACGACGTCGGGGTACTCGCCGGCCATCTCCATCTGCTCGAGCGCCTCGAGGCCGATGACCGTCTGGTGCATCATGACGTGTCCCAGGACCGACCCGAGGCTGTACTTCTTCTTGCCGCCGCTCGTCGCGGCCACCTCCACGGCCTCGGAGATGGCGATCCCGAGCGAGCCCTGCGAGTCGGGATCTTCCTCGAGGACCTGCTTGCCGAAATGCGTCCGCTCGGTCGGGCTCGCGAAGACCTGCGCGCCGAAGTTCTCCATGATGATCCGGCGGTACGGCTTCTGGTGGTACGACACCTTCACCATGAAGACCTCGAGGTCGAGGCCGAAGAAGCTGCACGCCATCGCGAGCGCCGAACCCCACTGCCCGGCTCCGGTCTCGGTGACAAGGGCCTTCGTTCCCGCTTCCTTGTTGTAGAAGGCCTGGGCAACCGCGGTGTTCGGCTTGTGCGAGCCGACGGGGCTGACGCTCTCATTCTTGTAGTAGATGTGCGCGGGCGTGTCGAGGTCCTTCTCGAGGCGGAGCGCGCGGCACATCGGCGTCGGGCGCCAGAGGCGGTAGATCTCCCGCACGGGTTCCGGGATCTCCACCCATCGCTCGGACGTCACTTCCTGCATCACGATGTTCATGGGGAAAAGGACACCGAGGAAGTCGGGCGTCACCGGCTCCATCGTTCCGGGGTGGAGAACGGGCGGAGTCGGAACCGGCATGTCGGCGTTGATGTTGTACCAGGCCTTCGGGATGCGGGACTCATCGAGCAGGTACTTCTCGCGCTCGGCCATGTTCTCCTCCTGCCTTTGCCTGGGGCCGGACGATAGCGCCGCGGCCAGCTTCTGCCAAATCCGGCGGCGGCATCGGCGCTTGTCCGCGAGCCTGCTCATGCGGTTCCGGAGTACAGAAACCTCTTGATCTTCTTCGTCGGAGTCTTCTGGAACTCTTCCGAGTAGACGTCTATCTTCGCGATCGAAGCGTACGTGGGGAGAACCCGGTTGAGCGCGAGACGGTTCTTCTCCATCCGCTGGACGAGCGCGCGCTCGTCCAGCCGCAGCTGGTCGACCCGCTCGAGGTCGGGGTAGACGAGGGCGAAGAGCTTTCCATTCCGCTCGATCACGAGGGATTCCCCGACGAAGGGGAGGTTGTTCAGCTTCGCTTCGATCTCTTCGGGGTAGATGTTCTGTCCCGACG
>PLZI01000144.1:1135-9647 GCA_003152095.1 Acidobacteriota bacterium | reverse complement strand
AACCTCGCCGTCAACGCCCGCGACGCCATGCCCGGCGGAGGCGTGCTCCGGATCGAGACCTCGAGCGTGGACGTCGACGAGGCTCTCGCGGCGGTGCACGCGCCGTGCGCTCCCGGCCGGTTCGTCGTGCTCACCGTCTCCGATACCGGCTGCGGCATGGACCTAGAGACCCAACGCCGGGTGTTCGAGCCGTTCTTCACGACAAAGCCGAAGGGGAAGGGGACGGGCCTCGGCCTGGCCACGGTCTACGGCATCGTGACGCAGAGCGGCGGCTTCGTTTCGTTCTCGAGCGAGCCGCGAAAGGGCACGAGCTTCCGGGTCTACCTGCCTCGCGCCGATGAGCCCGCCGCGAAGAAATTAATCTCCGGGGCCCACGCGGCGGCGCCGGCAAGAGGAACCGAAACGATCCTCCTGGTCGAGGACGACGACGGCGTCCGCCGCCTCGGGTGCCACGTGCTGGAATTGCTCGGGTACACGGTCCTGTGCGCGGAGTCGGGAGATCAGGCCCTCGATCTCGCGCGGGATCACAAGGGGAAGATCGACCTTGTCCTGACCGACGTCGTGATGCCGGAGATGAGCGGACGCGAGGTCGAGCGGCGTCTCGCGGAGGCCGGTCACGCCGCGCGCGTCCTTTTCATGTCGGGATACTCAGACGACGCCGTCCTCCGGCACGGCGTCCTGGAAACCGGAGTCGCCTTTCTCCAGAAGCCATTCACGCCCGCCGCTCTCGGGCGAAAAGTCCGGGAGGTGCTGGACACTCCGGGATAGGGCAGAGGAGAGGCTCTCATGTTCCGGCCGTGCGTTGGAGGTACGAAGGGTTCCGCCGCGCGTATCCCGGCGCCTGGTCAGCGCCAAGCATCTCGCGGCAATGAGGGATCAAGGGCGCTACATGAGCGTCATACGCTGTCGGCCGCCCAGTGCGCGCAGGTCAAGAAGCTCCGGGCCGCAAAGGGAGCAGAGGCTGCCATTGCGCTCGCGCGCAAGATCCGTCGATAGACAGGTGCTGGCCTCGCTCGGAAAGTTCCGGTCCATGTACCAGAAGTTGCCGCCCTACCAGCAGCGTGAGGGGATCAGGCTCGTCATTGCGAACGTGAAAATCTCCGAGGACGCGCTCGAGATTTCGATCCACGGGAGACCCGCCCCGGAAGAGGTCCTGGAAAAACTCAGAGCGCCGGGAATACATGCTCCTCGACGCTCTGAGAGATCAACCTGGCTCCGCACTCGGTCGGCTGGGCGAACTGTTCTCAGGTCGAAAACTGAGAACTTCAAATGATCTCAGGACACGATCCTCTTCGGATGGAGGAGGTTGCGTGGCGCATGTCCGCGTACCCTGAAGAGTGCCACCCCAGATGGAACGAGGGCTAGGGCCTGCGCTCCCGGGTCCGAGCTCCACGGCCGATCCCTGGTCCGGCCGACAACGCCCGCCGCAATTCCCATTGCGTCCCTACAGGGGCGATCAAGCGTCCACCAGCTTCTCGTCTTTACGCGCGCCCAGCTGCCGCTGCGCCCAGGAGAGTTTCTGCACGCTCGCGCGGAGCTCCTTGTACGGGGTGTTCTTCAGCTGGGCGTTGAATAGCTCTCCCTCGGTCTCCATGACAAGCAGGCGGGCGTAGTAGAGGCGGTCCTCAGCGAGGTGCGCGAGGACGACCATGCCCGTCAGCAGCGGGTGATTCATCGTGATGTTCTGGCCGCGCTCGCGCCCGTGCTCCAATTCGACGGCCAGCGCGTACGCGAACTCCCACAGGTGGCCGGAGGTCTTCTCGTTGGCGAAGCGCCGTCCCCTGGGCAGGAAGTCGTTCAGGATCGCGCGCTCGGCCTGGTCGTGCTCGCTCGGCGTCAGGTAGTGATCTCGAATCAGCGCCTTCATCAGCGCGAGCACGTTGGCGGCCTCGCCCAGCGGGACGACGTTGATGTCCCGCTCGTCCAGGGGCGCGATCTCTTTCAGCGACAGCTCGGCCCAGTTCCGCTTGATGCCGAGCGACGTGCAGAAGATCGCGACGCTGCCCTTGGCGAGGAAGTCGAACGTGACGTCCTTGCCGTCGGTGAACGCGGACACCGTGTCCACCACGTAGTGGGCGAGGGTGTCGGCGTTGGCCCTGGCGGCGACTGCCTCGGCGAACGTCGTGAACTTCTGCATGCTGGTAACCCCTTGTGAAGTATAGGAGATTTGATTCTCGGGGCCGGTTCGTCTCGAAGGCCGCGAGGAGGCATGGACGGCCGGTGCACTTCATCTCCGATCACGCGCGCTGCTTCAAGGGCCAGGTCTTCCGCCGGAAGCTGCTAAGGCTTGGGATGAAGCAAAGGTTCGGGGCGATCGGAAAGAAGGGCTCGATCGCGCTGATCGAACGCCTTTGGAAGATCCTGAAGGACGCGCTCGGCCTTCGCCTGTTGCGGCCGTTGGCAGCGGAAGATCTGATGGAGAAGATCGGGCTTGGCCTCATCCACTATGCCTTCTTCCGCCCGCATCAGGGTCTCGGCGGGGCAACGCCGGCCGAGATCTACTTCGGGAGGACGCCGTCGCACCTGTCCGCGATCCCGCCTCCTCGTGGCAGACCGGGCGAAGGCCCGATGGATCTGCCGTTTCGCGTCGAGTACCTCGATGCGGAGCGGCTGCTGCCCGTGTTGGTTAGAAAAGCTGCCTAAGAGGTCGGTCACCCCGGGGGAAACCGTCGGTCGACGTGTGCGACGACGGAGGTATCGCGGTGGGCGCTGCGCTGGTCTGTGCACGCCAACGCCCACCTCAATTCCCATTGCGTCCCTACAGGTGGCGCTGTCATCGCCGGATCATCACCGATTACCTGTTGGCCGGCGGGATGAGCGTCGAGCACATCATGGGACCTGGTCAAGCCGACCCGGCGACACTCACGCCCAGTGCGCGCGTAATGGCCGACGGGACGCTGCGCTATCCCGCGCCGGCGGACGCCGAGGCGGCCGCGAGCGGCGATTGAGCAATTCCTCGAAGCGCTACCTTCGACGCCCACATCATCGAGGGCGAACCCGGGACCCGGGACGCGCGCCCCTCTTCACCTTGCGCGAAGTCTCTAGACGGCCGATCTCCGTCGCCTCAGGGTCCGCGTTCTCGACGACCCCGACCTTGTGCTCGAACGCGACTCGTCCGCCCAGCCAACCTGAGACGCCCAGAGCGAGGAATGTCACGACCTCGAGGCCAAAGACGAGGTTCCAGCGCGGCGTGTGAAGGGCGCCGTTCCCGCGTCGCAGGAACCAGTTGATCGTGTAAAGGACGACCCCGGTCAGATTGAGCACCATGTGGATCCGCGCCGCCCGGAAGCCGGCATCGCTCATCCTCACGCCGAAGTAGTCGACGAAGCCGGCGATCGCGGCGACCAGCGCCATCAAGATGCCGGCGCCGAGACAAACGAAGGAAAATGCGTACCAGAAGTCGGCGTCGGTGCGAGCGTGAGCAATGTCGCCGACGAGCACGAGAAAGAAGGCGCCGATCGGGAGGGAAACCAGCGCCGGGTGAACAGGGTGATTTCCGATCGCCGCGCGACTCTTCATGACGTTCCTCCTTCTTTCTGCAGCGACTTCAGGTACTCGACGAGATCCGTGTTCTGCTTTTCGCCAAGCTTGAGGCCGAGTAGGCCCTCGTAGTGATTGACCACGTCGAGAAGCATAGCGAAGCGGCCGTCATGGAAGAAGCCTCCCTCCGTGCGCGTGAAAGGTCCCTTGAATGGCGCCGTCCGATAGGCTTGGTCCGGCAACCGGTCGGCCTGGAAGGTGTCGACGCCCATCTCCGCGGCCGTGTGCATGTTCCAGGCCGGCTCCGTGAAGATCGGCGAGACGGTGCGCGCCGTGATTCGATGCGAATCTGAAACGCTGGACTGAGCACGCCAAGACGTCGGGCAATTCCCATTGCACCCCTACAGGGACCGCCGCAACGCTGGCCGAGATCGTGAAAAGGGCTCATGAGCCGCCGATTATCGGCGTCTGCTGTTCCAGTAAAAGCCGCCGCCCCCGAACAGAAGGACCAACACAATGATTATGAGGATCGTATCCATGATTTTTTCCCTTCCTTCTTGAGGTACACAAAGCACGAGCCGTGCCGCTCACACAACCGTACCGAACAGGCGGCACTTGCCGTCGTCGCGGCCATCGTCGGTGCGGCAGGGATTCAGCAGACTGCGAAGCGGGGACGTTCCAACCCATATCTAACGAGGGCGTTCGCTCGCCGGCCCGTCACACGTTCGTGCCGCCCGGCTGGCTCCGGCTATGAACGATAAACATTCTTTCCTCCCTGTTTCTCGGCGCTAAGCCTTGCGGCCGCGCGTCCGGTTCCAAGCGTCTCGAGCTGGTTCTTTGGAATCGACCCAGGACGGGCGAGTAGCCGAGCCGGGCTGGGCAGTCCATCGCTGATGGAGGACAGATTCAGTTTCATCGAAGCTCTTCGTCGCGAATTCTGGTTTCGTCGCGTTCTCCCACCCATACCGATAGGCGGGCTCGTAATAGTCAAAGGTCCTACCTGACTTGTAATAAGGGCGAGTCTTGTAAACGTTCTCCCAGTACTGCTTCTCGACAGTCGGATTCGCAGCTTCCCCTGCGGCATGACCCGCGCTTCCCCCTATAACCGCGCCGGCCACTCCGCCGACTAGGGCACCGACCGGACCTCCGACGACGGCCCCTACCGCGGCTCCTGCTGCCGCGCCTCCGGCCGATCCAACTCCGGTACCGACAGGATGAGAGCCCGGTTCGCCTGTAAGCGGGTCGGGATTCGCTCCTGCGGCGCGTTCCACCTTTTTCGTCCCGTCATCGATCCTGTCTTTCATGAGTGCCTCCGGACTCAAGGGAGCAAGATGGATGCCCTTGCCCTTTATTAACGCACTTTCGCGGTCAGAGCCGCCAGGCTCGCCTTCTGGCAGCCCCTTGAATGGCAGCAGTGTTGCGATATGCCGGGCGGAGGAAATGACCATGGAAAATGTTACATCGACTCCGAACGTCGGAAAGTCTTCTACCTCGGGAGCGGCTCAGAAGCTAAGCTCGGACTTCAAGGACATCAAGAGCGACGCGTCTGGACTCGCGGACCGCACGAGTCAAGCGGCGAAGGACCTGGGCACCCACGCTTCCGATGCGTTCGAAGACCTGAAGTCGGCCGGTCAAGGGGCCATCGACGAATACGGAGCCCGGGGAAAAAAGCAGCTCACCCAGGCTGTCAGCCGAATCAGCGATTACGCTGACAGCAACACTGCCCTCGTCGCGGGGGGAGCACTGGTGGTGGGCATCCTTCTCGGTCACATACTCACACGCAAGGGTGAATAGAGCGCTTATTCGTTGCCCGCATCTCCGGCAAATGAAATGAGATCGCGGATTTCTCAGGCATGAAGAATCGCCCTAAGGAGCGTCATCAACATGAAGAAGTCTTTTTACCTTGGTCTCGATCAGCTGTCTCCGAATGACGGCTCTCGTCTTCTCCGGCGCCGCATTTCTCGCGCTAGGTCTCCCGACCATCGCCGGCCAGCCGTCAACCTCCAACGCGACTCCAGCTCACGCGAACGCGAAAAAGCATGCGTCCGCAACGATGGCCAAGCTCTCCGCCATGTTCGTCGACAAGGAGAAGAAGGCCCAGGAGAAGACCGCGACCGTCAAGGTCACCGTCACCGGAATCAAGCTAATCGATCCAGCTGAGGTTAACGAGAAGCCGATGGCGGGGCAAGGGCACCTTCATTATCAGGTCGACCCATAGCTTCAAAGAGTTCGGTCAAATCGACCGCGGGCCTTCCCCACCTATTCCTCGCCGAAGGGCGGAGGAACCGCATCCGTCTTCGCCTCATCGTTGGCGCGCCGTACTACCGCGAGGTGACTCTCGCAGAGCCTCCGCGGCGCGCTCAGTGTGCACGCAACATCCCTCGTGACGGATCGCGCCTGGCAAGCATCGCAATCCTGAGACCTGACGAGACGAACGGTGATCTCGGGCTCTGGTTTCATGGTTCCAGCAGCGTCCAGTCAGGAAGAGATACGTTACGCGTTCGGCGGTTTCCGGCGGAGGAGTTTGAAATCGACGAGCTGGCATCCCTCGGGGAAGTGCGCGGTCGATTCCGCCTTCAAGCGAAGGGCCGCGACGCGCGCTCGCCAGAGCGTTCCGTCGATCTTCACCACCCACTGCTCGTCCACTCTCATCTGGTGCGGTACGACTCCCCACACGGGAGCGTTGACGCTGGCCGTATCCTTGCCACGAGTGAGAAAAACGACGATCGGCTCTTCGCGGGCTGCGCCCATGGGCGCGCAAGTCTGTTTCCCTCCGGCTTCCTTCTGCAGAACCACGCGCGCGGGCGCGTCAGGAGAACGCACGCCGGGTCCGGAGCCGGCTTTGGTCTCGCTCATCGCGATCCCTCCGGTGAAGGTGTGGGCTGGAAGCTTTACGACGCTGTGCGCCTTAGCGCGCTATCACGCGTCCATCGAAACTCCTTCAGGGGGCCTGAGACGACGACGCACCGGCCGAGCAGCTCTGCTGCGAACACTCCGAAGGGGATCTCCAAGCCCTGATGCGCGTGGCGTCTCTTTGGTGGCGGCGCAGCTAACCCTCGACTTTGCCTTCATACTCCCAGACAGGTTCGCCGCCGAGCCCATGCCGAGGGAGTGACGTGAGGGCCTATTATCAGCGCGTGGCTGACGTCATTCGTGCAGGTCATCGTCTCGGGAATCGGCTTTCTAGGCGCGGGCAGGATCCTGAAGCTGGCGGACCGCGGCGACGTGCACGGTCTGACGACCGCTGCGACCATCTGGGTGACGGCCACGGTCGGTGTGGCCACGGCTCTCGGTCCGCTCTGGCTTCCGGCTTTCGCCGCCGTTCTGACCTGAGTCATCCTCGCGGTTGCGGTCCGCTTCGAGAGCAGCCACATGAAGACCCCTCCCGCTCCCTGACCGAGGGTCAGATTCCCCTTCGTGCCCGGATCTTCCCGGTCTTGATCGCATTCAACAAGGCGGCGTGGTCGGATTCGGTCTGATCGGCATAGGCGATCGCAAACCTTCCCATCGCACGATCGAGGCGGTTTGTGTCGCCGCAATAGCCATACAGAATCGCGGCGTCACCCGTGCGGGCGTGCGCCTTCGCGAGCACCTCTCCGCAAACCCGTGCGTATTCCTTCAATGCGAGGCCGCTCAGCTCTTGCGGGTCGATCAAGGCCTTGTGATCTGCGAGCTGACGCACGAGGTAGTGGCGGCCCGCCAAAGTCGTCCAGCCGAGGAACGGATCGGACACTGTCTGCATTCGGTGCTGTCCCTGCGCGACGCGGCGCCCCCCGTGAGAAGGGCAGACCACATGCGGAAGAACGGCCGCGTAGCTCGAGGGCAGTTCCTCCTTGACCTGAAGAAATAGGGGATGGTCCACCCCATTCCCGAACGCGAGGACGGCGTAGTCACGCGTCCCCACGCTTCCGGTCCCGACTACCTTGAAGGCGACGTCGACGAGGTGATACGCGTCGAGGACGAGCTGCCGGTCGTCGCTCACCGTGTCGCGATACGCTTTCAACGAGCCCATGACGCGCCTAGCCCGGCCCGGTTCGAGAGGCTGAAGCAGCGGCGGGCGATTCGGGAACCGGCGGAGACCTCCGCGCGCAAGGACCGTAAGCTTCTCGAGCGAGTGCAGGGGCGTCGCGCGCTCGGCCTTTTCGAGGACGCGCATCACGGGGCCGCGGCGGTACCGGCGGATCGGGAACAGCGCGAGATCCAGCGCCGACATCGCGGCGAATTCCTTCAGGGCCTCGCGATAGGAGGACACGAGCTCCCCAACTGCTTCGATACAGAGCGGGTCGCCGTCTCCCGCCTCGCGGCCGGCGAGGACGAGGCTGGCGGCGAGGCGCTTAACGTCCCACTCCCAGGGTCCGGGCATCGTCTCGTCGAAGTCGTTGATATCGAAGACGAGATGGCCGTCGGGCGCCGCGAAGGCGCCGAGGTTGCGTACGTGCGCGTCGCCGCACATCTGGACGTGCACGCCGGTCACCGGCGACCGGGCGAGATCGAGCGCCATGACCGGCACGGCGCCGCGAAAGAAGCCGAAAGGAGAGGCCGCCATCCTTCCCCACTTGATGGGCAGGAGCTCGGGAAGACGCCCGCGGCTCGCCTTCAGCAGCGTCGCCAGTATGTCCGGTCGTCCGTCCCACGTCTTCCATTTGCCCTGGTCGCTGCGGGGCAGCGCCCGGCGGCGACTCTTTCCGAACGCCAGCCTCTCTTTGACGGGATCGAACCGGGCCGGAATTCCCTTCAAGCTGCCCTCACCGCGGCGAAGATACCGCACGCTGCAGCTCAGGCGGCAAAGTGAGAGCCCAGCCCATAGCATCCGAGCTGACGTCCATCGTAAAGTCGACCGGCCTCCTGCCTCACGCGCGGCGACGGCGGCCTCGTGTTCCTTCGGCTCAACGATACCCGCGTAGCATCGGCAGACTTAAGCGCTCTCTGCCTCCGGTGCGCTATTCTTTTCGTGTGAACTTCGTCGAAAACCTCGTGGACGGAAATCGACTCCTCCCCGTACTTCTCCAGGATCTTGACTCCGCGACGAGAT
>PLZI01000144.1:0-953 GCA_003152095.1 Acidobacteriota bacterium | reverse complement strand
CGAACTTCGGGGCGCAGTACCAGTACCACGTGCCCTTTGATCCGAAGAAGAGCGCGCACGACGAGGCGAGCGCCGCGCGGAAAGCGGGTCAACCGGAGCCCTGGTGGAAGTGGCACGACGGCCTCGTTCGGTTCGAGGGACCGATCGTCTGCGACCTCGACAGGGTCTTCCGCGAGCGTTGGCGGCTCGGCGGCGGAGCGAACTTCCGATCCCTCGACGCCGTGGTCCCGGAAGCGCCGCGCGGCATACGCGTTTCGTCGGCGCGGGTGATCAAGAACGAACCGAGCTCGCGGGCCAACGAGATCCGGGAGACCTTCCGCGACCGCATCCTTGCTGCGGAGCATTCGATTTTCATCGAGAACCCCTTCCTCTATCATCCCGCGATCGTGGACGCGCTCCTCCTGGCCAAGCGGGAGCGCCCACTTCTCCAGGTGACTCTCATCGTCCCTGCGGGCAGGTGGACCCCGAACAAGTTGACGTACGATGCGCAGCAGCACCACTACTCGGCGTACATCGACGCAGGGTTGGAGGTCTTCGAGTACCAGAACCACTTCAGCCATCTGAAGCTCGCGACGTTCGACATGCGGTGGGTCATCGTCGGCTCCGCGAATCTGAATTTCAGAAGCCTCGATGACGACAAGGATTTCGAGGCATGCGTTCTCCTCGAGAGCGAGGAGCTTGCGCGGGGCATCGATCGTGAAGTTCGCGCCGAAGACATTCGCTGGTCGAGGCGCATCGCGCCACAGGATGTTCACGGCGCGTCGTGGCATGCGCTCCGCGTGCGCTCGCGGGGCCCTCGCACGCTCATGATGATCGCGGCGAGAGAGCTGTAAGACGACGGCCCGACCATCGGTCTGGGACGCGTCGCCTGCCGCATTCGCTCCCATCAACGGGTCGGGAACCCTGAGGCAATTACCGCGCCTTGTGACGGCCGCGAAGACGGCGCGTCCACC
>PLZI01000054.1 GCA_003152095.1 Acidobacteriota bacterium | reverse complement strand
CGCGCGATCAAGGAAAAGATGTCCGTCCACCAGGACATCGACTCCGCGATGCCCCATGACCTCATCAACAGCAAGCCCGTGATCGCCGCCATCAAGGAGTTCTTCGGGTCGTCCCAGCTCTCACAGTTCATGGACCAGACGAACCCGCTGTCGGAAGTCACCCACAAAAGGCGCCTGTCGGCCCTCGGGCCGGGCGGCCTCTCGCGCGAGCGTGCGGGGTTCGAAGTGCGGGACGTGCACGCGACGCACTACGGCCGCATCTGCCCNNTCGAGAGCCCCTACAAGAAGGTCAAAAACGGGCGCGTCCTCGACCACTACGAGATCGTCACGGTCGGTGACTCGGGCTGGAAGAAGGGCGCGATCGTCCAGGCCGAGGATCTCGAGGAGATGAGCACCCGCCTCAAGAAGAGCCACAAGAAGCCTGTCGTGGGCCGCCCGACCGCGTTCTTCCAGCCCGCGTGGGAAGAGGAGAACTACGTCATCGNNACATGCAGCGCCAGTCGGTGCCGCTTCTCCGTACGGAGCCGCCGCTCGTGGGCACGGGCCTCGAGGGCATCGTCGCGCGCGATTCGGGTGCCGTCGTCCTCTGCAAGAGGGACGGCATCGTCGACACGGTCGACGCTCGTCGCATCATCGTGCGCGTCTCGGGCAAGGACGAGGCGGGTGAGACGCGCGATTTCGGCGCGGACATCTACCNNCACATCGAGGAGTTCGAGATCGAGGCGCGCGAGACGAAGCTCGGCGCCGAGGAGATCACGAAGGACATCCCGAACGTCTCGGAGCACGCGCTCCGCGACCTCGACGAGTCCGGCATCGTGCGCATCGGGGCGAACGTCAAACCCGGCGACATCCTCGTGGGCAAGGTCACGCCGAAGGGCGAGACACAGCTCACGCCGGAAGAGAAGCTCCTTCGCGCGATCTTCGGCGAGAAAGCCGGCGACGTGCGCGACGCTTCGCTCAAGTGCCCCCCGGGCATCGAGGGCATCGTGGTCGAGGTGAAGATCTTCACCCGCAAGGACGAGGAGAAGCAGAAGGACGTGAGGGCCAAGCAGATCCTCGACGAAGAGGTCGGCCGCCTCACGAAGAACGCCGACGACGAAATCCGCATCATCCGCACGGAGGCAAAGGAGAAGATCGAGTCGCTCCTCTCGGGGCGCACGGTTCTCGAGGATGTCTCCGACTCGCAAGGCAACGTCCTCGTGAAGGAGGGCGGCAAGCTCACGGTCGAGAAGATCAGCCAGATGACGCCCCGCATGCTCAAGGGCCTCAAGCTGAAGGACGAGGAGATCCGCGACCAGGTGCGGCTCATCCTCCAGCGGACCGACTCGCAGATCGACGTCATCAAGAAGGTCAGCGCGGACCGCGTGGCGCTTCTCGCGAAGGGCGACGAGCTCGCGCCGGGCGTGAACAAGACCGTCAAGGTGTTCGTCGCGATGAAGCGCAAGCTCCAGGTGGGCGACAAGATGGCCGGACGCCACGGCAACAAGGGCGTCATCAGCCGGATCCTCCCCGAGGAGGACATGCCGTACCTTCCGGACGGAACCCCCGTCGAGATCGTGCTCAATCCTCTCGGCGTTCCGTCGCGCATGAACGTCGGGCAGATTCTCGAGACGCACCTCGGGTGGGCCGCGAAGGTGCTCGGGATCAACATCGCGACGCCGGTCTTCGACGGCGCGTCCGAGGACGAGATCCGGGCGCTGCTGCGCAAGGCAGACCTCCCCGTTGGCGGCAAGACGGTCCTTTACGACGGCATGACGGGCAGCCGCTTCGAGCAGAACGTCACCGTCGGTTACATCTACATGCTCAAGCTGTCCCATCTCGTGGACGACAAGATCCACGCGCGNNGAGATGGAGGTCTGGGCGCTGGAAGCGTACGGCGCGGCGTACACGCTGCAAGAGCTCCTCACGGTCAAGTCCGATGACGTCGAGGGCCGCTCGAAGGTGTACGAGGCCATCGTGAAGGGCGAGGTCCCGGACGAGCCGGGTCTGCCCGAATCCTTCAACGTTCTCGTGCGCGAGCTGCAGTCGCTCTGCCTCGACGTCGAGCTGCTCAAGGTCTGAGGAGAAGAGAGTCACATGGAAGCGTTCTCGACCTCTTCCGCGTTCCCCAATACGGGCTCGGTGTCTCCGTTCAAGAACCCCGGCCCGCGTGATTTCAACGCCATCAAGATCGCCCTCGCGAGCCCCGAGAAGATCCGTTCGTGGTCCTTCGGCGAGGTGACGAAGCCCGAGACGATCAACTACCGCACGTTCAAGCCGGAACGCGACGGCCTGTTCTGCGCGAAGATCTTCGGGCCGATCACCGACTGGGAATGCCTCTGCGGCAAGTACAAGCGCATGAAGCACCGCGGCGTCGTGTGCGACAAGTGTGGCGTCGAGGTAACGAAGTCCAAGGTGCGCCGCGAGCGCATGGGCCACATCGAGCTCGCGGCTCCCGTTTCTCACGTTTGGTTCTTCAAGGGATTGCCGTCGCGGATCGGACACTTGCTCGACCTCACGCTGCGCGACCTCGAGCGCATCCTCTACTTCGAGCAGTACGTCGTCATCGACCCGGGTCCGCTCGCCGAAGAGGAGAAGCTCGAGGAGAAGAGCCTCGTCTCCGAGGAGAAATTCCGCGAGCTGAAGACGAAGTACGGGATCGACGCGTTCGTCGCGAAGATGGGCGCCGAGGCGATCCAGGAGCTGCTCCAGCGCGTCAACATCGACGACCTCGCCGAGGAGCTTCGCCTCGTCATGAAGACCGAGACGTCGGCCCTGAAGCGCCTCAAGGCCGCCAAGCGGCTGAAAGTGGTCGATGCTTTCCGCCGGTCGGGCCACCGCCCGGAGTGGATGATCCTGAACGTCATTCCGGTCATCCCGCCGGAGCTTCGCCCGCTCGTGCCTCTCGACGGCGGCCGCTTCGCCACGTCGGACCTCAATGACCTGTACCGCCGCGTCATCAATCGCAACAACCGCCTTAAGAAGCTCCTCGAGCTGCGCGCGCCCGAGGTCATCGTCCGCAACGAGAAGCGGATGCTGCAAGAAGCCGTCGACGCCCTGTTCGACAACGGCCGCCGCGGGCGCGTCCTCAAGGGCTCGAACAACCGGCCCCTGAAGTCGCTCTCCGACACGCTCAAGGGCAAGTCCGGCCGCTTCCGCCAGAACTTGCTGGGAAAGCGTGTGGATTATTCGGGCCGGTCCGTCATCGTCGTCGGTCCGGAGCTGAAGCTCCATCAGTGCGGCCTTCCGAAGAAGATGGCCCTCGAGCTGTTCAAGCCGTTCATTTACAACCGCCTCGAGCAGAAGGGCATCACGTCCACGATCAAGGCGTCGAAGGAGCTCGTCGAGCAGGCGCCGAACGAGGTTTGGGATGCCCTCGAAGAGGTCATCAAGGAGCACCCGGTCCTCCTGAACCGCGCGCCGACGCTCCATCGCCTCGGCATCCAGGCGTTCGAGCCGGTCCTCATCGAGGGCAAGGCCATCAAGATCCACCCGCTCGTTTGCGCGGCCTTCAACGCGGACTTCGACGGCGACCAGATGGCCGTACACGTCCCGCTCTCGCCGAAAGCGCAGGTCGAGGCCCAGGTCCTCATGCTCTCGTCGCACAACATCCTGTCGCCCGCGCACGGCAAGCCCCTGACCGTCCCCTCGCAGGACCTCGTCCTCGGCCTCTACTACCTCACGCGCCGCAAGGACGGATGCAAGGGCGAAGGCCGCGTCTTTTCGAGCTTCGACGAAGTCGTCCTCGCGCACGAGGCCGGAGAGGTCGACACGCACGCGGGCATCGCCGTGCGCTTCACGGGCAGCCTCATCGACCTCGAGAGCCAGGTGCTCAACGACCAGGACATCGTCCACACGGATCCGATCGCCTGCAATCGCACGCGCATCGAGACGACGGTCGGCCGGGTTCTCCTGTCGGCGGACCTTCCGCCCGAGCTGCCGTTCCTGAACGGCACGCTCCGGAAGAAAGGACTGCAGGACCTCGTCAACTATTGCTTCGTGCACTACGGCATCGAGCGCACGGTCGAGATCCTCGACATCGTCAAGGAGGTCGGCTTCAACGTGGCGACGCGCGCCGGGATCTCGATCGGCGTGGACGACATGCACATCCCCGCCACGAAGCAGGAGCTCGTCGCGCGCGCCCGCAAGGACGTGCTCGAGGTCGAGCACCAGCGCCAGCAGGGCGCCATCACGGACGGCGAACGCCACAACAAGATCATCGATATCTGGCACCGCATCACGGAGTCCGTGGCGGAGGCCATGTTCAAGGAGATGAAAGCGTCGGACGGCGTCGGCGGCTCGGAGTTCAACCCCATCTACATGATGGCCGACTCGGGCGCCCGAGGCAGCAAGGAGCAGGTCCGCCAGCTCGCCGGCATGCGCGGCCCGATGTCCAAGCCTTCGGGCGAGGTCATGGAGCAGCCTATCATCTCGAACTTCCGCGAGGGCCTCACCGTTCTCGAGTACTTCATCTCGACGCACGGAGCCCGCAAGGGTCTCGCTGACACGGCGCTCAAGACGGCCGACTCCGGCTACCTCACGCGCCGCCTCGTCGACGTGGCGCAGGACGTCATCATCACGCAGGAAGACTGCGAGACGGTCGACGGCATCGTCGTGTCGGCCATCGTCGAGGGCGGCGAGATCCTCGAGCCGCTCCGCGACCGCATCGTGGGGCGCATCGTCCAGGAGGACGTGTTCGATCCCGCGAGCGACGAACCGATCGTTTCGGCGAACGACACGATCACCGAGGAGCTGGCCGGAAAGGTCCAGGAGGCCGGCATCGAGCGCGTCAAGATCCGCTCGGTCCTCACGTGCGAGACGCGTCGCGGCGTCTGCCGCAAGTGCTACGGCCGCAACCTCGCGACGGGCGATCTCGTCGACATCGGCGAGGCGGTCGGCGTCATCGCGGCGCAGTCCATCGGCGAGCCCGGCACGCAGCTGACGATGCGGACGTTCCACTATGGCGGCACGGCCCGGGTCTCGGAAGCGGCCCGCCACGTGGCGAAGAACCCAGGTATCGTGAAGCTCCTGAACGCGACCACCGTCCAGAAGAAGGACGGCACCGAGGTCGTCGTCAACCGCAACAGCAAGCTCGTCCTCCTCGACGCCAAGGGGCGCGAGAAGGAGCGCTACTCGCTCGCGTACGGGTCGGTCCTCAAGGTCGCCCATGACGAAGAGGTCAAACCGGGCCAGCTTCTCGTGAGCTGGGATCCGTTCGCGTCGCCGATCCTGACGGAAATCGCCGGAAAGGTCTCGTACAAGGACATCCTCGAAGGCGAGAACCTGCGCGAGGAGACGGACAAGGTCACCGGCCTCAACCAGAGGATCGTCGTCGAGACGACCGGAACGACCGAGAAGCGCGCACCCACGCTCGTCGTCACGGGCAAGGGCGGATTGGAGAAGCGCTACAACCTCCCGATCCCCTCCCACCTCATGGTGGCCGACGGCGACCTCGTGAACCCCGGCGACGCGCTCGCGAAGAAGCCCGTCGAGAAGAAGCGCACGCGCGACATCGTCGGCGGTCTTCCGCGCGTCGTCGAGCTTTTCGAGGCGCGGCGTCCGAAAGAGCCGGCCGTCATCACCGAGATCTCCGGCGTCGTCCATCACGCGGGCACGGTCAAGGGCCAGCAGAAGATCACCGTCGAATCCGAGGACGGCCAGAAGCGCGACATGCTCGTGCCGCGCGGCTCGCACGTCATGGTGCAGGACGGCGAACGCGTGGAGGCGGGCGATCCGCTTACCGAGGGCGATCCGTCGCCGCACGACATCCTCGCCGTCAAGGGCGAGAAGGAGCTCCAGCGGTACATGACCGACAAGATCCAGGAGGTCTACCGTTCGCAGGGCGTCGGCATCAACGACAAGCACATCGAGGTCATCGTGCGCCAGATGATGCGCAGCGTGCGCGTCGAGGAAGTCGGCGACACGGAATTCCTCGTGGACGAGCAGGTCGACCGCTTCCGCTTCAACGAGGAAAACGACCGCATCCTCAGGGCGGGAGGCAAGGCCGCGCAGGGGCGCCCGCTGCTCCTCGGCATCACGAAGGCGTCGCTCTCGACGGACTCGTTCGTCTCGGCGGCCTCGTTCCAGGAGACGACGCGCGTCCTCACAGAGGCGTCCATCGCGGGCCGCATCGACCTCCTGCGCGGACTCAAGGAAAACGTCATCGTCGGCCGCCTCATCCCGGCCGGCACGGGCATGGACTACTACCGCAACGTCGTCCTCGAGCGCGAGGAGATCCCGCCCGCGCCGGAGGAGACGGAGGAGCTCTACTTCGACGACGAGACGCCGGTCATCGCGGCGGACCTCGATGATGAAGTTTAGGGATCACGATCGGAGGAAGATTTTTTCGAATAAAGAAGAAGATTTCTGCGAGTAATCGGAAGGATCCCCCTCTCTTTCCTTCTAAGAGGATCTTCTCTTCGGGGCCGGCGAAAGCCGGCCCGTTTTCTTTTATGAATCCAGCGGATGGACAATCGGCGGGTGGACGAGCTCGACGCGCTGCATGCGCGCGCGGTGGCCGAGGGAAGAGACACCTACGTCGACTCGAAGACGGGATACGAAGTCTTCACGGCCGCGTACCTGCTCCGCCGCGGCATCTGCTGCGGGTCGGGCTGCCGCCACTGCCCCTTCGGCCACGAGAACGTCAAGCCGGCCAAGAGGGCCGTGCGGCGGCCGAGCCGAACGACACGACGCTCGGCTCCGAAGAGACAGCCTCGTTCTTGAGTCGTCTCGGCTCGTCAGCGGTCATGAGGCGCCGGTGAGCGCGGCTCCGGAAGACGTTCGCGCACTCGAGGTCGCCGTAAGGATTTCGGACGCCCGACCGATTCTCTGACACTTTTCCCGCACGTCCGTGTACACGTTCCTTTCGAGCCCCACCCGGTAACTGTTTGACCTGCAACCCCCGAGGCTCTCGTATCGCCGGCGGCCCGCCTCGACCTCTCCATGGCAGCCCCCCTGCATTGTTCCGGCTCATCGTACGGTTTTTCCCCTGCGTCGCGGCGCCCACCAGCGGGAGGGGTACGGATGGGTTCGATACGGCAGCTCTTGTTCTGGGTCGTGCTCGCGGCGGCTGCCTCGGCGCTCCTGGGGAGCGTCCTCTGGTGGGAACGAGGGCACGCCTCGGCACGGTGGAGCGCGCTTCCGATCGGGAGCCCAGGGGAAGGGGCCGAGCTGTTCCAGAAGAAGGGCTGCGTTCACTGCCACGCGGTGAAGGGGCTCGGGGGCACGTCGGGTCCGGACCTGGGCTCCGCAGGCTCCTCTCGATCGCACCCCGACCAGCTCGTCGTCGCGATGTGGAACCACGCCCCACGCATGTGGAAGCGGATGCAGGCCGAGCGTCTCGACTACCCGAGGCTCGACGACCAGGAGATGGCCGACGTCCTCGCCTACCTCTTCGTGGCGCGACACGTGGACGAGGCGGGAGACGCGGCGCGCGGCGGGCGGCTCTACGAGACCAAGGGGTGCACCCGCTGCCACGCCCCCCGCGGCCCCTCGAGCCCGGACGCGGCCGGCGGGGATCGAGCGCTCAGGAAGTCCGCTTCGCCCGTCGAATGGGCGCGGGTCATGTGGAACCACCCGCCCGTGACCGATGTCGGCGGCGAGCCGCTCACCTTCGAGGGCCGCGAGATGAACGACCTGCTGGCGTTCGCCCGAGGGGCGAGCGTCCCGGGCCCCGACCGGCTGCTCCTGAGCGCCGACCCCGACCGCGGCTGGAAGCTCTTTCGAGAGAGGTCCTGCGCCGCCTGCCACTCGGTCAAGGACGAGACGGGGAGGGTCGGCCCGCAGCTGGGGCCGGGGCGCGAGCTGCCCGCGACGATCGTGCAGCTCGCGGGCACCATGTGGAACCACTCGGTGGCGATGTCGCGCGCCATGCGGGAGCGGGGACTGACACGCCCGAGCTTCGACAGCCAAGAGATGGCGGACCTGGTCGCGTTCCTCTACAGCATTCGCAACACCGAGCCGGGCGGCTCGCCCCGTCTCGGGGAGGTGCTCTTCGCCGGACGAGGCTGCGACCGCTGTCACGGGGCGCGGGCGGAAGGTACCGAGCGCGGCCCCGGCCTGAGGGGACGCGGAAAGAGGTTCACGTCGATCTCCTTCGCGGCCGCGCTCTGGCGACACGGCCCGCACATTTACGGGCGCGCCCGCGAGAACGGCCAGAGCTGGCCCGAGCTCGCCGAGGGCGACGTCGGCGACCTGATCACGTTCCTGAACTCCTCGGCGGCCGTGAGACCTTGAAGATGGGAATTCAAGCGTCCCTCCGCAGGGAGCACCGCCTCGCCGTCGCGGGCTTCGCCACGGCCTTCGTCCTGGCCGGCGGTGCGACGACGGCGGCCCTCACGCTCGGAGGGCGCAACGCCTTCTTCAGGCCGGCCGTGCACCAGCCGATCTCCTTCAATCACAGGAAGCACGTCACGGAGCTCGACATCGGCTGTACGACCTGCCACCTCACGGTCGAGACGGAGGCGTTCTCGGGCCTGCCGGACGCCGACCTGTGCGCCGGCTGCCACCTCGAGCCGCAGGGGAAGAGCGAGGAGGAGAAGAAGCTCGTGGAGATGCTGAAGAAAGGAACCGCTCTGGCCTGGAAGCCGCTGTTCCGGCAGCCGGCTCACGTCTTCTACTCCCACCGCCGCCACGTGATCGCCGCGAAGCTCCAATGCCGCGTCTGCCACGGCGCGATCGCGGACACCATCGCGCCCCCCGTCCGCGTGAGGCGCCTCGTGATGGACGACTGCGTCTCGTGCCACCGAAGAGAGCGCGTGTCGACGGACTGCACGGTGTGTCACCGGTGAGAGAGCCGACCGAGCACTCGACGGAGCCCGACGTGAAGGGGATCGAGCGGCGCCGATTCATCGGCCTCGCCATCGGGGCCGCGGCCGGGACCGCCCTCGGCATCCCGGCGGGGAGCGTTTTCAGCGGGATCCTCGGCTCCGCCGAAAGCCCGCTCTATCCGCCGAAGGGGCCGGAGCGGTTCGCCCTCTCGGTGTGCGCCCTCTGCCCCGGCGGATGCGGCGTGCGCGTGAGGAAGATCGGCGAGCGCGCCGTCAAGCTGGAGGGCAATCCGCTGCACCCCGTCAATGCCGGACGTCTCTGCCCGAAGGGTCAGGCGGGGCTGCAGGGCCTCTACCACCCCGACCGGGTTCCCGGTCCGCTGCGAAGGGTTGGGCCTCGCGGTTCTCTCCGCTCCTTCGAGCGGACGTCGTGGGAGAGCGCGCTCGGCGTGGTCGCAGCACGCCTCCGCTCGCTGCGGGACCAGAGGCGCCCGGAGTCGCTCGTGCTTCTCCGGAGCGGAATGGGCGGGATCGGCGTCCGCGTCGCCCAGCGGTTCCTTTCATCGTTCGGCTCGCCGAACGACGTGTCGCTCGACCGCGGCGAGGCGGCGGCGTCCCTCGCCCTCTTCCTCGGGCAAGGAGTGCGCGCGACACCCGCCTACGACCTGCAGTCGACCGACTACGTGCTCTCTCTCGGCGCCTCGCTCCTGGAAGCGTCGAGCTCGCCGGTGTACACGACGCGCGCGTACGGCGAGTTCCGCCAGGGCCGGACGGGACGGCGCGGCAAGCTGGTCCAGGTCGAGCCGCGGCTCTCGCCGACGGCCGCCTCGGCGGACGAGTGGATCGCCGTCCGGCCCGGCACGGAGGGCATTTTCGCGCTCGGCGTCGCGGGCGTGATCGTCGCCGAGGGCCTCTACGACAAGGAATTCGTCCAGGAGCGAACGGCCGGTTTCGAGGAGGCGCGCGACGGGCGGCCGTCTCTGCGATCACTGCTCGAGAAGCACTACGGCCTCGAGCGCGTCGCCTCCGAGACGGGCATCTCGGTCAACGTGATCCTCCGTATCGCGCGCGAGTTCGCCGCCGCGCGCAGCCGGCTTGCCGTCGGGCCCCGCCGGGGGCCGCTCCTGCCGGGCCGCCTCTTCGACCATCTCGCGGCGCAGGTCCTGAACGCTCTCGCGGGAAGCATCGACACGGTCGGAGGCGTCCTCGTGCCGGAAGAGGTGCCTCTCGCGACGTGGCCGTCGCTCCCGCCCGACCCGATCGCGGCGGCGGGCCGCGCGCAGGCTCGGCTCGACGACGCCGGAACGGGCTCTCCACTGGTCGTTTCCGATCCCGAACGCCTGGCCGAAGCGATCCTGCAAGGAGTTCCCTACGCGGCCGACGTGCTGATGCTGGCGGGCGCGGATCCGATCTATGCCTCGGCGGCGCCCACGCGGCTCCTCGCCGCGCTCGAGCGCGTACCGCTCGTCGTCTCGTTCAGCTCGATCGCCGACGACTCGGCGCTCCACTCCGACTGGATCCTCCCCGACGCGCACTTCCTCGAGCGCTGGGACCTCACCACGTCCCCTCCCGGCGTCCCGTTCCCCGTCGCGAGCCTCGCGCAGCCGGCGGTGGCGAAGCCGCGACACGACGTACGCCCCGTGACGGAGGTCCTCCTCGACCTCGCGGTGCGGGTCGGGCCCGAGATGGCGGCCGCGCTGCCGTGGAAGGACCTGCCGACGCTGATCCGGGCCGAGATGAACGGGCTCTACGGAGCACGCCGCGGGGCCGTGATGGGAGAGCCGTTCGACGAGGCGTGGGTGCGGATGATGGAGGGCGCGGGATGGTGGGCGCCGGGCTACCAGTCGGCCGACGAGCTCTGGAAGAAAGCCGGAGAGTCGGGCGGCTGGTGGGATCCCTTCTACGACCACGGCGACTGGAAGCGAGTGCTCGCGACCGGAAGCGGCCGGTTCGATTTCCGCCCCGAGCTCCTCTCCCGCGTCGCGCGGGAGACGCCCGTCACCGCCCCGGGCGAGCGGACCGAATCGACGAGCTCCCTCGCGCTCTACCTCTTCGAGCCGCTCCCGATCGCGGGAGGAGCGGGAGCGGAGCTTCCGTTCCTCGAGGGGATCCTCGATCCCGGCCTCGAGGAGCGCTGGGAGACATGGGCGGAGATCAACCCGGAGAGCGCGGCGCGGCTCGGCATCGAGGACCGCGCCTGGATCCGCGTCGCGTCGCCTCAGGGCGAAATCGTCGTCCGCGCGCGCGTCACGCCGCGCATCGTGCCGGGCGTCGTTGCGATCCCGCTCGGCCTCGGCAAGCGCGCCGCGGGGCGCTGGGCCAGCGGGATCGGCGCGAATCCTCTCCAGCTCCTCTCGCCCGCACGCGACCCGCTGTGCGGCCTGCCCGATTTCGACGCGACGAAGGTCAACGTCTCCGCATCTTCAGCTCATCGTCTCGCTGGGGAGAGGAAGGCGTAGACGATGGCGCGCTGGGGAATGGTGATCGATCTCGACCGGTGTACCGCGTGCCAGGCCTGCGTCGTCGCCTGCCAGGTGGAGAACAACGTGGCGCCCCCGAGCGCCGAGCAGGCGACGAGGGGCCGCGCCATCTCGTGGCTGCGCCTCGTCCCGTTCAAAGAGAGCGAGCACGGGACGCGCCCCGGTCTCCGGCTGGTCCCGTTGCCCTGCATGCAGTGCGACCGCCCCCCGTGCACGAAGGTCTGCCCCGTGCAGGCGACACAGATCGACAAGGAAGGGCTCGTGGCCCAGGTCTACCCGCGCTGCATCGGCTGTCGGTACTGCACGACCGCTTGCCCTTACACCGTTCGGCACTTCAACTGGGAGCGTCCCGAGTGGCCGGAGCCGATGGCCGAGGGGCTGAACCCGGACGTCTCCGTCCGGCCTCGCGGCGTGGTGGAGAAGTGCACCTTCTGCCATCACCGGCTCCAGCGCGCCAAGGACAAGGCGGCCGCCGAGAGCCGGCCTTTGCGGGAGGGGGATTACGTGCCGGCTTGCGTCGAGACCTGCCCCGCGGGCGCGATGGTCTTCGGGGACCTCGACGACCCACGGAGCGCCGTGGTCCGGCTTTCCGAGAGCCCGCGGGCATTTCGGCTTCTCGAGGAGCTCGGGACGCGCCCGAAGGTGATCTACCTGTCGAAAGGGGAATGGGGTGGAACAGTCTGAACGGCGCGCCGAGGCCGGACTCGGCGAGGACGGGAGTCTGCTTCTCCCGATGGCGCGGACCGGACCGCGTTTCTGGCTATTCGTATCGCTCCTCCTCGGCGTCGCGCTCTGGGGGTTCTTCGCCTGGTCGACGCAGCTCCGCCGCGGCCTCTTCGTCACCGGCCTGAACGTCCCGGTGTACTGGGGCCTGTACATCACGAACTTCGTCTTCTTCATCGGCATCAGCCACGCGGGGACCCTCATCTCGGCCATCCTCCGCCTGGCTCACGCCGAGTGGCGCCGGCCCATCACGCGCGCGGCCGAGGTCATCACCGTCCTCGTGCTCTTCTTCGGCCTGGGGTGCGTCATCCTGGACCTAGGGCGACCGGACCGCGCCCTCAACGTGATCTTGCACGGCAATTTCACGTCCCCGCTCCTCTGGGACGTCGCTTCCATCAGCACCTATCTGACCGCGAGCACCATCTACCTCTATCTGCCGCTCATCCCGGACATCGCGATCCTGAGGGACCACTTTCAGGGTCGCCACGCTTTCTACCGCGCGCTGGCGCTCGGCTGGACCGGCACGCCGAAGCAGCGCCAGCGCCTCGAGAAGGCGATCGCCGTGATGGCCGTGATCGTGATCCCGATCGCCATCAGCGTCCACACGGTCGTCTCGTGGGTCTTCGCGATGACGGTGCAGCCGATGTGGCACTCGACGATCTTCGGCCCCTACTTCGTCGTCGGCGCGATCTTCTCCGGCATCGCCGCGATCATCATCGCGATGGCGGCCATCCGCAGGGCGTACCACCTCGAGGCGTACCTGAAACCGATCCACTTCAACAACCTCGGACTCCTGCTCCTCGTCTTCACGCTCCTCTGGTTCTACTTCACGTTCGCCGAGTTCCTCACGACCTACTACGGCGGCGAGCCGATGCACATGGCGGTCTTCCTTTCCAAGACCGAGGGGAAGTTCTCGCCCTACTTCTGGATCATGGTCGTCACCTGCTTTCTCGTCCCGTTCGCGCTGCTCGCGAACAACCGGACGCGGAGGACGGTCTGGGGCTGCGTGGCCGCCTCCCTGTCGGTGGAGGTCGGCATGTGGCTCGAGCGTTTCCTCATCGTCGTCCCCAGCCTCTCGAACCCCCGCCTCCCGCTCACCGCTTCTTCCTACACGCCGAGCTGGGTGGAGTGGTCGCTCTTCGCCGCCTTCATCTCCTGCTTCATCCTCTTGTACGCCGTCTTCACGAAGCTCTTCCCGATCGTCTCGATCTGGGAGATCCGCGAGGGGCGCGAGCACGCCGTGAGCGAGGTCACGACGCGGATCGAGAGCTATCTCCCCGACACGCTCGAGGCGACGCATGGCTGAAAGCTCCCATTCGCGGCTCGCTCTCCTCTGCCTCATGATCCCGGCGATGCTCCGGCCGGCACTGGCGGAGGCGGGCTTCGGCAATCCCGCGAAGGGGCAATCGCTGTTCGTGTCGAAGGGGTGCGTCGAATGTCATGCCGTGAGGGGCGCCGGAGGTCGGATCGGGCCCGACCTGGGCCGCACGGCGGTCAAGGGATCGTTCTACGAGATCGCCGCCGCGCTCTGGAACCACGCGCTCACGATGAGCGACAAGATGAAGGAGTTCCGGCTCGTGCGCCCGAGCTTCCGGGACGACGAGCTCGCGGACCTTCTGGCGTTCCTCTATTTCCTGAACTACTTCGACGAGCCGGGCGACCCCAAGGTCGGCAAGGTCCTCTTCGCGCAGAAGCACTGCATCCAATGCCACAGCCTCGGCAAGGAAGGGGGGAGCGCCGGCCCGCGTCTCGATACGCTTCCTCGCGGGACATCGCCGCTCCGGATCGCGCAGGACCTCTGGAACCACGGGCCGGCGATGGTGCCGGCGATCCGGCGCCTCGGCCTCGACATCCCGAAGTTCAACGGGAGCGAGATCATCGACCTCTTCGCGTACCTGCGCAGCCAGGGGCAGAGGCAGGCCGCGCACGAGTTCCGATCGGCGGGCGACCCCAAACGCGGCAAGCGGCTCTTCAGGGAGAAGGGATGCTCACGCTGTCACGCCGTGCTCGGCGAGGGTGCGGGCATCGGACCGGACCTCGGAAGCGCCGAGCTGCGCGGTAGCGTCACGCAGCTCGCAGGCAGGATGTGGAACCACTGGCCGGCGATGGCCGAGGCGATGGGTGCGCTCGGCATGGCACCGCCGACCTTCAAGGGAGAGGACGTCGCAGACGTCTTTGCGTTCCTCTTCATCTCCCGCTACGAGTCGCGGCCCGGCGATCTCGCGCGCGGCCGGACGATATACCGACAGAAGGGGTGCGTCGTCTGCCACGGCCAGGAGGGACAGGGAGGCGGCATCGGCCCCTCGCTGAGGGGCAGCAGCGGAGAGGCGAAGGAGCAGATCACGCAGCGGATGTGGAACCACGTTCCGCTGATGCGCGACAAGATGGGAGCTCACCAGATCCCCTGGCCCCGCTTCGACGCGGAGGAGCTCGCCGCGCTACAGGCTCTTCTCGCCGACGGGTGGAAGAGCGAGCCCGCGTCGCAGGGAGCCTTGACGAAGAAACAAGGAGGAGGTTCACGATGAAACCGATCGCTCAGCTAGTCCGGGCGGGCGCCCTCGCAGCGCTCGCGGCGGTGGCCCTCAGCCAGACGGCCGGCGCCGAGCACGCCTACGTCGGCGTGAAGAAATGCAAGGCTTGCCACCTGAAGGAATTCACGTCCTGGTCGGAAACCAAGATGTCGAAGGTCTTCGAGCTCCTGAAGCCCGGCGTCGCCGCCGCGGCGAAGACGAAGGCGAAGCTCGATCCGACGAAGGACTACACGAAGAATGCGAGCTGCCTCCCGTGCCACACGACCGGCTACGGCAAGCCCGGCGGCTTCGTCGACCTCGCGACCACACCCGATCTGGTCGGCGTGCAGTGCGAGATGTGCCACGGACCGGGGGGCACGTACATACAGAAAGAGAACATGAGTCTTCAGAACAAGGAGTACAAGAAGGCCGAGCTCGTGAAGGTGGGTCTCGTCGGGCAGATCGGCAAAGACACGTGCGTCAACTGCCACAACTCCAAGAGCCCTTTCTTCAAGGACTTCAACTTCGAGGAGCGGAAGGCGAAGGGGACCCACGAGAAGATCCCGCTGAAGTACGCGCACTGAGTGACGCGGCGTCTTTAGGCGGTCTGGCGGATCGGGAGCCTGCGGCGAGAATGCGCCCGCTCCCTTCTGCGGCTATATTGGTGCAGGACCTGGGCCCATGAAGAGAGCGGAGCGTGACCTGCACTGGTCGGGATGGCAGTGGGCCACGCTGATACTGTCGAGCGTCAGCATCGTCGCCGCGGTCTTCGCGACGTGGGAGCTGGTGGAGAACCGCTTCTTCAGGAACGGCGACTACGTCACCCTTCACACGCTCTACATCACGCGCGGGATGACGTCTTCGCTGCTTTTGGCCTCGTGGGCGGCGTGGTACGTGCTCCGGCAGCGCCGGCAGAGTGAGGCCGAGCTTCGCCGATCGCGCGAGCACTACCGCCATCTCCTCGAAGTCTCGCCCGGCGCCGTCGCGCTCTACGACGCCTCGCTCAGGGTCACCGAGTGGAACCGGGCCGCCGAGCGCCTCTACGGATTCAGCAAGGCCGAGGTGATCGGCCGCCAGCTCCCGACCGTTCCCGAGGAGAAGCACGCGGAGCTGCTTGAGCTCATGCGGAAAGCGGACGCCGGGGATCCGACCGCGGTCGTCGAGACGCTGCGACGCGACGCGCGCGGGGAGCTGCTCGAGGTGCAGCTCAGCGTGCTCCCGTTCCGGGAGGGCGAAGGTCCGAGCGATTACCTGGAGGTCACCGAGGACATCCGCGAGCGCGTGCGGCTCCGGCAGACGCTCCTGGAGGTCGAGAAGCTCACGAGCATCGGGAAGACGGCGGCGGGGACCGCCCACCACCTCAACACGCCGCTCGCCGCCATGCTGCTGCGCGTCCAGATGATGAGGGAGCAGGTGCACGACGAGCCGACGGCCTCCGACCTCGAGCGTCTCGAGAACAGCCTCCAGTTCTGCCAGCAGTTCGTGCGCCGGCTCCTCGAGTTCAGCAGACGTCCGGCCGCGCAGAAGCAGCCCGAAGACGTCGCCCACATCCTCGAGTCCTTGGTGAGCTTCCTCGCCCCCTCGCTGAACGCGCGTCACACGCGCGTCTCGATGGACCTGGGCGCCGTGAACGGTACGAGGATCCTCGCCGACCGAAACCTGCTGGAGGCCCTCTTCTCGATCGTCCTGAGCAACGCGCTCGACGCCATCTCCGACGGCGGCGCGATCGCGATCCGGTGCCGCCCCCCCGACAGCCGATGGCTCGAGGTCGACATCGCCGACGACGGATGCGGCATCGCGCCGGCCGACCACGTGCACGTCTTCGAGCCGTTCTTCTCGACGAAGGGGCCCGGCAGGGGAACCGGGCTCGGGCTCGCGATCGCGCGGGGCATCGTCATCGAGCACGGCGGCTCCATCCGCCTGCAGAGCGCGCCCGGGGGCGGCACGATCGCGACGATCTCACTCCCCATTCTGCAGCCCGAAGAAGCCGCGAGGCCCGCGTGACCAAGCGCGACGAGTCGCCCCACCGCTGGCACATCCTGATCGTCGACGACGACGCGAGCCTGGCGACGACTCTTCAGGATTTCCTGCGGCAGGAGGGCTATTCGGTCGAGATCGCGCTTTCCGCCGGCGAGGCGCTGGTCGTGCACGAGCGCAACCCGTACATCGCGGTCGCCCTCGTCGATCTGATCATGCCGGGCACCGACGGCCTGGCGCTGATGGAGGAGCTCCAGCGCCGCAACCCCGACCTGGCCGTCGTGATCATGACCGGCTACGGCACGATCGAGACCGCCGTTGAAGCCATCAAGCGCGGGGCCGAGGACTACGTGACCAAGCCGTTCGACCGGCAGGCTGTGAGGAAGAAGATCGGGCGCCTGATGGAGGTCTTCGAGCTGAGGGATCAGGTCAGGCAGCTGGAGGCGAACCTGGAGCGCTGGCCCTGCTTTGCGACCATCGTGACGGTCTCGCCCCTCATGCACCGCGTGATCGAGCGGGCGCGCGTGGTGGCTCAGACCGACGCACCCGTCTTGATCCTCGGCGAGACCGGGACCGGCAAGGAGATGCTGGCCCGCGCGATCCACGCCGCCAGCCCGCGCGCGCGCGGGCCGTTCGTGCCCGTGAACTGCGGCGCCTTGCCGCGCGAGCTCGTCGAGAGCGAACTCTTCGGGGCCCGGCGCGGGGCGTTCACCGGCGCGTACGCCAACACGCCGGGCGTCTTCGCGGCCGCGACGAAGGGCACGGTCTTCATGGACGAGATCGGCGAGATGCCGAAGGACGCTCAGGTGAAGCTGCTCCGCGTCCTGGAAGAGGGAGAGGTGCGGCCGGTGGGGAGCCCGACGGCCGTGCAGGTCGACGTGCGCCTGGTCTCGGCCTCGAACCGGCCGCTCGCCGAGCTCCGCGCCGAGCGGCTGCGCGGGGATTTCTACTTCCGCATCGCGACGGTCGTCATCGAGATCCCCCCGCTCCGCTCACGGCTGGAGGACGTCTTCGTCCTCGTCCAGCACTTCGTGGGCCGGCTGGCACGACAGTCCGGGCGGGAGATCACGCTCTCGCGCCCCGCGCTCGAGCTACTCCTGAACCATCCGTATGCCGGTAACGTGCGCGAGCTGGAGAACGTGCTGCTCAGCGCCACCGCCGTCTCGCTCGAGAACCCCCAGACGATCACCGACAAGGACCTCTGGCCGCTCCTGAAGGACTCGGGAGCCCCGCCGCTCCAGGTCCTGACCGGGGACCAGCCACTCTCGATGGAGCGCCTCGAGCAGGTCGCGATCCAGCAGGCGCTTCGTCTCTCCGAGGGGAACCGTACGAAGGCCGCGTCCCTGCTCGGCATCTCTCGCGACACCCTGTACCGGAAGCTCCGCCAGGCCAAGGCGGAAGGCTGAACGGGTTACGGTCTCCACCTCAGTTAGATGCCGTAGCGGTTCGTAGCTACTGCTTTTCGACGCGGAACCCGAGCGTCTTCTTGAGCACGCCGTCCATGTACAGGTTGACGACGTAGCTGCCGAGCCACCAGCCCTGAGGCGGCTTCGTGCAGGCGAAGGCGCCGATGAACTCGCCCTTCGCCGAGAACGTCGTTTCGTTCTCGGCTATTTTGCTCTTTGCCTCGAGCCCTACCACTTTCTCCGCGAACCACACGGCCTTCACTTTCATCCCCGAACCGGCGACGACCCGGTACACCGCGAAAACCTTCGGAGCATCGGGTGCGAAAACGCTCTTCGCGTCCTGCGAAGACTTGTCGTTCGTGATCACGGCGATCTTGAAATGGGGTCCTGCGGGTGTCGACTGCGGGCTCGCTTCTTCGGACCCGGAGATCCCCGAGGCCCAGAGCGTCACCGTCAGTACCACGAGAGCCATTCTCTTCATGGTTCCTCCTTCCCGCTTCAGGGAGGTCCTTCCGCCGATGTGTTTCTCCAGGGCCGAGAGGGGCACCCGGAGCGGGGTGGGTATTTTAGCGGAGTTCGGCGACGAAAAGGGGGCGCTCGTCATCGAGGTCTTCCCTTAGCATTCCCCCGTGGCCGATCTCCTCGACCTGCTGGAAAGAACGAGCCGGACGTTCGCGCTGTCAATCCCGCCGCTGCCGGAGCCGACGCGCCGGGAAGTGACGGTCGCGTATCTCCTGTTCCGGGTCGCCGACACGTTCGAGGACGCGACGCACCTCGCCCCTTTGACCCGCATCCGGGCCCTTCGTGACTTCAACGGGTTGCTCGGCGCGCCGGCGCGCGACGAGGCGGTACGACTCTCGCGGGAATGGACCGCCGCCGGCGTCGCGACGCACGCGGGATACCGCGAGCTTCTCGCGGAAGTCCCGTTCGTCCTGGATGCGTTTTTTGCGCTGTCGCCGGGCGCCGCCGAGGGGATCCAGCGGCACGTGATCCGGTCGGCCGAGGGCATGGCGGGCTTCGTCGCGCGGACGCGTGACGGGCGGCTTGCGCTGGCCGGCCTCGAAGACCTGAAGGCCTACTGCTACGTCGTGGCGGGCCTCGTGGGGGAGATGCTGACGGAGCTTTTCCTCCTAGACCGCCCGGGCCTCGCCCTCGAGGCTGGTGCGCTCCGGGCACGCGCCGCCGCCTTCGGGGAGGCGCTCCAGCTCGTGAACATCCTGAAGGATGCAGCCTCCGACGCCGCCGAGGGACGCTCGTACCTGCCTCCCGGCGTCCCGCCGGGCGAGGTGTTCGCCCTCGCGCGCCGAGACCTCGTGGCTGCAGGGGAGTACATTGGCGCGCTCGAGCGGGCCCGTGCCCCCCGCGGGATTCTCGAATTCACGGCGCTGCCCGTGGAGCTCGCGTGGGCGACGCTCGAGCGGATCGAGGAGAAGGGTCCTGGGGCGAAGGTGACGCGGCCCGAGGTCCATTTCCTGGCCCGCCGTGTCCGGCGCGCCCTGGAAATGGGCGAATCCCTGTCCCGGCGTCCCTGAAGCGCGGAGGATCTCGCTTGACAGCCTCCGGCGGGGTCTATATTCTTCACCGGTTTCCCCGGGGACCGGCTCGGCGCTAAACGCCGTGTCGCGCCCGGAGAATGGCCGTAAGTCGGCCGGGTTCGCATCGTAAGTTCCGGTTCATCGGGTCGTCCCATCGCCGTTTCACGTCCGAAGGAGCCTCGAAAGTCTCATGCCGACGATCAGCCAGCTCGTGAGGAAGGGTCGCGACGCCGTCCGTTACAAGACGAAGTCGCCTGCTCTCCAATCGTGCCCACAGCGCCGCGGTGTCTGCACACAGGTCAAGACGACGACCCCGAAGAAGCCGAACTCGGCGCTCCGCAAGATCGCCCGCGTGCGCCTCACGAACGGGATCGAGGTCACGACGTACATTCCGGGCATCGGCCACAACCTGCAGGAGCACTCGATCGTCATGATCCGTGGAGGCCGCGTGAAAGACCTCCCGGGCGTGCGCTACCACATCATTCGCGGAACGCTCGACGCCGTCGGCGTCGCGAACCGCAAGCAGTCGCGCTCCAAGTACGGCGCGAAACGTCCGAAGGCTTAAGGAAAAGGGCTTAAGGGAACCAGATGCCGCGTCGCCGTGAAGTTCCGAAGCGCGAGGTCCTCCCGGACCCGCTCTACCAGTCCCAGCTCGTGACCAAGTTCATCAACTGCGTCATGGAGCGTGGGAAGAAGTCGACGGCCGAGTCGATCTTCTACGGGGCCATGAAGCAGATCGAGCAGAAGACGTCCGACGATCCGCTCAAGACTTTCAAGAAGGCTCTCGAGAACGTCAAGCCGGTCCTCGAGGTCAAGTCGCGCCGCGTGGGCGGTTCGACGTACCAGGTGCCGGTCGAGGTCAAGCCGAACCGCCGCGCCTCGCTCGCGATCCGCTGGGTCATCTCGTATGCGCAGGCGCGCGGCGAGAAGACGATGCGCGACAAGCTCGCCGGCGAGCTGATGGATGCCGCCAACAACCGCGGGAACGCGGTCAAGAAGAAGGAGGACACCCACAAGATGGCCGAGGCCAACAAGGCCTTCGCCCATTACCGCTGGTAGGACTGCACGAGACAGATCCGGGTGGAGGGAAACCGGCTGGCCCGCGCCGCAAGGCGTGACGCCGACCAGGTCCTTTTGGGAAACCCGGACCACGCCTCATCAGCGTGCGGAATTCCCCGGGCCGCGAGAAGCACGCAGGCCAGGGAATTCGACGGCGCAGACACCCCGGGACGGAAAAAACTCGTTATGCCGAGAAATCATCCTCTCGATAAATGCCGAAACATCGGCATCATGGCTCACATCGACGCGGGTAAAACCACGACGACGGAGCGCGTGCTCTATTACACCGGGGTCAACTACAAGATCGGCGAGGTCCACGACGGGACCGCGACGATGGACTGGATGGTCCAGGAGCAGGAGCGCGGCATCACGATCACGTCCGCGGCGACCACGTGTTTCTGGAAGGGCATCCGCGTCAACATCATCGACACCCCGGGCCACGTGGACTTCACGGCCGAAGTCGAGCGCTCGCTGCGCGTCCTCGACGGCGCGGTGGCCGTCTTCGACGCCGTCTCCGGTGTCGAGCCGCAGTCCGAGACCGTGTGGCGCCAGGCCGACCGCTACGGCGTTCCGCGCATCGCGTTCATCAACAAGATGGA
>PLZI01000061.1 GCA_003152095.1 Acidobacteriota bacterium | reverse complement strand
GTGGCGATGGTTCTTCCCGAGCGCGTCACGCTCATCGAGGTCGGTCCCCGCGACGGCTTTCAGTCCGAGCAGAAGCTCATCCCGACCGAGCTGAAGGTCGAGTTGATCGAGGGGCTCCTCGACGCGGGCCTCACGGAAATCCAGGTCTGTTCGTTCGTCCACCCGGCGCGCGTGCCGCAGATGGCCGACGCCGAGGAGGTCGTCAGGCGGGTCGTGAGGCGCCCGGGCGTCACGTACAGCGGCCTCGTCCTGAACGGCAGGGGAGTCGAACGCGCCGCGGCGGCGGGCCTCGGCGCCGTCGACCTCTCGATCTCGACGAGCAACACGCACAGCCGAAAGAACGCGAACCGTTCTCTGGACGACGCGCGCGCGGACGTCAGGCTCATGATCCGGGCCGCGAGGTCGAAGGGCCTGAGGACGCGCGTGGGCCTCCAGTGCGCCTTCGGATGCGCGTACGAGGGCGCCATTCCGCTCGACCGCGTCGTCGAGATGGCGCGGGAGATCGTGGGGGAAGGCGTCGCCGCGCTTTCCCTCGCTGACTCGACGGGCATGGCGAATCCGAGGCAGATCGCGGACGTCCTCGAGCGCGTTCTGCCCGTCGCCGGTGAGGTCCCTCTCGTCCTCCACCTTCACGACACGCGCGGCCTCGGCCTGTCGAATCTTCTCGCGGGGCTGCAGGCGGGCGTCACGCGCTTCGACACCGCGTTCGGGGGTCTCGGCGGCTGTCCGTTCATTCCGTGGGCGTCCGGCAACATCGCGACGGAGGACACCGTGAACATGCTCGAGGCGATGGGCGTGGCGACCGGAATCGCGCTCGAGCCTGTGATCCGCGCCGCGCGCCGGATGGAGGAATTCCTCGGCAGAAGCCTCCCCGGCAAGATCCACGCTCTCGCCGCGTAAGATCGAGGCGCCGATGGGCCAGACGCCTCAGCGGATGACGCTTCCCCTCGCGGGTGTCTCGGTCCTCGAGTTCACGCACGCCGTGATGGGCCCCGCATGCGGTGTCATCCTCGCGGACCTCGGGGCCGACGTGCTCCGGATCGAACCCGTGGACGGCGACCCCACACGCCGCCTGCGCGGTTTCGGCACGGGCTACTTCCCGTACTTCAACCGCAACAAAGGGAGTCTCGCCCTCGACCTGAAGGCGCCGGAGGGGAAAGAGGTCGTCCTCCGCCTCGCGAAGACCGCCGACGTCGTCATCGAGAACTTCGGCCCCGGCACGATGGAACGGCTCGGGTACGGATGGGACGTGCTCTCCGCGCTCAACCCGCGGCTCGTGTACTGCGCGCTGAAGGGTTTTCTCTCGGGCCCTTACGAGAAGCGCCACGCCATGGACGAGGTCGTCCAGATGATGGGCGGCCTCGCCTACATGACGGGCCCCCCCGGCCAGCCGTTGCGCGCCGGAACGTCCGTCATCGACATCACGGGCGGCATGTTCGGCGTCATCGCGATCCTTCTCGCGCTCCGCGAGCGCGCTGCGACGGGGAAGGGCTCGAAGGTGAAAAGCGCGCTTTTCGAGACGACCGCCTTTCTCATGGGTCAGCACATGGCCTACGCGGCGCTCACGGAGGGGCCCGTGCCGCCGATGGCGGCGCGCGTCTCGGCGTGGTCCGTGTACCGCATCTTCACGGGGAAGGACGGCCAACCCGTCTTCGTGGGCCTCATCTCCGACAAGCATTGGGAGCGTTTCTGCGAGGCCTTCGGCCGCGAGGACCTCCGTCTCGACCCCCGCCTTCTCACGAACAATGACCGCATCAAGGAGCGCGCGTGGCTGCTGCCCGAGATCGAGAGGCTCCTGGGCGGCTTCACGCGCGACGAGATCATCGCCCGCTGCGAGAAGGCGGACGTGCCGTTCGCTCCGATCGCGCGGCCGGAGGACCTGTTCACGGACCCGCAGTTGAATCAGGGTGCGGGCCTGTTGCCCACGACCTTCCCGGGCGGAGTCAAGACGAAGATGCCGCGCCTTCCCATCGAGGTCGGCCGCCACGACTTCGGGATCCGGCGCGACCCGGCCGCGATCGGCGCCGACACGCGCGACGTCCTGCGCGGCGCCGGCTACACCGACCTCGAGATCGACGCGCTTCTCGCGAAGGGCGTCGTCTTCGCACCGGGTCGCAGGTAAATGGTAAATTCATACCATGAGATCTGCCATTGATTCTGCCGGCCGCGTCGTGATTCCAAAAACGCTCCGAGACCGCCTCGGGCTCGAACGCGGACGGGCCATCGAGATCAGCGAACGCGACGGGAAGATCGAGATCGAGCCGCTGTCCACGCCCATGTCGCTCGTGAGCCGCCACGGGAGGCCGGTGGCCGTGCCGCAGGGCCACCTGCCACCGCTCACCGATGAGGTCGTGCGCGCCACAATCGAGCGCACGCGCCGGTGATCGCCGTCGACACCAGTGTCGTCGTTGCCGGCTTCGCGTCGTGGCACGAGGGTCATGGCCCCGCCGCCGCGGTCCTGACCAGAGCGCCGCGTGTCCCGGCTCACGTGCTGGTCGAAACGTATTCTGTCCTCACGCGGCTGCCGCCGCCGCACAGGGCGCCCTCGGCTGTCGTCACGGCCTTCTTCGCGCAGCGATTTCGTCAGATCCCACTGACGCTCGCGCCCCGGGCCTGGCTGAGACTTCTGGATCAGGCCGCCGAGCTCGGGGTCACTGGCGGTGCCGTGTACGACGCTCTGGTCGCGGCAACGGCTCGTCACGCGGGAGCCACCCTGCTGACGCGCGACCGGCGCGCGATCGCCGTCTACGAGAAGATCGGCGTTGCGTACGAGCTAGTCTTCTGACCGGTTGAATTCGAACCGTCTCCGAGACGCCGCTCGCCCGGGCGGTGCTAGCATTTTCATCTTTATGGCGGACAACGTCCACGACGGCACGCCGCTGACGTACGTCGACACCGCGTGGCTGCACATGGAAGACCCCACGAACCTCATGATGGTGACGGGGATCTTCATCTTCGACAGACCGCTCGACTTCGCCCGGGTGCGCGACACGCTGCAGGGGCGGATGGCGGACAGGTTCCCGCGCCTGCGGCACAGGGTGAAGCAGGACGGGTCATCCGCGCACTGGGTCGAGGACCCGACCTTCGCCATGGACGCTCACGTCCACAAGATGGCGCTGCCGGCCCCCGGTGACCTCGGGGCGCTCCGCGACGTGGTGAGCGACCTGATGTCGACGCCGCTCGACTTCAGCAAGCCGCTCTGGCAGTGCCACTACATCGAGGGGCTCGGCTCGGGGAGCGCGATCCTCCTCCGCTTCCACCACTGCATCGGCGACGGCGTTGCGCTCGTGCACGTGATCCTCTCGCTCACCGACACCGCAGCCGACGCGCCGTGGCCGAAGCGGACGAAGCTCATGGCCCACGAGGAGCACGTCGGCGAGCGGATCGTCTCCCTGATCGACGGAGCGCGGTCCGCCGTGGAGAGGACCGTCGGGACCACGCGTCAGGTGACCGGTGCGCTCCTCCAGGAAGGGGTAGAGGCCCTCCTCCACCCGTCGCACGTCCTCGAGATGGCGCAGACCACCACGGAAGCGGCCGCCATCCTCGTGAAGCTGCTGCTGAAGAGCGCAGACCCCGCCACCCGCTTCAAGGGACGCCTCGGGGTCGCCAAGCGCGCGGCCTGGTCGCGGCCCATCCGCGTCGACGAGGTCAAGGCCGTCGGCAAGACCGTGGGCGGCACGGTGAACGACATTCTCCTCACCGCGGTCACCGGGGCGCTCCGGCGCTACCTCCTCGAGCACGGTGACCGGGTCGACGGCGTCGAGATCAACGCCATGGTTCCCGTGAACCTTCGCCCCCTCTCCGAGGCGGACCAGCTCGGAAACCGCTTCGGCCTCATCTACCTCGCGCTCCCCGTCGGCACCGACGACCACGCCGAGCGGCTGCGGCTCGTGAAGGCTCGGATGGACGAGATCAAGAGCTCGCCCCAGCCCTTCGTGACGTTCCAGATCCTGAACGCGCTCGGGCTCGCCCCCGTCGAGGTCGCCGAGCTCGCCGTGAACATGTTCGGGACGAAGTCGACGGCCGTGATGACGAACGTGATCGGGCCGAAGCAACCGATCTACTTCGCCGGCGAGAGGATCCGCACATGGCTGGGCTGGGTGCCCCAGTCGGGCCGGATGGGCCTGGGAGTCTCGATCTTCAGCTACGACGGGCAGGTCGTCGTCGGCGTCGCGACCGATAAGGGGCTCGTCCCAGACCCGGAGTCGATTGCGACCGCCTTCGAGGAGGAGTTCGAGGCGCTTGTCGAGTGGGCCGGCCGCAGGGTCGAGGCGGCCCGGCCGCGTGCGACACGGAGGGAGAGGCCGAAGACCCGAGCGTGTACTCTGCGAAAGGACACCTGACGACGTCCTCGAGGGGAGCATGCAACCCATCGACAAGCGCAACCTCGTCGCCCAGTGGGCCTTCGACACCCGGCCGGTGCTTCTCCGTTTCCACCTGTGGCTGGAGGACGTGGAGCTGGAGCGGGCCCAGCCGGAGCCCGTCTCGGCGCATGCGTTCACGCCCCGCGGCATCGCCCGATGCCTCGCGATGACCTCCGCGGCCACGGCGCTCGGGACGCGCCTCTTCGGCGGGTTCGGCGAGGGGGCGGGGAAGGACAAGGCGACGCTGAACCAGGTGAAGAAGTCGGCGGACGCGATCAGCGCCTACGTAATGAGCGAGGGGCTGTGGCACCTGACGCGCACCCTTCCCGAAAACCACGCGATCATGGTCTCCCTCGGCGAGGGGCTGATGCCGAAGGCGGGGGAGACCCCGGAGATGGGGGCGAACCCGCTCCTGGGCTTCGGCCGCGTCTACGCCCGTCCCGAGGTGGCGCGCGTCGTGGACCGGAGGGTCCGCCGGCTGCTGAACGAGCCGGGGCACACGTTCGAGCAGTTCTACGGCTGGCTGCAGGGGCGGGGAATCACGCTCTGGGGCGCCGCCGTCGACACGCTCGAGAACACGTCGCGCTTCGCCGAGGGGAAGGCGACGGGCCCGATGTCGGTCTTTCACCTCTTCGACTCGCCCCTCGTCCTGTCGCGGCCGTACGAGTCGTACATGGGATGCCTCACGGTGCCGCGGCGCGTGGCCGAGGCGGCCGACCGCGTGTCGCTGCTGCTCGACTACCGGACGCCGCGCGCGCAGGTGACGCGGGCGATCGAATCGGCCTACCCCGGCGTCAAGCGCGAAAACATCCACGTCTGGACGCTCCGGGGGAAGAGCCGCGTGGGGCGGCTCGGAGAGCTGTGGGGGGAGTGGTCGGCGCTGGGCGTCCACCTCGTCGAGGAGGGCTGGAAGGCCCCGTCAGGCTTCGAGGTGTTCACCGACTCGGGGACGTACGCGCCGACGTTCCTCATCGGGAGCTGGGCGGACGACTCGGGAGACACACACGTGTTCCTCTGCGACGGCTACGCCGCCACGGCCGAAGCGATGCAGGCTTCCAGCCTCGCGGAGGTGCTGGACGTCGACGCCTCGATGACGCTCTTCTCCCCCAGCTTCGATTTTCCCTGCAGCAGCGAGGGAAGGCTCATGGCGCTCGACCCCGACAGGCCGGATTTCGCGCAGAGAGTCTGCGAGGCGCTGGGCGGGCGGGACGTCGACGCGGGCCAGGTCGTCTCGTACGCGGCGGCGATCCGCGAGGCGAAAGCCTGCAACGTGCCGACGGGCCGGTCCGCCCTCAGGCCCGACGACTTCGTGCCCGCGAAGAACTGGCGGGTGCTGGCGGCGACCGGCTACATCTGCGACGACCCGTACACCGGAACGGAGGGCGTCACACGCGTCGGCGACGGGATCTACCGGGTGACCACGAGGCTCGCCGCGCATCAGGCCTCGAGCCGCATCGCCTTCACCTTCCGGCTGATGGAGCCGCTCGACAGGGCGCGCCACGTCTTCAGCCCTCTCCTCGTCCGCTTCATGTCGGGCGTGGACCACACGACGCGCCCGGTGAAGATCTCCGACTCGGGCCGGATCCGCAACGAGCTGCAGACGATGTTCTCCCAGGCCCTCGAGCACGACGGGGAGACGATCCGGCTCCACTTCGATCGTCTCGACGAGAACGTCGTCCCGCGCGAGAAGCAGGCGACGATCCGAAAGGTGCTGGAGTGGTACCGGGCGAATCACCCGGTCTGGTTCGACTGGATCGAGGTGTCAGGGGTGACGACGCCGAGGATCTGAAGAGTGTGAAGTCCGGATGAAATTCAAGCTGCGCTTTCCTGTCTCCGCGATCGAGAGATGGGCCGAGGCGTTCTCCGATCAAGGTACGTGAAGGAGGTGACGCGCGCGGCGCTGAGCTCGAAGAACGAGCGGTTCAAGGTCCAGGCACTTCGAAGGCGAATCAGAAGGGCTAACCCGAAGGAGCGGTCTCGGTGGAAAAGGTCAGCGTGAACAAGGGCCTCCTGATCGGAGTCGTGGCGATGGCCGCCGTGTCGCTTCTCGCGCTGGTGTTCCTGCTAGGACGGGAGTCCGGATCCGGCAGCGTCTCGGCGCCGTCGACGAGAATCGAGCGTGTCGCCCCGCGAGCACAGGAAGGTCCGCCTTCGCTGCCGGCTTCGGCGGCCATGTTGATCACGGAACACCCGGAGACGCGTCCGAGCCCCGCGCCGATGCCATCAACCCCGGTGCAGAGCGCTGCACTGCAGATCGGTGCGAGTCCGGCCCCCGCTCCGATCGGCGGCGAGCGGGGGAGCGCCGGGTTCGACGCGGAGCGAGCCTCTGTCGCGGCTTACTTCGACGCGGTCGACCACATCCAGGCGGGGGCCATGAGCGGCGAGGCGGAAGGGGTCGCCAACGAGATGGCGGCGGCGCTCGCGAAAGGCGACACGTCGAGTCTCGACAAGATGATCCGCGAGACGGAGGCGGCGAAACAGAGCCTCGCCGCCCTCATGCCGCCGGCCTCCTGCGCGGCCCACCATCGCGAGAGCCTCGCGAGTCTCGACGACGCGATGGAGGTGCTCCGTTCCATGAAGACGGCGATGGAATCGTCCGAGCCCGCCACCCAACTCGCGAGCGTCTCCGCCCGGGCCACCGCTCTGCGTTCGCGCGCCGACGCCCTCCAGAAGGAAGAGCTGGCTCTCCGCCAGCGATACGACCTGAAGCACTGAGCGGGGCGCGCCGAGCCACGCGTAGATGATTGCTCCGGCCGTCATAGACTCACTCGTTCGAATGACGACGAACGACCCCGGCGGCCCCCCGCCCGAAGGAGACCTGACTCTCGATCATGACCCGTCGCGCCCGCCCGCGGCCGCGACTAATGCGGGGCTGCCGCGCGAGATCGGCGGGTTCCGCATCCTCGGGAAGCTCGGCGAAGGCGGGATGGGCATCGTCTACGAGGCCGAGCAGAAGAACCCTTACCGCAAGGTCGCCCTCAAGATCGTGCGCGGCGGGCACCTCGGCGGCGACCAGCCGAGCCCGGCCCAGATCCGCGAGCGCCTGCGCCACTTCGTCACTATCTGCCAGGCCGTCAACTACGCGCACCAGCGCGGCGTCATCCACCGCGACCTGAAGCCCTCGAACATCGTCGTTACGGGCGCCGGCGCCAAGATCCTCGACTTCGGCCTCGCGCGCATCACGGACGCGGACGTGGCGGGGGCCACGG
>PLZI01000175.1 GCA_003152095.1 Acidobacteriota bacterium | reverse complement strand
GAGGCAGGCCTATGAGCCGGTTGACCTTGATCACCATTACCGGGAGCTGCACGTGGCGGAGGATGGCGTCGGCGATGGAGCCGAGCCACACCTCCCTGACCCAGGACGCCCCGTGAGAGCCGAGTACCACCAGTTCGGCGCCCTCCTCGCGGGCGATGCGCTCGATGTTCAGGTAGGGCACGCCGAACTCCAGCCGCCAGGATGCGGAGACGCCGGCTTCCCGTACGTGCTGCGCCTGACGCTCGAGCTTCGGCGCGTGTTCGACCCGGAGCGCATCTTCCATGCCTCCCGCTCCCGCGTGCACGTGGGCGATCGTGACGTGGGACAGCCTCAGCCCCAGGCCCTTCCAGCCCGCGATGCAGTCGAGGGCGAGGTCGGAGGCGGGAGACAGATCGGTCGCGAAGAGAACCCGGCTAAACATGTGCACCTCCTGCCGGGGCCAGCACGGGCTCCGGCCCGAACCAACCGCGCGTCCGGTTGCAGATCGAGCAGACGGAGAGCATGACGGGCACTTCCACCAGGATCCCCCCCGCACCTTGCCGGCATCGATTATGGCCGACGCGCTTTGCGTCGGCGGGAAACGGCCCACGTCCACGGCACCTGATCACTTCGAGGACGGGGTCAGGAGACCGAGCCTCCGCCGGAGAAGATTGACGCGATGTGTGGATGGTTGAGGGTGGCGAGGACATGGGCCTCGCGCTGAAAACGGGCCAGCCGTTCGGCGTCGGTGCGCACCTCGGCGGGTAGCACCTTGATGGCGACCTGGCGCCCGAGCTTCGGCTCGTCTCACCGGGCTCGAACGCGTGGTGATCCGCGTGGAGCCCTGGGAGGAAGCGTCTTCGGGCGGGCAAGCAGTCACACCAGAGTGATCTTCCAGAGGCCTGGAACTACAAGACCCTCAGTCGTAGATCACGCTTCCCGGGTCGAACTTGTCCCCGAAGTCGGGACCACGCCAGCGGCCGTGGTCGAAGTCATATCGAATTCCATAACCCGTGTAGGGAAACCGGATGTGGGTCGCAACTACGAAGAGAGCCTTCCCCCACCACTTGTGCTCGGGCACGCCGATCCTGTGCAGGATCTCTTCGAGATTCAGACCTATCTCAAGCCCGAGATTCCGCTCGCGATTCTCGGGAGGAGAGAAGCGATAGCCCTTCGTTCCGTACGTCACGGACAGCAGGAAGAACCGCACGGGTCCCGCGCGAGCCTCTGGGACCAGACGTCGCTGGCCGTCGAGAAACGGCGCTCGAACCGCACCGTTTACATCCTCCGAGGCCGGTCCCGGGCAGCCTAGAGGAAAAGTGGATGGCTCAAAGCGCGGTGGTTCGGGACTACAGAGCTCTCGAAGTCGGAAGACACCGGGCGAACCGTCTCGTCCTAACTGTCACAGGATGAGAGGCTTCCAGCACCCAGCCATCTCATGCCGGCCGGAGCGGATGCTGGCGGTTCTGGTTCGAAAAGCAGCCTGAAGGGCCGTCACTCGGGGAAAAACGTCGGTCGACGTCTGCGCGGACGGAGGCATCGTGGTTGCCGTGGCTCTGGAATGTGCGCGCCAGCGCGTATCGCAATTTCCATTGCAGCCCCACACCCGCCCAAAGCCTCGCACCCCGCCGTAGTCAGGTTGACCACGCCACCTGTCGCGGCATATCTTGCGTCTCGCCCTCGGCAGGAACAAGAAGGAGGCGCGCATGCAGCACCGATTTGTCGCCGTTGTCTTTGCCTTTCTCCTCGCCGTTTCATCGGCCTCCCGCGCTCAGGATCTGAGCCCAGCGGAGCGGAAGCTGGCGAAGGCCGTCGAATCCCACCTCGGCGAAGAAATGGCGGCCCTCGAAAAGGTCGTCAACATCGACAGCGGGACGTTCAACACGGAAGGCGTCCGGGAAGTCGGCCGGTTCTTCGAGAAGGAGCTGCATGCCATCGGTTTCCAGACGCGGTGGATCCCGATGCCAGAGGCGATGCACCGGGCCGGGCACCTCGTCGCCGAACGCGTCTCTCCGAATCCGTCGGGGAAGCGCCTCCTGCTGATTGGTCACATGGACACCGTCTTCGAGGGTCAGGGGCACCGCTTCCAGAACGAGGGCGGTGTGGTCCACGGCGCAGGTGTGATGGACATGAAGGGGGGCGACCTCGTGATCCTCTTCGCCCTCAAGGCCCTCGCGAGCACGGATGATCTTAAGGATGCAACGGTCCGGGTGTTCCTCACGGGCGACGAAGAGAACCCCGGCCTGCCAACTTCGGAGTCACGCCGCGACATCGTCGAGGCGGCGAGGCAGAGCGATATCGCTCTCAGCTTCGAGCCGGCGTTCGACCCGGCGACGATTCTCCTTGGCCGCAGAGGTCTCAGCACGTGGTCTCTCGACGTTTCTGCTACGGGGGGCCATTCGGCCTTTGTGCTTCGCCCGCGCAGCGGGGCCGGGGCGATTTACGAGACCTCGCGCATTCTCGACCGGTTCCGGGCGGCCTTCTCCTCGGGCAATGTCACGGTTAATCCCGGCCTCTTCCTCGGGGGAACCGACGTCTCGTACGACACGGCGAAGAGCGCCGGGACGTCTGCCGGCAAGTACAACGTCGTATCAAGGTCTGCTACTGTCAAAGGCGACCTGCGCGCCCTCGACGCCCCCGAGCGTGAAGCAGCCAAGACGCGCATGCGTGAGATCGTGGCCGCGAACCTCCCGAAGGCTTCGGCTAAATTGGAGTTCGACGACGTTGTGCCGCCGTTCCCGGTCACCGATGGAAACAGATCCGTCATGAAGATCGTGGACGCCGCCGGCCGCGCCCTCGGCGAGCCCGCGTTAACCGAGCGGGATCCGGTGATGGGCGGCTTTGGCGACGTGAACTTCGTCTGCGCCTTCCTGAGCGCCGCCGACGGCCTCGGCGTTCGGGGCAACGGCCTCCACGCGCCCGACGAGAGCATCGACCTTACATCGATCGGTCCAGCCACGACACGTGCCGCCATTGTGATCGCCCGGCTGCTTCATCCGCCGAAATAGCGGTTACGTCAACGCATGTGGGCCGCCAGCTCCGACAAAGCCGCATATCGCGGCTCCTGTAGGGGGGCGCAATGGGAATCGCCGGGCGCTGTGATGTGTAAAAGACCAGAGTCACTCCCTCGATTTCCTTCTCGATCCCGCCCGTAGACGGGCATTCTGTCGGGACGGCGATCTAGGTTCGAGTAATCGGCCTTTTCCTAGAAGGCGTCCCCGGAGTAATGGCTCAGCGCGCGAGTCTTCGGGACCAGACCTCCCTGGCCGTCGAGAAACGGCGCTCCAACCGCACCGTCTACATCCTCCGAGGCCGGTCCCGAGCAGCCTAGCCCCCGGGGTGGATGGCTCAGAGCGCGGTGGTCCGGGACTACAGAGCTCTCGAAGTCGGAAGACGCCGGGCGAACCGTCTCGTCCTAACCGTCGCCGGGTAAGAGTCTTATCACCTGCAGGGCACGCGAACGACGTCGAAACCACTGGTCTATGCGCGCCAGCGGGCATCGCAATTCCCGTCGCGCCCCTACACGTGAGGTCAGATCACGGTACGGGAGCGGGCGAGCGCCGGATAGCGAGGATCGTAACGTCGTCCTCAAGGGGCCGGCGGTCGAGGAAGACGGAGGCCTCTCTCGCGAGCTCGGAGACGAGAGCTTCGGACGAGGCGCCGGCCTTCTGCCGGGCGATCGCCAGGATCCGCTCCTCCCCAAACTCCAGGCCCGCCGGATCGCGATTCTCGTAGAGGCCGTCGGTGTAGAAGAGGAGCGTCTCACCCGGGTTCAGCGTGCCCCGTTCCTCTTTCCAGGACGTCACTTCGCGGACGCCCGCAGGATACGAGCCCGTGCCGACGCGCCCGAGGACGTCGCCGCCGGGCGAGAGGTGCAGAGCGGGGGGATGGCCGGCGACGACGGCTCGGAAGGCGCCGTCCGCTCCCAGCAGGAGGGCGATCCCAGCAAAGAACTGGCGCGGGCCGGACTTGCGGAAGGCCCCGGACCGGCAAAGCAGGCGGTTGACGGTTTCCATAACGGCGGGGGGAGATGGATCGACGGAGAGTTGTGCGCGAAAAGCCGCATCCGTCACGGCCATGACTAACCCGGCGGCCATGCCGTGGCCGGAAGCGTCGCCGAAGAGGACGGCCACACCCCCGGGCGGCACGATCTCCACGTCGTAGAGATCCCCGCCGACCGTGTTCGCCACCTCGTGGTGCGCGCCGAAATCAAAGCCGACGACGGAGGGAAGGGTGCGCGGCAGAAGATCGGCCTGCAGGTCGCGCGCCATCTCCAGCTCACTCCGGAACCTGATCTTGTCGATCAGCTCCATCCCGAGGAGGAACGTGAAGAGCAGAAGGCCGATCCAATGGAGGTCGAGCGTGATCGTCGTCCGGTCGTTGTCCACGAAGACGCAGCTTCCCTGAAGGAGGACCCAGAGCCCGAGGATGAACAGAACTCGCCTCGTGGGGGCGAGCCTTTGCGTCAGCCCATATAAGGACGGCGTTCGCCTTTCGGATAAAGCGCCGGATCCTCCCCCTCGCGGCCGCGATGGAGGCGGATTCGTCCCCGATCAGGGCGGCGGCCGCTTCCCGCCACTGGACCCGGTAAAGGTCGACGATGTCCCGGCGGTCGACCGCTCGAAAGGTCTCCTTCGCGAGGCGTACCCAGTCTCGCCCGCTCGGCATGTCCTGAAGATTACGCGCACTAGCAGGAATGGGTTCAGAGACGCGGTCCTCAGGGGACGTGTGGACGAACGTGGATGGTTCCGTGTCAAAGGTATGTAAACAAACGCACAAGCACTAGTCGGCCGGCGCGGACTCTGGGAGAATCGACACTCAGGACCCCCCGTGCACCCTAGATGTTGGCTTTGCCGATCGGTGAACCCGTTCTTCGCGAGAACCTGCCGGGGCTGCGGTCATCATGTCTGGAAGGACCGAGCCGTCGACCTTCTGCTTGCCGTCGGCTCAGTCGTTTCATTCTTTGTTCTGCGGAGGCTCCAGACATCCGTCCCGTGAGGTCTCGTCGCGCCGTCGGACGAGGTCACGCTTAGGGGACACTGCTCTCTTGCAATCGATCGGCCAGACGACCTGACTCAAGAGGACGCGAGCGACCTCCACCCGAAGTAGAACCCGGTCGCGAGGAGGAATGCGCCCGCGGCGACCGTCGACCGCGCGACCCACGGGCCCGAGTGATCCTTCAATCGGTGCGCAGTCCTGATGAGGAGCGTGAACCAGGAGAAGACGCCGAGGCCAACGCCAACGGCAAAACCGCTGGTTCCCGCCGGCGACGGGTCGAGAAGTCGGTGACCGATGAGAAAGGAAATGAACAAAGTCCAGTTTACGAACGGGCCGGGATTCGCGGCGCCCTGCAGGAAACCAGTCAGAAACGGCAGACCTGCCACGCCCGAGCTCACAGCCACCCGGAGCGGCGTGGGCAGCACGCGTGCCAGTGTGCGATCGCCCTCGCTGGAGTTGGTTCGGGCGTCCAAGAGAAGCTTGACTCCAGAGGCGACGAGAAAGAGAGCGAGGGGTCCGCGAACCCAGGGGCTGGCGACGACCCTCTCGAGCAACCAACCGACTCCAAAGCCGATGAGCGCACAGGTGAGAACATCCACGCTCGCGCCTCCGAGCGCGACGTGGTACGCCTGACGTCGTTCGCCGAGCAGGCTTCGGCGCAGGCAGGTGATGCCGATAGGGCCGGGAGGAATGGCTCCGACGAAGCCGCCGACAAACCCGCACACGAGGCCAAGCGGGAAAGCAGAGAACATTTTCCATGGTCTCAGGGGCTGATGAAGATGTGGTTCAGACCGCATGTGGCAGGCGTTTATGGGGCCGGATAAACCTCCGCGCGCCAGAAGCAACCGTACGCGCGCTTCACGGCGGCATGAACGCTGACTGAGCGCGTGCGTCACAAGTTCTTCATGCGAGAAGGATCCAATATCCTATGCGTCGACTCGCGCTCCTCGCCACGCTGGTTGGGGTTTGCCCTCTCGTGTAGGGGTGCAATGGGAATTGCCGGGGGCCTGTGGCACGTGAAACCGGCGCCATTCTGTCTCTTTCTCGGTGCGGCCGAGGCATTTTTGATCTCGGCCCGTAGACGGGCATTCTGGCCGAGCGGCTATCTAGGTTCGAGTGATCGGCCTTTTCCTAGAAGGCGTCCCCGGAATAATGGCTCAGCGCGCGAGCCTCCGGGACCATACCCCGCTGGGCGTCGAGAAACGGCGCTCGAACCGCACCGTTTACATCCTCCGGAGTGGTTCTCGAGCAGCCTAGAGGAAAAGTGGATGGCTCAAAGCGCGGTGGTCCGGGACTACCGGGCACTCGAGACCGGACGGCGGCGGGCGAACCGTCTCGTACTAACCGTTGCGGGGTGAGGAGGAACTTCAGGCCATTCTCTCTTCCCCCCAGGCTCGTGGCAACCCGGGAGCCGGTTCGCGGAA
>PLZI01000002.1 GCA_003152095.1 Acidobacteriota bacterium | reverse complement strand
GTAATGGCTCAGCGCGCGAGCCTTCGAGACCAGACCTCGCTCGCGGTGGAGAAACGGAGGTCTAACCGCACCGTCTACCTCCTCCGGAGTGGTGCTCGAGCAGCTTAGAGGCCGGGTGGTTGGCTCAGAGCGCAGTGGTCCGAGACTACCGAGCGCTGGAAGTCGAACGGTGGTGGGCGGCAGTTGTCCCGTATCCTTCGGTGGATGCCGCATTCCTGGCGCGTGATCGCCTCCACCTTCGCGTCTGTTTTTCTCCTTTCGATCCCGGCTCGGGCCCAGCAGGATCCGTGGTCGGCGCGCGTGCGCGCCCTTTCCGACACCCCCCTGGCGACCTTCCAGGGGGTGGATTGCGTTTCGATCCACGCGTCTCGCTCTATCGTGTGGCGGCTCCTCGTGGCGCCCGAATACGCCGCGGCGTGGTTCTTCGCGGACTCGCCGAAGCTGAAGCCGCGCGGNNGCCCACTACAAGAAGGGCCCGACCGCCGAAAAGGGCGATGTCCTCTCGCTCGAGGCGACGACCTCCGAGGGGCCCCGGCACCTCGACCTCTCGGTGATCGTCGCCGCGCCCCCCGACATGCTCTCGTTTTTCGTGCGTTCCGACGAGGCCGACATCCTCGACAGAGGCATCGAGCAGGTCTCCTTCACGTTCGGGCTGGAGTCCGTTCCGAACGGCGTGACCGACCTCTACCTCGCCTCCCACTACGATTCGGACTCGCCGTTCTCGGCGATCCTGTCCCCGGAGGTGGCCCGGCACCAGCGCGAGAGGCGGCTCGCAATCCTCAAGATGTTCCGCCTCCTCGCGGAGGAGGCCGCGCGCCTGACGGACCCTCCGCTCCACGACGTGCCCGTCGCACAGGCCGCCCGCACTCCTCCCGCGCTCCGGAAATGAAACTGGGTGTAGGGGTGCAATGGGAATTTTGGGGGGCTTTGGCGCGTAGAAACCACAGGAAGAAACCGGTCGGAGAAGTGTTGATTTTGTTGAATAACAGCTTCAATGTTATTGAGTAAAGTCTCCGAATCTCCTGCTGAAGTGGCTGTAGAGGTGCAAAGGGGGGTGCGGCTCGTCCTAGCGCTCGGAGACCAGCATTTCGCCTGAGCCTCTACGCGCCACAGCCACCCGGCAATTCCCATTGCGCCCCTACACCCCGCCGCAATTTCCATTGCGCCCCTACACACCGCTACATATCCCTTTACCACGCGACCCTAAGAGGCTTTGGGGGAGAGGGATTGTTGGTTCCTCTTTTAACGCGCCGGGCCGCGCATCGAAGCAGGATGCCCCGGCAGCTTTAAACTCTTGCCCGTGTCGGTAACTTCTGTGCCATTGACTCTTAAAATAGAAATATCGCTGTCATTGAAGTTGGCGATATAAAGATACTTTCCGTCTGCGCTGAACACAACGCCTTCGGGATCACCACGTACTTCAACCTCATTGATCTTAGTAACCTTCTTACCATCGATCTTGAGTACAACCACAGTACCATTTCGGTGATAAAACCACGCATTTGTCGCGACTTTGGACCCCCTGATAAGCGGCACCACAGCAATCTTCCCGGTAGGGCTTATGGCAAGACCCTCCGGTTGGTCACCAACCACGACTTTGTCAATGTCATAGGGCGGGTTGTGTTCAAGATCGATCACACTGACCGTATCCACATTCCCATCTGCTGAGCCGGCGTTGCCGTTATCAGCGGTAAGCGCAATTTGGCCGTTGGGAGTGACATCGATGTTATAAGGCCACAAGCCGACCATTATATCATAATCCTTGTTGTAAGTGACCTTTGTCCCGTCCACATCCAGCACAGCAACCTTGTGGTTCGGAAACTCGACGGCTAGCGCCCGTTTACCGTTGGGGATAAACTTGACGGCGGCCACCGATACGCCTATAGCCACAGTGTCGATCAATTTCACTGTTTTTCCTTCGATTGACACGACACTGATCGAATTGTCTGCACGGTTTGCGACAAGCGCAAGAGTGCCTTTGCTGTTGATTGACAAGCCGGAAGGCTGTTTCCCGACCTCAATAGTGTCGATCAGAGCAGGTGGAGAAGCTTTGAGGTCAATCACGTAGAGCTTATTATCAGGAGCCGTTTTCCACGCATCGCCATCCTTTACCATCGTGAGGGAATTAGCGACCAGAGCGAGACTCTCATCCGGGGTAATTTGGAGGTTGGTGGGCGGACCAAAGATAGAGTTCATAAGGGGTAGACTGGCAATGATCCTGGGGGCAAGCGGATCAGTACCGATGTCCATGATCAGGACCATATCCTTCCCGGGGGGATAAAAAACCATCTTGCCTGCATCATTCCACAGCACTTTTTCGTCGATGCCGACGACCATCAGCGCCTGCTTCCCACCCGCGGCAGCAGTCAGAGGGAGCATGATAATAAGCGCGGCTGCACAAAACCACTTTCGTATGCTGCTAAACCTGTTCATGATCTACCTCCTGAAAAGAGAATTTGAATCAGCCGAAGCCGCTACAGATACGTGTATTCCTTCTCAAGCTGTTCGTCAACATTCAAGATGCCAGGAGAATTGACTCGCAATGTAGGGGTGCGATGGGAATTGCCGGGGGGTGTACGGCGGCAATGGGAATTGCCGGGGGCCTGTGGTGCGTAGAGACCAGAGTCACGCCCTCGGTTTCTTCCTCAATTCCGCTCCGTGGACGAGCATTCTGTCCGGACGGCGACTTAGGTTCGAGAAATCGACCCTTTTCCGGAAGCATCCTCGGGTGGATGGCCCAGAGCGCGAGCCTCCAAGACCAGACTCCGCTCGGGGTGGAGAAACGCCGATCCAACCGCACCGTGTACATCCTCCGGAAGGGCGTTCGAGCAGCCTAGGGGCCGGGCGGAGGCTCAGAGCCCGGTGGTCCGCGGCGGGGCCTCGCCTAAACGCTCGAACACGGGGTTCTCGAACGACGTTCGTCAACGGGACGGATGCGACGTCAAGGCCTATCTTCTTCACAGAGCTCGTCGTCTCGACGACGGCCGAAAGGAGCGCCCGTGAACGTCTCTAACGCCCGCAGACTCCTCGGAGCCCTGCTTTTCGTCCCTCCGCTCGTGGCCGCCGTCGCAATCGCAGCAGGCCTTCCCCCGGCCCTCGAGCTCCCGAAGCCGAAGCTGGATTCGGCCGCCACACTCGTCTCAGCGCTGAAGGCGCGGAAGTCGGCGCGGGAGTTCTCGCCCGCGCCGCTCCCCCTGCAGGCGCTTTCGGATCTCCTCTGGGCGGCCGACGGCATGAACCGTGACGACGGCAGGCGGACGGCGCCCTCGGCGAAGAACTGGCAGGAGATCGACGTCTACGCCGTCCTCCGCGACGGGGCGTACGTCTATGACGCGAAGGCGCACGCCCTCCGGGGCGTCGTAGCGGGGGACCTCCGCGCGGCGACCGGGGTGCAGGACTTCGTCGCCGCCGCACCTCTGAACCTCGTCTACGTGGCCGATTTCTCGCGGATGTCGGGCGCCTCCTCCGGCGACCGGGACCTCTACGCCGCGGCCGACGCGGCCTTCGTCAGCCAGAACGTCTATCTCTGGTGCGCCGCGTCGGGCCTTTCGACGGTCGTTCGCGGCTCCGTCGATCGCCCGGCCCTCGCGAAGGCACTGGGTCTGAGACCCGACCAGCGGATTCTCCTGGCGCAGACGGTGGGCATGCCGAAGTGACTCTCGGCTTCAAGCGGAAGTATCCCGGTGTGTAGGGGTGCAATGGGAATTGCCGGGGGCTGTGGCGCGCAGAAACCGGCGTCACCTCCTCGGCTGCTTTCTCGATCCTGGCCCGGTAGACGAACACCCTGTCCGAACGGCGGTTTAGATTCGAGTAATCGGCCCTTTTCCTAGGAGGTGTAGGGGCGCAATGGAAATTGCCGGGCGGATGTGTAGGGGTGCAACGGGAATTGCGGGGCGCTGTGGCGCGTAGAGACCGGAGTCACGCCGCGCTCCCGATCACTCCAAAGATGACAGAAAGAAAGAGTTCCAGCGGTAAGACCTTTCGATCAGGTCGCGGCCCGAGTGCTGGACGATCGCGTCACAGGTCCCGATACCGCTTCGCGGCCGCGAGGTCCCTCCTCAACTCCGCGGCGTTGCGTCGTGGTCCGTAGCCCGGCGTGTCGCGCTGAATGCGCCAGCCTTCCTTCAGCGGTCCCGCGTCGACCGTGTCGAAGCCAAATGCGTCGAGCATCTCGGTGACCATGGCCTTCGCGGACGGGTCGTTGCCCGCGACGACCAGAGCGCGGCGGTTCGGAGTACCCGCGGGCTGCCCGTGAGTCGTGAGCTCCGCGGCATAGATGTGATTGAAAGCCTTGACCACCTTTGACTTCGGAAGGTGCGCTTGCAAGAGCTCCGACGTGGTCGTCGACTCGTCGTCGAGCTCAGGAATCTGCCCATCGCGCTGCGGGTAGTAATTGTTTGTGTCGATGACTACCTTGCCGGCCAGTGGCTCAACGGGAACGCTGCGGATGTTCTTGAGTGGGATAGTCACCACGACGATTTCGCCATCCTGCGCCGCCTCGACCGGCGTCGCGGCGCGGGCCTTGGGGCCGAGCTCGTTTACAAGCGCCGCGAGCGTCTCGGGGTCCCGCGAATTGCTGATCACCACGGAGTAGCCGTGCGCCACCGCGAGGCGCGCGACCTGGCTTCCGATGCGGCCCGCACCGATGAGTCCAATCGTCCTCACGCACAAAATTATGCCATGAATGTCAACCGGAGCCGCGCCGGAGCGCCGGACCGAGGGGCGGTTCTTGGCCTCTTCGGCGTGAAGCGCGTCAACGTTAGGTTCGAGAAACCGACTCTTTTCCTGAAAGATCCCCGGGTGGATGACGACCGAGACGGCGCTTCAGCAACAGGTCCCCCATTCATTCTCACCCGACGGCAGCGTCCTGCTGCTGAGCACGAACAATTGGGCCGATACGAGTTCTGCTAATGCGGGGTTTGACATTTCTGTCCTTCCGCTCAACGGGGAGAGAACGCTGCGTCCCTTCCTCCAGACGAAGTTCAACGAAGAGGCAGCTCGCTTTTCGCCCGACGGCCGCTGGGTCGCGTACGTCTCGGACGAGTCGGGGCGCTTCGAGATCTACATCCGGCCGTATCCGGGCCCGGGGGGCAAGTGGCAGATCTCGGCCGAAGGAGGAGGCGAGCCGCATTGGTCCCGAAGCGGCCGCGAGCTTTTCTACCGGGACGAGGACAAGATGATGATCGTCGATGTCGAGACGAAGCCGACGTTTCGTCCCGCACGCCCGCGGACGCTTTTCGAAGGCCGTTATCTCCTCCTCGACTTCAATGACTACGACGTCGCGCCTGATGGGATGCGTTTCCTCATGATCAAGCCAGACCCCGCCGAATCCGGCGCGGCGCATGTCAACGTCGTTCTGAACTGGTTCGAGGACGTAAAGAGACGGGTACCGGGGGCGAATTAAATTGAGAGGTATCGGGGGCATTCCTCCGGACGGCGGTTTAGGGTCGAGAAACCGACCCTTTTCCTGAAGGATCCCCGAGTGGATGGCTCAGAGCGCGGTGGTCAGGGACTATCGCGTCCTCGAGACCCGACGGGCGGGCAAACCGGCTCGTCCTAACCGTCGCGGGGCGAAGGGTTACAACCGCCTCAGGCGCGGCACGGTAAAGGTACGTCCTCATCTCCAAGGTCGGGATTTGCGCCCGTGGGTCCGTCGAAACGCACGCCCGAGAACGACCTCCCCGTGGAGTTCCATTCACGAGACCCCGGACGCGGTCGAATCCGACTGATCCTAAAGGATGAGCGAACCCCGCAGTGGCATGCTCCGTGATAGACCAGTCATCGAGACCAGCGTCTCATGGAGGTTGATATGGCAGCTACGGAAAAAGATGCGAAGCCCGGATGCAGCAGTGGCACGTGTTCCTGTAAGGAGGCGACCGTTGACGTGAAGGGGAAGAAGTACTGTTCGACCGCATGCGCCGACGGCAAGAAGCCTTGTGGGTGCGGGCACCCCCCCTGCAAACCGAAGTAAGCCGTCGCGCAACAGCCGGGTCGAAAGGGGGCACGATTGCCCCCTTTCGCTTGGGGCCATCCCCGCGACAAGGCTACTCAGGCTGATGCGGAGTTTTCCCACGAAGTTGTTCTCGACGGAAGC
>PLZI01000087.1 GCA_003152095.1 Acidobacteriota bacterium | reverse complement strand
GCCCGGATCCGGGAGCGCGAGCCGGACTTCTCTCCCTCGGCCTTCCTGAACGGCACGGAGACCGCTGACTCCTTCAAGTGGCTGCTCTCGGGGCGGATCGGCTCGCCGGGCAGCGTCTACGGCTACGTCGGGTCCCGGTTCATGGAGGCGATGCAGGTGGGCAACCACCTCCTGACCGGGAAGTACCTCGCCTATGCGCGGCCTCAGCTGACCGGGATGGGCCGGACCATGCTGCTCCTCTCCGTGATCGATTCCGGGGTGCGGAAGACGGCGGCCCGGTTCTTCCGCGCCGTCCTGACGAACCCCCTGCGGCTCTTCAAGCGGCTCTACTACCAGTCCGTGACGATCATCCAGCCCGTGGATTTCCTCCCGAACGGCAACCAGAACATGTGCGACGGGTGTCCCGACATGACCGTGTGGGACGGACAGCTCGTTTGGTCCTGCCGGCTCGAGGAGCTGAAGGCGTTCGGCACCTGGGTGCGCACCGTCCCGAACGAAAGGACAGGAAGCTCGATCGCGTTCGCGCCGCCGCGAAGCGTCTCGACGAGATCGAGGACGAGTTTCTCTCCGCCGGACTGAGGCGGGCGCAGGGAGAGGGCGGGCGCGCGGGGTGCGTCCGATGATCGAGCGCACGACCATCGACGGCAAAGGGAATACGCGAAACGACTCTAACTCGCGTGGGCTCAATGGAGCGGGTGATGGGGATCGAACCCACGACATTCAGCTTGGGAAGCTGACGTTCTACCGCTGAACTACACCCGCGCGAGGGAGGTTGTAGCGCGGGGCGAAGGCGCTCGTCAAGGATGGCAGCTCGGGGAGGAGCGTCTTGGTCCGCGCCGAAGCTTTACGCGTCCCCCCGGGTCACGGACCTCTTGTCATCTGTCTATGTAGACAGGACAGCTGTTCATCCATCTCGGAGGACACATGCCAGGTACGAGCATCGAGCTCCGCGTTTACACGAACGTCGACGACGCCACGATCGTCTGGCAGACGGGCGCGCGCATCCCCGGCTGCCGAGGCTTCGCGCTGGATCGCCGCGCACGAGACGCGAAGCTGGGCGCGGGACCCGCGTGATTCAGCGCCCTTCGACCGCCTTTTTCTCCCGGATGGCTCCATTTCAGCCAACTTCCGACCGCGAACCCTTGCCGGCGCAAATGAGAACTCCTACCTTTAGCAAGGAGACCTGACACAGTGCAGCCGGGCACCCGCCTCGGCCCATATGAGGTCGTCGCCCTACTCGGCGCGGGGGGGATGGGCGAGGTTTACCGGGCGCGCGATACGCGGCTCGGGCGCGACATCGCCCTCAAGGTGCTGCCGGAGGCATTCGCCAGCGACCGGGAGCGCGTGACGCGCTTCCAGCGCGAGGCGCAGCTCCTCGCCGCGCTCAACCACCCGCACATCGCCTCGATCTACAGCTTCGAGACGGTGGACAGCGTCCGCGTCATCGTCATGGAGCTGGTGCCGGGCGAGACGATCCGGGAGCTGCTGCACAAGGGCCCCCTCCCGCTCCCGCGCGCCCTTGCCTTCGCGGGCGACGTGGCCGAGGCGCTGGGCGCTGCGCACGCCAAGGGGATCCTCCACCGCGACCTGAAGCCCTCCAACGTGAAGGTGACGCCGGAGGGGAGGGTCAAGCTCCTCGACTTTGGCCTCGCCAAGGCCTTCGCGCCGGGGTTGGGGGGATCGGACCTCTCGGAGTCCCCCACGCTCGAGGCCGGCGCCTCGCAGAAGGGGGTCATCCTCGGCACGGCGCCTTACATGTCGCCGGAGCAGGCGCGCGGCGCGGAGCTCGACACCCGAAGCGACGTCTGGGCGTTTGGCTGCCTCGTCTTCGAGATGCTGACCGGGAAGAAGGCATTCCACGGGCCGACCGCCTCCGACGTCCTCGTCGCCATTCTCGACCGCGAGCCCGACTGGAACGCTCTTCCGCCCGACACGCCCCCCCCCGTCGTCGAGCTCCTGAAGGCCTGCCTCGCGAAACGGGTCGACGAGCGACTCCCCGACCTCGCCCACGCGCGGAAGCAGATCGATCTCGTCAGGACGGGGCAGACCCCGCTTCTTCCCATGGCTGCGGTGTCCTCTCCGCGCGTCCGCCGCCGGTCCCTTCGCTTCGCCAGCGGCGGTTCTGTGCTGCTCGTCGTCGCGGCCGGGATCACGTGGCTCGCCCTCCGCGACCGCGCCGGCCGGGCGCTCCCGTCCACGAAGCTTCTCGCCGTCCTCCCCGCCGCCGATTTCACGGGCCGAAGCGACGGCCGGCAACTTTGCGACGGCTTTTCGGTGAGCCTGCGGTCGAAGCTGCAGCGGGTCTCCGGGGTGTCGATTATGCTGCCCGCGGCCGCCCGCCTCGAGACGGACGCGGCGAAGGTGGCGCGCGACACCGGCGCGAACCTGATCCTCGCCCCGAGCGCGCGCAAGAGCGGCGACCAGGTCCAGCTCTCGTACTCGCTCGCCCTCGCGACGTCCCCCGTCCAGATCGACGCCGGGGAGGTGACGGGTCTCGAGAGCGACTGGTTCCGGCTGGAGAACGAGCTTTTCGCGAGGATTTGCGGTTCGCTCGAGCTCGGGCTCGCTGCGGGAAGCGGCCCGCCGCCCCACGAGGAAATCGCGCGTGGTCCCTCTCAGGGCGACTACGTCGTCGCCCTCGGCTGCCTCGAGCGGACCGACGATCCTGCTCTGCTCCGAAAGGCGGCCGAGATCCTGGAGAAGATCCCCGGGCAAGACAGCTCGGCAATCGTCCAGGCGGCGCTGAGCCGGGCTTACCTCTCGTCCTTCAACCTCTCGAAGGACCCCCTTCTCGCCGAACGGGCGAAAGGAGCCGCCGAGCGGGCCGCCCGGCTCGACCCCGATCTCCCCGAGGCGCAGATCACGGTCGCTCGGGTTCTCAGGGCGACGGGCCGGCCGGCGGAGGCGTTACCCATCCTCCGGAAGGTCCTGGAGAAAGAGCCCGGAAATCCGGAGGCCGTGGCGATGCTCGCGGGCGCGCTTGAGAGCGCCGGGGACTTCGGCGGATCCGAAGCGACTTGGCGGCGCCTCGTCGAGATGCGCCCCACGTCGTGGGCCAGCCACATGAGCTTCGGCGGGTTCCTCTTTCACCGGAGCCGTTACGAGGAGGCCGCCGGCGAGTACCAGCGAGCGATCAAGCTGAACCCGGGCGTGTACGGCCTCTACTACAGCCTCGGCGCCGTCGAGATCCGCCAGGGACGCTTCGACAAAGCCATCGAAGCGCTGAAGGAGTCGATCGAGATCAAGCCGAGCGCCCTCGCCTATTCGAACCTGGGGACGTGCCGATACTTGCTGGGCGACTTTCCCGAAGCGTCGGCGTCTTTTGGGAAGGCCATCACGCTGGCGCCGGGCGATTACCGGAACCACGTCTTTCTCGGGGACTCCCTGACGTGGACGCCGGGCCAGACTGAGAAGGCGCGGCAGGCTTACGAGACCTCGATCCCGCTCGCCGAGGGCGTCCTCCACGTCAACCCTCGCGACACCGGCGCCATGGGGCTCCTCGCCCTCTGCTATGCGCGCGTCGGCCGCCGGGACGAGGCTGCGGCGTTCTCGGAGCGCGCAGTGTTGCTCGATCCGGAGAACGAATCTGTCCTTCACAGGGCGGCCGTCGTCACCCTCATCCTCGGCCGCCGCGATGAATCCCTTCGCCTCCTCGCCCGAGCCGTCGAGCGAGGCTATGGAACGGTCGAGATCCGCGCCGATCCCGAGTTCTCGACTCTTCGAAATGACACCCGCTTCCAGCGGCTCCTCTCCGGCGCAGGCGGAGCCGCTGAGAAGCCCAAATAAGGAGGTTTCGCATGGCCCACCTCAATCACGACCTGAACGACGAAAAACCTGTCTGTATCTACATTAATGGAACCACGTTGACGGTTTCTCCAGAGGCCGTCCAGGTTTCAATCGAACAACACACTCGCGTCCACTGGTTCCTCCACGGCGAAGGGACTATCGACTCAATCACGTCCAAAACAAACCATCACGACCCATTCCAGAAAGATCACGACTATGCAACGTCCAAGACCCATGTTCTCTCAGACATCGTCGTAAACCCAGATTACAAAGGCAAAGCCTTCCAATACAACGTCGTCGTCACCCCCAAAGGCAAAAAGTCGATTTCCATCGATCCTGAAGTTCAAGTGATGCCGTATCCCTTGAAAAAGTAGACACCGTTACCGACCAGATTGCCTCGCCACCCACTGCTCGGATGAACTGCTTACAGCCCTACCTCTTTGATCTGAGGCCGACTCTTCACCTCGCGTGAAAGCCGTGTCGCATGACAACGACCCTAGACGGAGGCTCAAATGGTACTGGCAATCATGAACGTCTTCGGCACCACTACCTCCCCAACCTCGCCCTTGGATGCATCTCGCGGCACTAGCGACAAGCCAGCGGTCAGTGATTTCTTGACCGTTCAATCCTTTGCAAACTTCGCGGCAATGACAGGGGCGATCACCGCCGCTTGGCGCGCTCTACAGATCCTGGATCCGCGATTATCCACACTCTGGGTCCCCTATGTGTGCGCCTTTCTCTGGGCCGGCATCTCAGTTGTCATTTCATGGGAGGGCCTCAAGACGGACCACAAAGGCAAAGCGACCGTAAATCCGGGCACCGTTCTTCAGGCGATTTTCTTGGCGGCAATAAACTCGCTGGTGCTAGCCGGTGCCGTGGTGGGGACTAACGTGGTCACGAGGTAGGCCGGCGTCCATGCGGCGCCGGCGGGAAGGTGCTCGCTAAAGGCTCAACAGGCACCAGCCGACGCACCGCGAGTTGCGAGGCCGGTTGCATTAACAGGAGTCGTGTCTATGCGTGAAAGCTTCGTGAGAGTCCTAATCACGTCATCTTCGCTTTTCGCGTTAGTTATCGCTCTCGTAGTCGGTTTCGCGGTTCCGGTCGCAGCTGACCAGCCTCCGGTCAAGAGCGTCGTTGTAATCGACCTTACCAAGGGCGGCAAGAACGACGTTGCACTTGAAGGCAGGCGCTCGAGGTGGCCCGAGTTTCCCGGTGTTATATGGGTCAGTGCCGCGCCAGAGCCCGAAAAGCTGCGCGAGGTCAAAACCACCCTTGATGAGTTTTCGAAAGCTGGAACTCTTCCGAATGAAACTCGCGTCCTGACGGCGTTGACATCGCTTCCGCTTGCCGCGGACCCGACGCGGATGGTGTCGCACGCTGACGACCACGTTCTGCTGATCCTTCTCGCGGACTATTCAGACGAGCACGTACCCGTTTCGGTAGTTAAAGAAACGAAGCGCCTCACGCAGCTTGCGCAGGATCTCGAAAAGCTCGTTACGACCGTCACGAAGAAGATTGCGGAGGAGGGGGTAGCAGAGAGAAAGGAGGAGCCGACGATCCAGGTAGTAGCGCAGCAGATCACTCTGAAGGAGCGGCGGGCCACCGTCACGATCGGTGCTCGTAGCGTTCGCATGAGGGACGAGCCCACGACGATAGCCGAAGATAGCTGCAAGAACGGTGATTGCGTTCAGCGAACCTTGACGATTGCGACGGGTCCGGTTGAGTTGCTGTTTCTGTCTCTGGACCTGCCTGTGACGAAGACGTCCGACCTTGTGTACGACAGCGCCTCCGGAACGTTACAGCCGCAGACGACGCCGACAGTTGTGTTCCTGGGATTCGACGTCGCCTTCGGCGACATTCTGACGAAGCCTCGATCTGTAGGCTGGTCGAGTTTTGTCCTGAAGGGATTTATCAAGCTAAGTAGTCGCCCTTCGGACGCCTTCGGATTCGGCCTGGGCTTTCGGCCGCCGCGAATGGAACTGGGTGGCATGCCGCTGGAGCTGTTCCAGGTGTTCGGGGCCTACGTATGGACAAAGCAGGATGGAGTCACGGCTACGGGAGCCCCTGAGTCTAGCTCCTCATACAAGAGAGCACTTCGGGCTGGGGTCAGCTTCAACCTCGACAAGCTCGGGGACTGGCTAAAGCTGTGACGGGCCGAGTGGGAGAAGGCTGGCGCTAGAGGCGTTCGACGTTCGCGGCCAAGTCGGCTCAGCGCGGGTCGGCCAGGTTCCGGCAGGCCTTGAAGTGCCGGATCGCCGCGGCCTTGTTTCCGGCTCGCTCGTAAAGGAGGGCCACGTTGTAATGCGCGTCGGCCATTTTGGGGTCCGACGCGAGCGCGCGCTCGTACGCGGCTGCGGCTTCGCGCAGGTGGCCGCGGTCCTCGAGCGCGACGCCGAGGTTGAACGCGGCCGCGGCGTGCTTCGGCTTCGACGTGAGCGCGATGCGATAGTGCACTTCGGCCGCGCCGGTCTTGCCCTCCTCGTGGAGGAGGCGGCCGAGGTTCACGTGCGCGTCGGCGTGATGCGGCTCGAGCTCGACGGCGCGCCGGTAGGCGTCCCGCGCGTCGGCGGGGGAGGAGGCTTCCACGTCGCAGCCCAGGCGGTACCAGTCCTCGGCGCTGAGCCTTTCGCCGTCCTGGCGCGCTTCCTCGGCCGCGCGTTTCGCATGCGGGGCGGCGGCGGTGGCGAGATCGGCCACGGTGAAGTCGAAGAGCGTCTGCCCGGATTCTGGGTTCCACGTCGCAGCGCCGTCCCGCACGACGACCCTTCTGCCCTCGGCCGCGATGCGCACGCCCGTGAGGGGCCGGCCCGCGGGAAGCTGACCGCGCAGCTTCCGGAGCGCCCGCTTCACCGAGGCGGCGGGGACTCTCGCCTCGGCGAGTCCCTGAGCGGTGCGGAGGAGGACGAGGTCCTGAAAGCCGAAACGCAGGGCGGGGGAGACTTCGAGGTCCAGCCATTCCGCCCACGCCTTCACGCGTGCGAGAGAGACCCCCAGCATCGCGGCGGCGTCGGCGACGGAGTAGCCCTTAACGGCTCTTCTTTCCGTTTCCGACGACACGAAGCGTGGCCTTCTGGGCGAGCTCCTCCCGGAGAGCGTGCACGGCAGGCTTGCGCTCCGGCTTCGCCGGCGCCGAGGCGGCTTCCTTGCGGCGGCCGCCGCGCGCCGCGAGACTGGCCTTCAGGGCCTCCATGAGGTCGATGACCTGCGTTTTCGGCGCCTCGGGCTTCACCTCCGAGATCTCCTGCCCGTCGATCTTCTGGCGGATCAACGCCTCGACGCGCTCTTTGACCTCGTCCTTGTAGTTCTCGGGATGGAACTCGTCCGTCGCGATCTGGTCCGTGAGCATGATCGCAAGCTTCAGCTCGGCGTCCTTCACGTCGCCCTCGGGGATTTCCACGTCGGCGAAGGAGCGAATCTCGTCAGCGTAGTTGAGCTGCTGCATCATGAGTCCGCCCTCGTGGCCGGTCACGGGTCTCACGACGACGAGGTACTGCTTGCCGCGAGCCGCGTATTTCGCGAGGCCGCAGCGGCCCGTTTCCGTCATGGCCTTCGCAAGGAGGCGGTAAGCTTTGTCGCCGCCCTTGCCAGGCGACAGGTAGTAGCCCTTGTCGAAGTAGACGGGGTCGATCTTCGCGAGCGGGACGAACTCGGTGATCTCCATGATCTGGTTCGACTGCTCCTCGATGGCCTTCAGCTCCTCGGGCGTGAAGACGACGTACTGGCCCTTCTCGAACTCGTAGCCCTTGACGATGTGGTCGCGCTCCACGGTCTCGCCGTCCTTGGTGCAGACGAGCTGCTGCTTCACGCGCGCGTGGTCCTCGTCGTGCAGCATGTTGAAGGAGATCGCGGCCTTCGACTCGCTCGCCGAAAACAGGTTCACCGGGATCGAGACGAGGCCGAAGGAGATGGTGGCCGTGCCGTTCGGTCGGAGTCCCATAAGGCGTCAATTCTACGCTTCTCGGCGCGACGGGTTCTCAACCGGGCCCCCCTTCGCGGCGGACGGCGGCGGCGCGAGGCGGGTGTAGATTGTTCCGAAGGCGCGCTGCCTTGGCGGGGCTGAAAGGAAACGGACATGGAGAATCGTGGATGGAGCGTGGATCTGGGTGGCGGCAAGCGGATCGAGCTCCCGCCGATGCCGCAAATACCGCGGATCCCACGGATCCCGCGAGGCGGGGCGCTCCTCATACTGGGCGTCGCGGCGGCCCTGCTCGGGATCGTGACGGGGTACTACCAGGTCGAACCGGACGAGGTGGCGGTGGTCCAGCGCTTCGGCAAGTTCGCGCGGACCACCGAGCCGGGCCCTCACCTCAAGATCCCGTTCGGGGTGGAGCAGGCCACCAAGGTGCCGGTCCAGCGCCAGCTCAAGATGGAGTTCGGGTTTCGGACCGTGCGGGCGGCGGCGCAGACCACCTATGCGCCTCCCTCGCCCCAGACCAGCGCCGAGGCGGAAATGCTCACGGGAGACCTCAACGTCGCGGTGGTCGAGTGGATCGTCCAGTACCGGATCAAGGATCCGGGGGCGTACCTGTTTCGCGTGCGCGATGTCCCCGAGACGTTCCGGTACATGTCCGAGGCGGCCATGCGCCAGGTCGTGGGCGATCACAGCGTGGACGAGGTCTTGACCATCGGACGCGAGATGATCGCGCTTCAGGCCAAGGCGGAGCTGCAGCGGCTGTGTGAGATGTACGGGATCGGCATCGAGGTCCAGCAGCTCGTCCTCCAGGACGTGAACCCTCCCACCGAGGTGAAGCCGGCGTTCAACGAGGTCAACCAGGCCATCCAGGAGAAAGAGCGCGCCATCAACGACGCCTGGGCCGACTACAACAAGGCGGTTCCGCGGGCCAAGGGAGAGGCCGAACAGGCCGTCCGGGCGGCCGAGGGCTACGCGCTCGAGCGCGTCAACAACGCCGAAGGGGACGCCAAGCGCTTCAATGCGCTGCACGAGGAGTACCAGAAGGCGCCCGCTGTAACGCGCCGGCGCATCTACCTCGAAACCCTGAGCGCGATTCTGCCGAAGGTGGGTCGGAAGGTGATTCTCGACGAAAGCGCGCGAGGCATCCTCCCGCTCCTCCAGCTCGAGGGCGAGCGCAAGGAGGTGAAGCCGTGAAGCGGCTCGGCATCGTCGTAGGGGCGGTGGGGGCGGTGGCGGCGATTGCTCTCCTTTTCTCGTCGGTCTACACGCTCTCCGAGACCGAGCAGGCGATCCTCACCCAGTTCGGAAAACCGGTGGGCGGCGTCGTGAAAGACCCCGGCCTGCACCTCAAGGTGCCGCTCGTCCAGGAAGTGCACCGGTTCGACAAGCGCTGGCTCGAGTATGACGGAAACCCGAATGAGATCCCGACCAAGGACAAGAAGTACATCTGGGTCGCCTCGTATGCCCGCTGGCGCATCGCCGACCCGCTGCGGTTCTACCAGGCTGTGCGCGACGAGCGGGGCGGGCAGAGCCGCCTCGACGACATCGTGGACGGCGAGACGCGGAACGCCATCGCCTCCTTCGATCTGATCGAGCTCGTCCGCTCGACCAACCGGACCTTCCAGGTGACGGAGGACCTGGCAGGGATCGGAGCGGCCGAGGCTATGGCAAATGTGAGCAGCGGCCGCGCCGGGATCGCGAAGATCATCCTCGACAAGGCCGCCAAGATCACGCCCGAGTTCGGGATCGAGTTGGTGGACGTGAGGTTCAAGCGCATCAACTACGTGGAGAGCGTGCAGAAGAAGGTCTTCGAGCGGATGATCTCGGAGCGCAAGCGCATCGCCGAGAGGAGCCGCTCCGAGGGCCAGGGGCGCGCCGCCGAGATCCGCGGCCAGAAAGAGCGCGATGT
>PLZI01000003.1 GCA_003152095.1 Acidobacteriota bacterium | reverse complement strand
CTACGGCGCGCGCGGGGCGCTGACCGCAGCGTTCATGCTCGGCCTCGCCCTCGGGGCGGCCGCGGCGCGCCGGCTCGTCGCCGCGCACCCCGCGCCGCCGCGCCGCGGCCTTTTCGTCCCACTCCTGGCAGTCGCCGGAGCTTTCGCCGCCGTCGCCCTCGCCCTCCCCGCGCTCGCGCGCCTCTCCTCCGCGCCGCTGGCGGCCGCCTTCGGCGCGCACGCCCTCCTCCTCCTCGCCACCGGCGCGGCCACGGGGTCGCTCTTCCCCTTCGCGACCGCCGTCCTCCTCGGCGAGGGACGGGGCGTGGGCGCTTCAGCCGCGGCGTTCGAGGCGGCCGACCATCTCGGGGCGGCCATCGCGGCTCTCCTTTCGGGCGTCGCGCTCGTCCCCGCGCTCGGGATGACGGCCACCGGCCTCCTCGCCGCCGCGGTCGTCCTCCTCGCGGCCCTCGGGGCGGCGCGCCCCCGATAATCTTCAGCTCCAGACGCCCGGGATCGCGCGGCCGCAGTCGGGGCAGGCCCCCTTCATGAGCCGGTTCTCGACGGTCGCCATCCCGACGCGGTGGATCAGCCGCGCCTTGCAGCCGGGACAGTACGTCGACTCACCCGGGTGGCCGGGGACGTTCCCGAGGTAGGCGAACGGGAGCCCCTCGGCGAGCGCGATCTCCCGCGCCTTCTCGAGCGTCGCGACGGGCGTCGGCGGCAGGTTCGTCAGCCGGTAGGTCGGGTGGAAGCGCGTGAAGTGCAGGGGCGTCTCGCGCCCCACCTCGTCCCTCACGAAGCGCGCAAGGGAGCGGACCTCGGCCTCGGAGTCGTTGATCGTCGGGATGAGGAGCGTGACGACCTCGGTCCAGAGCTTCGCCCTCGCGAGCCTCCGGAGCGTGCCCAGGACCGCCTTCAGCTCGCCGCTGCACATCTCGCGGTAGGTCTTCTCCGAGAAGGCCTTCAGGTCGACCTTGTACGCGGCGAGGACCGGGCAGAGTTCGCGGAGCGGCTCCTCTCGGATCGAGCCGTTCGAGACGACGACCGTTCTCAGCCCCGCCTTCCGCGCCGCGACGGCGATGTCGAGGACGTACTCGGAGAAAACCGTCGGCTCCGAGTACGTGCAGGCGACGAGGGGAGCCCCCCTCTTCCGGGCGAGCGCGGCGATCTCATCGGGCGTCAGCGTCGGTGCGGGGATCTCCTCCGGGCGCGACTGCGAGATCTCCCAGTTCTGGCACCAGCGGCAGTTGTAGTTGCAGCCAGCGGTCCCGAGAGAGAGCGCCAAGGTCCCGGGGAGGACGTGGAAGAACGGTTTCTTCTCGATCGGGTCGAGGTTGAGCGCGACGGGGCGGGAGTGGACGAGCGTCTTCAGCTGGCCGCCCCGGTTCTCGCGGACGCCGCACGCGCCGCGCTCCCCCTCCGGGATCTTGCAGCCGCGGAAGCAGAGGCCGCAGGCGACCTGCTGGTCGGGGAGCGGCGACCACCAGCGGGCCGGCTGCCCGGCGAGGGCGTGAGCGGGTGCCGCCAGTGTCCGCACCGCCGGTGCGCGGTCCTCGTTCTGGAGCTGGAGGCCCGAGGCGCGCGCGAGTCGTTCCGTCGCTGCCGCTCCGGCCGCGGCGAGGGCCGAGACGAGGAGCTCGCGGCGCGTCTTCATCGTTTCGGGAGCGGGCCCGCCCCGGCCGCCTCCTCGTGGAAGACCTGCCCGGTGAAGACGGAGAAGGTCGCGTCGCTCCTCCAGTCCCCGCGGGAGAGTCCCGCCTTCTCGGCCAGGGCGTCGAGCGTCTCCTCGACCGTCCACCCCTGCTCCGGGGCGACCTGCGGGAGGAAGAGCGCGCGGTGCGCCCCCTTCTCGAGGACGATCCCGTGCGTCCCGATCCGGATCTCTTTCCACGAGCCGATCGGGACGATCGGCGAGAGGACGGTCACCTCGACCGAGAGCCCTGGCAGCTCCCGCGCTTTCACCTCGGAGAAGCGCGGGTCGCCCAAGGCCGCGTCGAGGGCCGACTTCACGACGGCGAGTTCGAGCGGGTAGGTCGGGACGACCTGCCCGATGCAGCCGCGCAGCTCGCCGAGCCGCATGATCGCGGCGGGGTCCTTTCGCTTCAGCGTCACGAAGACCGCCTGGAGGGGGAGGGAGGCGCGCCCTTCGGCGAGCTCGCGGAGGGCGGCGTCGAGAGGGGCCGTGTCGCCGCGGAGGTCGGCATCGAGCGCCCCGCGCGCGACCCGGACGAGCGCGTGTCCGACGGCCTCCGTCACCGGCGGGTCGCCCGCCGCCACCGCGGCGATCCGCGGCGGCGCGTTTATCGGCTCCCCGACGGACCCCTCCTCGCGCGCGAACGAGAGCGAGGCGTAGTCGACGGAGCTGTCGTCGAGGACGCCCGGAATCTCGCCCGAGGCCCAGTGCGCGAGGAGCGTCGCCTTCGCTGCGGGAGCGATCCGCCGGAGGAGCTCGAGCATCGTGACGAGCCCCGCCTCCCCGCAGATCGTCGCCTCCTTCTCGCGGACGAAGCTCCGCCACCCCTCCGCGTCGAGCCGCCGGAGGAGACCGATCGCCGAGTCGTCGAGCTCGCGGATCCTCGCGCGCGCCCCGGCCGTCGGCCCGAACGGCATGTAGCCGAAGCGCGGCCCGTAGTGCGTGAGGTCCGACGAGAAGACGAAGAGCGTCTTGCCGTCGTCGAGCCGCGCGAGCTTCTCGGCGAAGGCCTTCTCGTCCGCGGCGTCGACGCGCCCGGCGAGGATCGGGACGAGGGTGAACGGGCCGAGCGCCGCCTGCAGGAACGGGAGCTCGATCTCGACGGCGTGCTCGGGTCCCGTCGCGCCAGGAACGACGCGTGCGAGGCTGGGTGCCTCGAGGTCGCGGAGGGCGGCGCGCGCGAGCGGGATCTCGCCGAGCGGAGTCCGGTAGGCCGCGGCGTCCTCGAGGGCGTAGCCCGCAAAGGGCATGTGGTGCGAGGGGGCCATCACGACGACGCGCGTGAAGGAGCCCGGCTTCAGGATCCGGAAGGCCGCCGCGGCGACCGCCCCCGAATAGACCCAGCCGGCGTGCGGGACGGCGAGGGCGACGGGACGGCCATACGGCATCGGCGCCGCCGAGGCCTGGCGCATCAGGTTCCGCGCGGTCGCGAGGAGGAGGGCCGAAGAGCCGGGATACCAGGAGCCGGCGAGGGCGGGGGGCCGGACCGTCCCGGCGGGCGTCGTCGCCACCGGCGTTCCCCCGCCGGGGCCCGTCATCGCCAAGCCTCCGATGAGGAGCCCGAGCCTCGCGAGACGCGCACGGCGGATCAACTTTCCCTCGATCGGCCCTCCCTGGAGAGCCGCCTCGAATTCTAGTCCCGCGGGAGGCGGAGGGAGGTCACGGGGCGAGGAGGCCGACGCCCTCCTTCCCGAAGAACGGTTGGATTCGGCGAGGTACTTCGTCAGCCTCTCTTCGGGCGGCGACTAGAGGAGGTTCTTCTTCTCGGTGAGTGCCTTCTTCAGCACCGCCGAAGTTCCCATTGCGGCCCTACATCGCGGGGCATCTGTTAACCGCGACGGCATCTCAAGTTCGCGGGGGAGATGTAGGGCGGCAATGGGAATTGCCGGGGGTGTGCCTCGCCAGAATCCCATAAGGTGTCCGAATGGGGGCACAGGTGCCTCAGCCGATTGAGGTTCCTGCGCCCCAAGGGCCGACCTCCTCTGATTCATTCTCGCCCCGTATCCTCTCAGCATGCTCGGCTTGATTCGACTCTT
>PLZI01000140.1:14231-45065 GCA_003152095.1 Acidobacteriota bacterium | reverse complement strand
CCCGTCGACGGGTTCTTGATGACGATGTCCACGAGCTGGCTCGAGAGGCAGACGTTGCCGCCGACGGCGATCGGCGTCGCGAAGACGATCGTGTTGAGCGTGATGCTCGAGACCTGGGCCTCGACGAGCTGCGCGCCGCACGTCCCGCCCGTCAGGAACACCTGCATCGGGAACTGGAAGCCGGTCCCGAAGATCGAGACGCGCGTCGAGGAGTCGTTCGGTCCCGTCGTCGGCGACACCGAGTAAATCGTCGGCGTGAGAGGCACCGCCGTGTATGTGAAGCCGCTGACGACGCGCGCGCAGCGCTNNACCTGAAGCGAGGTGTTCGTGATCCCGACGATCGTCGCGGGCGTGCCTCCGAAGTCGACCCTCATGAGGGAGGCCGTCGTCCCGAATCCGCTGCCCGTCAGGGTGACGGACGTGCCGCCGTCGGGCGGGCCGGTGTTCGGCGTGAGGTTCGAGATGAAGAAGGTCGGGTCCGTGTTGCAGGTCGTGCCGGACCCGTTGCCGCGATACGTGAAAGCTTGCGGGAGCGTCGCCGAATTCTGGGAAACGAGGCCGATGTCGCGCGTGACCGAGACGTCGCACGTCTCGGAGATGGCCGCGTTCACGAGATGGTGCATGGGCGTCGACACGGTGATCTGGTTGTCCGTCTGCACGGTGATCGTCGCGGGCGCGCCGCAGAACGTGACCTGCGTCGTCGCGATCGTGGTTCCGAAGTGGCCACCGTTGATCTGCACGATGTCGCCGCCCGCCGGAGAGCCGGCGGTCGGGTTGATCGACGAAAGGAAGATCTTCAGGTCGGGGGAGATGCACACGTAAGTGAATGACACGGGCTGCGAGAGCGTGCCGTTCACGCTGACGACGAGAGGAACGGTCTCGGGCACGGCCGGATTCTTGAGCGCCCGCGCGGGAGACCTCACCGTGATCTGGGTGTTGCTTGCGGACACGAGCGAGCCCGGTACGCCGCCGAAGGTGACGACGATGCTGACGTTCGCACCGGTTCCAAACTTGCCGCCGAGAATCGTGATCAGGTCTCCGCCGGCGCACGAGCCCGTCGTCGGCGAGAAGGAAGAGATGAACGGTCCGGTGTCGGGAACGCCCACGAACTGAATGTCTTTCTCGGCCTTTGCGCAGCCGAAGACCGCGACCACGTGCGCCGTGCCGGCGTTAGCCGAGCCCACGGTCACGTCGGCGACGCCGCCGCTTGTCGTCTTCGAGATCGTCTGGAGGCCGTTCTCCGCGAAGAAAGACCCGCCGAGGTCGGTCGTGAACTGCACGGAGCCGCCATCGGGTACGGGGACTCCGGCCTTCGTCACCGTGGCCCGCACGATGGAGCCGAAACCAACGAACGGGTTGTCGGCCGTGTCCGACATCGACACGAGAGTCGTGCACGGCCCGGTGCCTCCAGCGCCGGATCCGGGTGAAGGCGCGGGCGCTGTGGGCGTCTCGCCGGAGCAGCCGCTCAAAAGGACGGCAAGGCCCGCCACCAACGCGGCGCACGGAATCTGGAAACGTCGCATGGATGTCACCTCGTCACTGGGCACGCTTTGGCTCGACGCGTCCCGCGGACGCGCAGTATTGGAAGATCATGTCGAATGTGGCGACGTCGGAGGTGACCGGCTGGCCCGAAAGCGTGTGGCCGTACCACGTCACGTTTCCGGCCTCGCGAATCTCCGCACGGCCCGTCTCCTTATCGATCCCGCCGTTGAACGGAAAGAGCTGGTCGAGCGGTGGCCGGAGGAGGCTGTCCGCCGACATATACGGGTAGTCGGTGAGCGCCGTCGATCCGTTCGGCGGCACGAGGAAACCGCCGGCGAAGTCCTGCGTCGGCGAGGCGATCGTCCCGCCGTCGATGCGCCTCCAGACGACGGTGTACTTCTCGACCTGTACGTCGAGAAACTGGAGCGAGGTCACGTTCGGGTTCTTGAGTCGATTCTGGACCGTCGTCGTCGTGATCGTGAGCGGGGTCAACGAGTTCACGCAAACGCTGACAGGTGGCGTCGTGAAGTCTCCCACGAGGAACACCGGCGAGGCGCTGTCGCCCTGCGTGTTCGTCGAGCAGCCTGGGAGCGCGGCTACGGCGAGGGCGGCCAGAACTGAGGAGAGGGGGAAGGGGAGTTTTCTCATCGTTCCCTCCTCAGCGAATGATCCGCGGCGTGATGAAAATCATGAGCTCATCCGTCGTCTCGCTCACGTCACGACTCCGGAACAGGTTACCGAGGATCGGAATCTTCCAGAGGCCCGGGATCATCGACTGCGAGTCGTTCGTGGTGATCTTGAAGATGCCGCCGATCACGGCGGTGCCGCCGTCGCGCACCATGAGTCGCGTCTTGGCGTCGCGCGTCGTGAGCGGGATGTTCTGGCCTCCCGCGATGTTGATGCCGACCGCCGGCTCGCGCTTCTGGATCGTGACGTCCATGATGACGGTGCCTTCGTTCGTGATCTGTGGTGTGACGTCCAATCGGAGCGTCGCGTTGATGTAGAGGACCGAGGTCGTATTGTTGACGGTCGTCTGGACCGGGATCTGGAAGCCCGACTGGATCGACGCCAGCTCGCCGGTCTGCGTCTGGATTTTCGGCGTGGAGATGACCTTGACGAGACCACGCGACTCGGCCGCGTGGATCTCCGCGTCGAGATTGAACGTGTTGAGGACGTTCGCGAGCGAGAGCTGGAGGACCTGGGGCGCGCCGCTCGGGAGCGAGACGTTACCGGCGACGGAGCCCGAGTTCGGGAACACGAGGCCCGTCGTGTTGCCCGTCGCGGCGCCCGCGACGCCGTTGAAGCCCCACACGACGCCGATCGAGTTCGACCACGTGCGGTTCGCCTCGACGATCCGCGCCTCGATCATGACCTGCGGACTCGCGATGTCGAGGTTTTTGATGAGATCGAGGACGGTCGGGAGGTAATCGGGCAGCTCTTTGATGACGAGGGTGTTCGAACGCGTGTCGATGAAGATGTCACCGCGCGACGACATGACCTTGCGTGCCGTGGCCGCCATCTCTGTGGCGTTCGAGTAGGAGATCTTCTGGAGCACCGTGCGGAGGGGGCGGTTCTTGTCCTGCGCCTGGATGAACTGGAGCCGCGAGTTCTCCTCCTGCGTCAGCTTGTTCGTGGAGGCGATGCGCATGATGTTTCCCTCGAGCACATAGCCGAGCTGGTTGATCTTGAGGATCAACTCGAGGGCCTGGTCCCACGGAATGTCCTGCAGGCTGACGGTGACCGTCCCACGGACGTCCGGGTCGAGGACGATGTTCAGCTGCGTCAGCTCGCTAAACCGCTGGAGTGTGTCCTTGATGTCCGCGTCTTTCAGGTTGAGCGTGATCGGTTCGCCCGTGTACTGCTTGTCGCCGGCGCCGAGAGTGCGCGCCTCGTAGGGATTCGCGATCTCGTGCGGGCGCGAGGAGCTGTCCTGCTGGACGAGAAGCGCTTCGGCAGCCTCGATCAGGGCCTTGTCCCCGGCCGTCGCGCTTTTTCCCCAGCGCGGCTCAGCGGAGGCCGGCTTCACGAGCGCCACAGGCGGGGTCTTGACCTCGTGAACCTCGGGCGAGGCCTGCACGAGGCGCGGCGCGTCGGCCTTCGGGGCTGGAGCCGCGTTCAAGGTGTCGGTGGGCGCCGAGACGGCGGGAGCCGGGGACGCGGCCTTCGCCTCCTCGGCAGGCGCCGCTGGCCGGGCTGCGACGACGGCCGCGGGAGATGTCGTGAGGTCGAGGACGCGCCCTCCGCGCACGACCGGCTCTTTCGGATCGTCGATCTCGTGCTTCTCGTAGGAGCCGGCCGCCGGCACCGGCTGGGCTTCGGCGATCCTCTCGGGCGTTGCCCGCACGGCCGCGGGCGCGGGCTTCGGCTCAGGAGCCGCGGCCGGAGCCGCGCTCACCGCCGAAGCGTCAGCGGAGGCGCTCATGGTCGCCGCCGGAGCGGAGGCCCTTCCGAACGTGAGAGCGAGCGCGGAGGGCGCAATTTTTGCCGTGGGCTCGGCGGGCGAGGCGAGGTCGAACACGACCCGCGTGACGGGTTCGCTTCCGCCCTTGAACTGCGAGACGCGCACGCGGCTCACGGCGGAGTGTTTGACGTCCTGCACTCGTTTCGGCGTCGCGAGAAGGACGCCCGGAAGGTCCACGACGTAGCGCGGCGGGTTTTCGAGAGCAAACGTCTCGTATGTGAAGTTTCCGTTGCCGGCGAGCGTCGCGACGAGCTTTCCGTCTGAAAGCCGGACGTTTACCGCCGACAGGCGTGTCGCGCGATGGCCCGAAGCGGCGTGACGAACGGGCTTCGGCGGGGCGTCCGCTCCGGCGGCGATCGGGGCGGGCCTTGCCGGAGAAGCAGCGGAGGCGCTCATGGCCGCCGGAGCGGCAGCGGAGGCGCTCATGGCCGCCGGAGCCTCGGGCGCGGCGCTCGCGACGTGCGCGATGGGCGCAGCTCGCGGAACGTCCTCGACCTTCACCGTGGGCTCGGCCAGGGCCGGCTCCGGTGCCTGCGCGGGCGCCGCGGGAGGCAGAGTCGCGGCGGCGACCACCACCGTCGCGACAGTTGCGGGCGCGGCCTTTCCGAGCGCGATCGACATGGCCGGCGAGCCGGACTCGGAGGTGATGGCGGGCTCGAGCGGCAACCTCCCCGTGAGCTGGAACTGGATATGCGGCTTGCCCAGCTCCGTGAACGACTTCATGTCGAGGCTCGAGAGGATCACACCATCCGCGCGCGGGGGCTCGAACCCGGGCGACGCGACCACATTCGCGATGTCAACAACGACCTTCGTCGACCCCTCGCGGTTGTAGAGCGTGGGCGCGAGAGGGCCGTTGCCGGTGAGAAGAAGTCGCGGCGTCTCTCCATCGGTCAGGAGTGTGGCTCCGGTGAGCGTGGCGGGCGCCGAGCCGGGCGCGAACGGATCTCCCGCAGCAATCCGGTCGCTGCGCGAGGCGCAGCCGCCGAGCATGGGGACGATCAGCGCGATCGCCGCGAAACGGGACGCGACTCCCCTTCGGTTTCGTCGCATGCTACCTCCCCCGGACGGCACGAGACTTTCCGTGCCCTTCGAGTCCTCCGAGCCCATCAGCATCGTCGTCATGGACATCCCTTCGGTCACGACTTCTTCTGGAGTGTGAGCGCCTTGACCACTTCCCGGAACGGTTTCGGGTTCGTCGGATCGTTCACGTTCTGCCGGAACGTCACTTCCGATCCCGACACTTCGACGACCTCGCCGTCAAAGAGCGTGGTCCCCTTGCGAACGAGGTGCGACTTGTTGTCCGGACCGCGCATCATCGCGACCCAGCCTTGTTTGATCTTGATCGTGCCCTGCAGCTCGAGCTCGTCCACCAAGACGCCCGCGAGACCCGGCGGGCGCACCCGATCCTTCTCGGACGGGTTGCGCACGAGAAGCGAGCGGAAGGGGTCGCGCCGGCCGCCGACCTCGTAGGTATAGACGGACGGGATGAAATCCTGCTCGGTGACCCTGCCCGTCGCGCCCGGGGCGGGCATCTCGACCGGAGTGGGGGAAGCCTTCGGCGGCGCCTGCGCGACCGAGGGCCCGCTCGAGGCCAGCAGGGCGGCGACGGCGAAAGAGGCGAGGAAGCGACGGCGGGCGTTCATCCCTCGATCCCTTCCTTCTTGGGAGCGGCGGCTCCGCCCGGCTTCTTCGGCGCCGGCGCGGCCGGCGCGGCCGGCGTGGCTGCTTCCGTGTCGCCGAGGTAGATGAACGTCTTCATCGTGAAGTTCGCGCCCAGCGTGCGTCCGCCGGCGGCGTCCGGATAGCCGGCCATCACGAGGTCTTCGATGTTGATGATCCTTGAGAAGCGCGCCACCTTCTCGAAGAAGAGCGCGAGGTTGTGGTACGTCCCGTCGACCTGCAGGTCGATCGGCCACTCCGCGTAGAAATCCTTGTTGATGTACTCCTTCGGCGCCCACTTCTTGAGGAAGAACTCTCCTTGCCCGGCGAGCGCCTGGATCTTCTTGATGAGCTCTTCGGCGTTGCGGGCAGTGGGCAGGATCTGAAGAAGGCGCTGCAGGTCGAGCTCGGTCCGGCGGACTTCCTCGCGCAGCTGGGGCAGGCGGCGCTCGGCGGCCCGGCCCTGGGTGATCTTCTGATTGAGCTGGTCGAGCTCGTTCTTCTTGTTCTCCAGCGTCTGCTTCATCTCGCTGAAGTTCGGAAGCTGGTAGTAGGCGGCCGCGTAGAGCGCGAGAGCGATCGCCACGCCGATGCCGAGCCCGTAGTACCAGGGCTTCCCTTCGAGCTGCTTGAGGTCGAGCGTGGCCATGGCTCTCCCCCCTACATCCCCGCCACGGCCACCCGGGCGGAAGCGAGGGCGGGGGCGCTCGCGGACCCGGAGGCGTCGGCTTTCTTCGCGGGCTCGGCCGGCTTCGGAGCCCCAGCCGGCTCTGGCTGCGTACGATCGAGATTCGAGAATCCGAAGTTCGTTTTGAAGCAGTAGAGCGCCGAGCCGGAAGACCCGCTGCACGCCGAGAATTCCACCTTCGGCTCCTGGAAAGACGGGACGAGCCTGAGATTGGCGACGAAGTTGGCGACCGCGTTCGCGTTGAACGCCTTGCCGTCGATGGAGATTGCGCTCCCGTGGTAATCCATCCGCTCGAGCCAGACGAGGTCGGGAAGCGCCTTGGAGACCTCGTCCATCAAGCGGACGGGGCCGCGCTGGTTCTGCTTCAGCTGGTTGATGAGGTCGACCTTGCGCTGGACGCGGGTCTTCTTGGCCTCGTAGTCCTTCACTTCCTTAAGGACGGCCTCCAGGCGCGCGACCTCGACCTGGGCGATCCGGATCTTCTCTTCCTGGGCCTTGATCTGGGAGCGAAGCACCGCGTAATGGACGATGCCGACCAGAACCGCGAGCCCGATCGCGCCTCCCATGAGGAGCGTGTTGAGCCGCCCGGCGCCGCCAAGAGCCGAAACGCCCTTTTTCTTGCGCTGCGGCCGGGCTTCGGAGAGGAGGTTGATGCGAATCATGCCGCTACTCCCCGATCTTCCGGACGCCGAGACCGACGGCGATCGCGAGCGATGGCGACACCTCGGAGAGCCACGCGGCGTCGACCGCGCGGTCGTCGGTGAAGATGGACCGGAAGGGGTTGATGACCTCGACCGGCAGGCCGAACTTGTCCTTCAGGACGTCCTCGAAGTTGGCCGCCTTCGCGCCGCCGCCGGAGATCATGATCGAGTCCACGCGATCCGCGCCCGAGGTGGCCTGGAAGAAGTCCAGAGTCTTCTGGAGCTCCGCCGCGGCGTCCTCGGCAACGCCCGTGAGAACGGGCTGAATGGTCTGGGCGGTCTGGCCGGCGACCGGCTCACCCCGCTTCAGGGTCTCGGCCTGCTCGAAGTTGAGCGAGTAGGCCTTCTGAAGCGCGTCCGTGAACTGGTTTCCGCCGAAAGTGATGTCGCGCCAAAAAACGGTCTGCCCCTGCGCAAGGATGTTCACGTTCATGACCGAGGCCCCGACGTTCACGAGCGCCACCACGCGGCCCGGGTCGGCTCCGTAGTTGACCTCATAGCAGTTCTGAAGGGCGAAAGCGTCCACGTCGACGAGGGCAGGGGTGCGCCCCGCCTGGGTGACGACGTTCTTGAAGTCGTCCACTTTTTCCTTCTTGGCGGCCACGAGAAGGACACCCATGGTCTCGCCCACGGCACCGGGGTCGAGAACGACATAGTCGAGGTAGACGTCGTTGATATCGAATGGGACGTACTGCTCGGCTTCCCACCGGATGGATTCGGAGAGCTCCTCTTCCGGCATCGTGGGCAGCATGATTTTCTTGACGATGACCGAATGGCCGGACACCGAGACGGCCACGTTCGTGTTCTTCACGCCGGTGGACGCGAGGAGCCGCGCGATCGTCTCGACGACCAGGGAGGAGTCCATGATCGCGCCATCGACGATCGCCTCGGGTGAAAGGACCTCCAAGCCCGCCTTGACGAGCCGGAATGTCCCCTCCTTGCCCTCCTTCAACTCGACGAGCTTCACAGCCGACGAGCCGATATCGAGGCCGACCAGGTTCTTCGCCTTTCGGAACAGCACGATAGGGTTGCCCTCCCTCGACCCGGTCCACCCGGGGGCTTGACGCGAAAAGGGATTGACTCGGCTTATTTTGTCGCCCCCCTTTGACCGTGTCAAGTTGTTAGGCCCGAACGATTTCCCTTGCTCCTGTGCAACGGATTTGTTATAAGTGCGCCCCATCGCGAGAGTGGTGAACCTTGGCGTACAGGCGAAGCCGCGTTCGCCTCTCGCGGAGCGGTTCCTCAACACATCTCGCGGCCCGCTCCAAAAAACAGCACGGAAAATCAGCAATCCCGTCCGGCTCGGGAATGTCAGCCGACTTCGGCATCCGAGTCGCGCAGCTTGCGGCGCACGTCCGTCACGCCGGGCAGGGCCCGGAGGGACACGAGGAGCCGCTCGAGGTGCCGACGGTCGGGGGTGGTGACGCTGGCCTCGATCGTCGCGTTGCCGTCTCGGCTCGTGCGGGCCTCGATCGACCGGATGTTGGAGTTCGCGGCCGAGAGAACCCGCGTGATGTGCGCGAGCATCCCCTGGCGGTCCTCCGTATGGATCTCGAGGCCCACGGTCACGGAGGCGCCCTTCGCCGCTTCCCACTCCACGGGAATTTCGCGACTCGGGTCGAACAGCAGCGAGCGGACGTTCGGACAGGTTGTGGCGTGCACGGAGACGCCCCGTCCCCGGGTCACGTAGCCCACGATGTCGTCACCCGGCACCGGCTGGCAGCACCTGGCGAGCGTCGCGAGCAGGTCGTTCTCGCCCTTGACGCGGATCCCGGCGGCGGCTCCGAACGGCAGGACGCGCCGGACGACGCTGGAGATCGCCGAGACCTTTGACGGGGGGGGCGGAACAGCCTCGGACGCGGTCTCGGGCAGCAGCCTGGCGACGAGAGCCCGGGGCGTGATCTTTCCGTACCCGACGTCCGCGATGAGATCGTCGACCTTGCCGGCCCCGAAATCGGCGAACAACGGGTCGAACGCCCGTGCTTCGAGAAGCTTCACGAGGCTCTTTTTCCACTTCTTGAGCTCCCGCTCGAGAAGGCGCCGGCCGATCTCGATCGATTTCTCCTTCTCACCAGTGTGAATGAAGGCGCGAATCTTGTTGCGAGCGCGTGACGTCAGGGCGAACGACAGCCAGTCCCGCGAGGGCTGGGACGCGGGCGCCGTGAGGATCTCCACGATGTCGCCGTTCGCGAGCGGCGTCTTCAGCGGGACGAGACGGCCGTTCACGCGCGCGCCCACGCAGTGGTGCCCGACGTCCGTATGGACGCGGTACGCGAAGTCCACCGGCGTCGCGCCGCGGGGAAAGGCGTACACCGCCCCCTTCGGGCTGAAGGTGTAAACGTCGTCGGGGTAAAGGTCGATCCTCAGCGACGACAGGAACTCGCGCGGATCGGAGACGTCCTTCGTCGTTTCGAGGATCTGCCGGAGGACGCCGACGTGCTCCTCGTGCCGCGCGTCCGTCCGCACGAGCTTTCCTTCCTTGTACTTCCAATGGGCCGCGATGCCGTTCTCGGCGATGAGGTCCATCTCGCGCGTGCGGATTTGCACTTCGAACGGCGGCGCGCCCTCGGGGACGAGCGTCGTGTGAAGCGACTGGTAGAAGTTCCGCTTCGGCATCGCGATGTAGTCCTTGATGCGTCCGGGCACGGGGCGCCAGGCCTGGTGGACGATTCCGAGAACCGTATAGCAGTCCGGCACGGCGTCCACGAGAACCCGGAACGCGAGGACGTCGTAAAGCTGCTCGAGCGGGATGGCCTGCCGGATGAGCTTTTGGCGGATCGACCAATAGCGCTTCACACGCCCGGTGATCTCGGCCTCGATGCCCATGGCTTTCGTCTTTGCGACGAGCTCCTGCCGAATCTTCTCGACGTTCGCCGCCGAAACCGCAATCCGCTCGTCCACGGCCGCGCGCAGGGCCGTGAACTCCTCCGGGTGAAGAAAGCGGAAGGAGAGGTCTTCGAGCTCCCCTTTCATTTTGCCCATGCCGAGCCGGTTCGCGAGCGGCGCGTAGATCTCCATCGTCTCGGAGGCCGTCGCGCGCTGCTTCGGCTCCGGCACGTGCTCGAGCGTGCGCATGTTGTGGAGGCGATCCGCGAGCTTGACGAGGATGACCCTCAGGTCACCCGTCATCGCGAGGAGCATCTTGCGAAACGTCTCGGCCTGCTGGGCCTCGCGCGAAGTGAAGGCGTACTTGCCGATCTTCGTGACGCCGTCCACGAGGTGCGCGACGTCGGCGCCGAAGAGCCCGGCGAGGCGCTCCTTGGAGACGGTCGTGTCCTCGAGGACGTCGTGGAGGAGCCCAGCGGCGATCGACGCGTCGTCGAGCTTCATCTCGGCCAGCGTCATCGCGACCGCGAGCGGATGGACGAGATACGGCTCGCCCGAGGAGCGAAGCTGGTTGCGGTGCTCGTGCGCCGAGACGACATACGCGCGGCGCAGCAGGTCCACGTCCAAGCCGGGGTGGTAGGACTCGACCTTCTCGAGGATGTCCTCGAAGCGCAGCACGGCCCCATTATCGCGGCTCCAGGGCCTTTCCGGTTAATCTCCGCGCCACCGAAGGAGCCCCGATGGACCTCTTGAAGCAGTTCGTGGACATCCTGCTGCACCTCGACACGCACCTTTACGAGATCATCCGCGACTACGGGACGTTCACGAATGTCATCCTTTTCGCCATCGTCTTCTGCGAGACCGGCCTCGTCGTAACGCCGTTCCTGCCGGGCGACTCCCTCCTCTTCACGGCCGGGGCGCTCGCCGCGCTCGGCTCGCTCAACCTGTGGGTGCTGTTCCTGTCGCTCGCTCTCGCCGCCGTCCTCGGGGACACCGCGAACTACTGGATCGGGAAGAAGATCGGCCCGCGCGCGTTCGACGGCACGATCCGCTTCCTCAAGCAGGAGCACCTCCGGAAGACCGAGGCGTTCTACGAGAAGTACGGCAAGAAGACNNATGAACTACGGCGTCTTCCTCTCTTACAACGTGATCGGCGGGCTCCTGTGGGTCACGATCTGCGTCTTCTCGGGCTACTTCTTCGGGAACATCCCCCTCATCAAGCGGAACTTCTCGCTCGTCATCCTGGCGATCATCTTCATCTCGACGCTCCCGATCCTCTGGGAAGCGTGGAAGGCGCGCCGGAGCCCGGGCGCGGAGAAGGCGTGAGCGCAGGCGCCCCCTCCCGGCGCCCCGCGTGGCTCTCCTCGACGGCACTCATCTTCTACGCGCTCTTCCTCGGCGTCGTGCTCGGACATTACCTGCCCGCCGAAACGTACCCCTGGGCCTACGAGACGTTCCGTTTCCTGTCGAAGGCGTTCATCAGCCTCATCAAGATGCTCGTCGTGCCGCTCATCTTCGCGACGATCGTCCTCGGCATCGGAAAGACGGGCGACGTGAAGGCCGTCGGCCGCATGGGCGTGAAGGCTCTCGTCTATTTCGAGGTCGCGACCTCGATCGCGCTCGTCATTGGCCTCGTGTTCGCGAACGTCGTGAGGCCGGGCCTCGATCTGAAGCTCCCGGCGACCGGCGAAATGGGCCTCGCGAAGCCGAAGACGCTCGTCGAGACGCTCCTCCATCTCTTCCCGTCGAACGTGATCGAGGCGATGGCGAAGCAGGACATCCTCCAGATCGTCATCTTCGCGACGCTCCTCGGCATCGCGGCCGCGCACGTCGGCGCCGAGAAGGCGAAGCCCTTCGTCGACTTCTTCGAGGCGGCCGTGGCGGTGCTCTTCAAGCTCACGGACTACGTCATGGCGCTCACGCCGCTCGGCGTCTTCGGCGCGATGGCGGGCGCCGTGTCGCATCACGGAATCACGGTGCTCGGGAGCTACGCGAAGCTCGTGGGATCGCTCTACGCAGCGCTCGTCGTCTTCGCGCTGATCGTCCTCGTCCCGGCGCTGAAGCTCGCAGGCGTCTCCGTCAGACGCTTCGTCCGAAAGATCCGCGAGCCCTTCCTCATCGCGTTCTCCACCGCGTCGTCCGAGGCCGCCCTCCCCCGCGCTCTCGAGCGCATCGTGGAGTTCGGCGTCCCGAAGAGCGTGGCGGGCTTCGTCCTACCCGCGGGATACAGCTTCAACCTCGACGGCTCGACGCTGTACATCGTCCTCGCGACGCTCACGATCGCGCAGGCCGCAGGCCGCCACCTCTCGATCCTCGAGCAGGTCTCCATGTGCCTCGTCTTCATGCTCACGACGAAGGGAGTCGCCGCCGTGCCGCGCGCGTCGCTCGTCATCATCGCGGCGGGCTGCGCATCCTTCGACCTGCCGGGCGAGGCGGGCGTCGCGATGATCCTCGCCGTCGACGAGCTGATGGACATGGGCCGCACGTCCATCAACCTCGCCGGCAACTGCGTCGCCGCGGTGGTCGTCGCGAAGTGGGAGGGCGTCCTCGGCCCCGAGGCGAACGAAGCGGGCTAGCGCTTAGCGCGCCTTCGCCGCCGCAGCCTTGCCGGGCTTCGTGGGGGCCGGAGCGGAAGCCGGCTTCTGCGTCGCGCGCTTCTGCTTCCAGTCCTCCCAGACGATCACGAGCGGGGCGGCGATGAAGATCGACGAGTACGTCCCGACGATGATGCCGATGATCATGACGAACGAGAATCCGCGCAGGACCTCGCCGCCGAGGAAAAAGAGCACGACGACGACGACGAACGTGAGGACGGACGTGAGTACCGTCCGCGAGAGCGTCTGGTTGATGGAGTGGTTCACGAGCTCGACGAGAGGTGTGCGCTTCGACTTTTCGCGGTTCTCGCGGATCCGGTCGAAGACGACGACCGTGTCGTTCATCGAGTAGCCGATCAGGGTCAGGAAGGCCGCGACGACGGTCAGCGAGATCTCGAGGTTCAGGATCGAGCAGAGGCCGAGCGTCGTCCACGTGTCGTGAATGAGCGCCACGACGGCGGCCGCGCCGAACGAGAGCGAGCGGAAGCGGAACGCGACGTACGCGAGCATGGCCGCCCACGAGAAGAGGATCGCCCACATGCCCTTCTCGCGAAGGTCCTTCCCGACCTGGGGACCGACGTTCTCGGCCGAAAGAAGCGTGAACGGGCCGGCGAGCGTCTTCGACCTCAGCCAGTCGGCGACGGCGGGTGACACGCCCGGCGTCTTCGCGGCCTCGTCCGTGGATGCGAAGAGGCCTTTCTCCGAGCGCGCGAAGATGACCGCCTGCACCTCGCGACCGTACTCCACCTTGGGGTCGGCGTTGGGCCGCGTGGCGAGCTTCTCGGGATCGTCGGCGATCAGCTTGGAGAGAAGCGTGTCGGCGCCATTCAGGTTCAGGTCGAACGCCGAGGCGTCCGCCCCCTTCGGAAAGAGAGCGTTCGTGAGCGCCGTCGTGACTTCCTTCGAGAGGTCGCGCCCTTCCTTCTTCTCGAGTGGGACGCGCAGGAGGACCTCGTTCTTCTCGGCTTTGTCGAAGCGCTGGACGGAGACGACCTTGACGTTCGCGGCCTCGACGATCCGGCGGATCTGGTCTTCGTCGGGATTCTTCGAGAACGCATAGACGATCTGGGCGCCGCCCGTGAAGTCGATGCCGAGCTTCGGGCCGCCCTTGGTGACCAGGGAGACGGTGCCGATGACGATCGAGAGGATCGACAGCGAGATGCAGATCCACTTGATCCCGAGGAAGTCGATGTTGGTCTTGTGAAAGAGGCGCACGTTGACTCCGCTCAGTGGCTCAGATGGAAAGGGTCTCGACGCGCTCCTTCGGCCCGTAGATCAGGTCGAACAGGAGGTGCGAAACGAAAACCGCGGTGAAGACGGACGCGAGGAGGCCGATGACGAGGGTGACGGCGAAGCCCTTGACGGGTCCGGTTCCGAACTGGAACAGGAAGAGGGCGGCGGAGATCGTCGTGACGTGGGTGTCGACGATCGTCCCCCATGCGCGTTTGAAGCCGAGGTCGATGGCCGCCTTCGGAGCCTTGCCGTTGTCCATCTCCTCGCGGATGCGTTCGAAGACGAGGACGTTCGAGTCGACGGCCATGCCGATCGTGAGGATGAAGCCCGCGATTCCCGGCAGCGTGAGCGTGGCGTTGATGTACGCCATCGCCCCGAGCAGGATGAGCGCGTTCAGGACGAGGGCGAGGACGGCATTCACGCCGGAGAGGCGGTAATAGAAAACCATCGCGAGGAAGACGCAGATCATGCCAACGACCGAGGCGAGGACGCCTTTCTTGATCGAGTCGAGTCCCAGCGACGGCCCGACCGTGCGCTCCTCGAGGATGATCATCTCGGCTGGGAGCGCGCCCGAGCGTAGGACGAGCGAGAGCGCGTCGGCCTTCTCGGCCGTGAAGTTGCCCTCGATGATGCCGCTCTCCTTGATCTGGCTGTTGATGTTCGGCGCGGACTGAACGCGCTTGTCGAGCACGATCGCGAGGCGCTTGTTGATGTTCTCGCCCGTGACCTTCGCGAACTTCACGGCGCCCGCCGCGTTCAGGAAGAACATGACGGCCGGCTGGTTGAACTTGTCGCGGTCGACTCGGGCGTTCTTCAGGTCGCGCCCCGTGATGGCGGCGGCGCGCTTGAGCACGTACCAAACCGGCGTGCGCGTGCGGGCGTCGGCGTCCTCGTTGAAACCCTCGACGATCTCGAGATCCTCGGGCACCGTGCCGCCATACGCGCCGCGCGCGGCCTCCATCGACGGATACGGGCCGCCGCGGTCGTCCACGAGCGTCAGCGCAAGGAGGCCCGTCGTGCCGATGATCTCCTTGACGCGACTCGGGTCGTCGACGCCGGGGATCTCGACGACGATCCGATCCGTGCCCTGCCGCTGGATGACGGGTTCAGCGACGCCGAGGGCGTCGACGCGGTTNNGCGGCGTCGGTCTTCTCGTCGAGCTTGAGCGCGAAGCCCGTGTCGTCCGCCGGGCCCGCCGGCATGATCGCGACGCCACGCTTGCCGCCCTCATCCTTGAGACGTTCGAGCGTGTCCTGCGCCTCGACGCGCAAGGCATCCGAGGTCTTGACCTGCATGACGAGGTGAATGCCGCCGCGCAGGTCGAGGCCCAGCTTGAGCCCGTTCCTGAGAACGTCCGAGAACGTCGGGTTGGGCGGGGCCGTCGGCGACTTCTTCAGCGCCTCGTGGCCGCGCCACCAGTAGGCGCCAACCGAACCGAGAAGGATGGCCAACGTCACGCCGACGCGCCATCCGGTGGGCTTGTTCACGAACGCAACCTCCGGACGCGGCCCCGTCCGGAAGGCGGCGAGGAACCACCGATGCGACGGGAAAACCGCGGGATGCGCCCGGCTTCTCCGGGCGAACCGGCGGAGTCTAGCAGAAGAACCCCTCCGCCTCAGGCTTCGGCAGACGCGGGAACGCCCGGCCGCGAGGAGAATGGAGCCAGCGAAACGCGGGTCAGTCTCTGGACGACCTCGGCCGGGAGCGCCGCGAGCAGCCGCTCGTGCCGCCAGCCGTGGCACGACACGACGAGAATCGGGCGCTCGGAGAGGACGTTCGTTACCAGGAAGCGCATCACGGCCAGGAAGCGCTCGTCGTCCGCACCGACGAGCGGGTCGTCGAGGAGGAGCGGCACGCCCGACGCGCCCGTGCCGAGATAGCGCAGGGCCGCGAGGCGGGCCGTGAGATGCAGCTGCTCACGCGCGCCGGTGGAAAGGCCCGACTGGATCTCGGCCTTCGTCGCGACACGCCCTCCGCGCACGAGCGCCGAGAGGGAGAGGTCGTCCCCGAATTCCAGCGCCTCGTAGGGCGTGTGCCACGTGGCCAGGATCTCTCGGGATGCGGCCATCAGCCCGCGGCGGAAGTCGCCGTAAACGGACGACGCGGCCGCGGCCAGGGTGCCGCGCGCGAGGTCGAGCGCGTCCCGGAAGAGCACCGCGCGCACCAGGGAAGCGTCGGCGGCCGCGAGATCCTCCTCGACGGCGCATGCCGTGTCGCCGCCCTCGCGAGCGGCATCCGCGAGGTCCCTCTCCGCCGCGACACGCGCGTCCTCGGCGGCGGCCATCGCCGCGCGCGCGGCGTCGGCCGAGCGCCGCGCCGCCTCGGGCGTGTCGGGAAGGGCGAGCCCCTGGGGGTCGACGCCGAGAAGGGCGGCCCTTCGCGCGCATTCCTCGTCGAGACCGGCGAGACGGGACGCGAGGTCCTCCTCTTCCCCTTCGCCCGCACTCTCGCGCCGCGCTGGAAGCTCGTGCTCGAGGAGCCTTCGGAAGCGCGCCGCCTTGCGACGCCCGGCTTCCACCGCGAGCAACCCCTCGGCCAGCGGGAGCGAGCCCGGCACCCCCGTACGGCCCACCGCCTCCCGGAGCCGCCCCTCGATCTCGCCCAGATCGGCCTCCTCGCGCTCGAGACGCTCCTTTTCGCGCGCGAGAACTTGCTCACGCGTCCGGGCCTCCTGCTTGGTGCGGGCGAGATCTGCGAGGAACCCGAGCGCGCGTTCGGCCTCCTCCGGAGTGGGGTGCCCCTCGGGAAGCGAGAGGGCGGCGCGGTGCGGTTGCAGGATCTCTCCGAGCGATTGCAGGCGCTCCCTCGCGCCGTCGCGGCGCGCCGTCACGGCGACGAGCAGCCGCCGCGGCTCCTCGGCGGCCCGCGCCCGGCGGTGCGCTTTGAGCATCGAAGACGTGTCGCGATAGCCCGCTCCGCGAGCAAGGCGGTCGAGCCTCAGGCGCATGTCGGACAGCCGCTTGCGCAGCTCGACGGCCTTGCGCCGGCACACGGCCTCATCCTCCCGCGAGCGGGCCTCGTCGCCGATCCGGTAGCGCACGGCGCGCGCCCACGCGACACCCCCGAAAAGGCCGAGCGACAGAACGAAGACCGCGAGGGAAGCCGTCATGTAGGCGGGCGCGTCCGTGGGCCGCCAGGCGAGCCATGCGACAAAAGGCACGAGCGCCACGGCGGTCACCACGAGCGACCGGGCGAGCTTCGCGCGCTGGGCCCGCTCGCCAGCGGCAATCGTGGCCGTGGCCCCTGCGTCGGCGACGCGCCGGTCCAGCTTGACGCCTTCGAGCTCGAGGGCGGCACGCTCCGCCTCCGCGCCGGCGAGGAACCCCCGGTCCTCGGGCGGGAGAGCCTCGAGGCGCACGAAGTCCTCGGCGAGACCGTCCCGGCGGAGGCCGCTCCACCGCTCTTCGAGGAGGCGTTCCGCTTCGGCGAGATCGCGCGACGTTGAGAGCTCGGCGCGGAGCGTCTCCTCGAGGCTCGCACGGTCGGCTTCCCCGAGCAGGGCGGCAGGTCCGAAGCGGCGTCCGAAGTCTTCCGCCTCTCGTGTCGCGAGCCGCACGCTCTCCGCATGCGCGGCACGCGCCGCCTCGAGGGCCTGCGGTCGGTTTCCCCGTTCCTCGCGCAGGCGGTCCACGGCGGCCAGGGCACCGTCGGAGAACAACTCCGCCTCAGGCGCCAGGTCGCGGGCTTCGCTTTCGGCGATGCGGCGCTTCTGGAGCGCGGATGCGAGCGTCTCACGCCGGAGGGCGAGCGCGGAGCGGTGCGTGAGGACCTCGGCGAGAGCGGCAAGCTCGGCAGCATGCCGGGCCCCGTCTCGCGCCTTCGCGCACGCGGAGAGGCGCGCCGAAGCCTGTGCCGCGACGGCACGGCGAGCCGCCAGCTCCGCCCGCAGCTGCCTCAAGCCTTCGACGCGCCTGCCGAGCCGCGCGATCTCCGTGTCCACGGAGATTTTCGCTCCCGCGGCGGGCTCAGGCATCTCGGCCCGCACCGCGTCGAGGCTCTTCAACGCACGCACGACCGATGCCTCGCCGCCGCCCGAATCAGCGATGCGCGCGAGCTCGACGGTCAACCCGGCGTCGAGCGACTCGTGGTCGAGTACGTTCTGGGACACGTACGCGGTCGCGCGGAACAGCTCTTCGGTGAGACCGCCCGTCACCGTCTCGCCGAACGCGTCCCGGCCGCCCGCACGGAGGAACTCCCGCGTGCAGTCGAGTCCGCGGTCGCGGTCCACGGCACGGAATGTTCCGGTCTCGAGGTCGCGGTCCACGGACCAGCGGGTTTCGGCCACCGCGAGGTCGAGACCCACGCGCAGCGGGGCGCCGCTCCGGGGCCTCCTCAGCTCGCGCACCCGCCCCGCCAGACCGCGCGTCCTCGGCAAGCCGTAGAGCGCGGCGACGATGGCCTCACAGAGCGTCGTCTTGCCGGTCTCGTTCGGGTCGACCGCGAGGAGCACGCGCCCCTCGGGCCAGGCGATGTCGAGATCGCGAAGCGCTCCGAATCCCTCGATGCGGATACGCTCGATCCTCATCGGTCCTCGGCTTCCGGCGGCCGCACGGGCCTGCCGAGGAGCGCGTCGCGCCCGAGCCGCAGAGCCAGGTCGGCGACGCGGCGTTGAGCGTCGTCCGCAGCCGCCGCGCGGTGCGCGAGGAGGTCGGACGAGAAGCGGCCCTCGGCCGAACGTGGTCCCGACTCGGGCGCGGGCGGCTCGGTGTGATCCCGGACGGTGAGGTGCGTCACGCGGGCCGCGAGGGGCCTGAGGACGTCGGCCGGACGGGCGCCGTATGCCTGCGTCCCGGTCAGCGTCACGCGCACGAGATCCGGTGCTTGCGCACCGGCCTGGGCGAGCGCGGCCTCGACCCGCTCGGCGAGAGGACCCGCCTCGAGCTCGCTCACGTCCACGACGACGCTGCGCACGACGCGCGTGTCGGCCGGAATCCACTCGATGAAAGGTGCCGCGTCGGCCGGCAGCGTCACCTTGAGGAAGACGCGCGGACCCGCCTCGTCGAGACCCCGTCCCGTCGGGCAGCCCGCGTAGGCTCCCCGCGGATGACCCTGGTCGTCCGTCACGACGTGGGCGTGATGGTGGTGCCCGAGAGCGGCCCACGAGAAGCGCGCGTCGGCGAGCTCGCGCGCCGAGAACGGCGCCGTGCGCTTCGTGCCCCGGGGAGAGTCGGGTCCCGCGTAGGACTCGAGGGAGCCATGGAGGAGCAGGAGCGCGTGGGGCGTGAGCGGGCGCGGCGGAGGCGGCGCGAGCGGGCGCTCGGCGACGGCTGCCGGAGAAAGGAACGCACGCCCGACCACCGTGACGTCGTCCCGCCCGGGGAAAGGGACGGCCGTCCACACCGGGCTGCGGAAGACGACCACGTTCTCCGGCCACGGCCTCATGCCGAGAGCGGCGAGAAGCGCCGGATCGTAGTAGCCGCCCGCTCCCGCGAAGTCGTGATTCCCCGGTGCGACGAACACGGGGCGCGGCGCGAAAGACGCGAAGGCCTCGAGGAGGCGGTGGATCGTCGCGGCCGGAACGTTCTCGGCGTCCCACAGGTCCCCCGGCACGAGCAGCGCGTCGGCGCCGCACGTCAATGCCGCCGCCACCGCCCGCTCCGCGGCGGCGTCCACCTCGTCGCGACGCGCCGCGCGCACTTCAGGCGTCAGCGAGAGGCCACCGCCCGTGAGGGCCGAGCCCAGATGCCAGTCCGAGGACTGAAGAAACGTCAGGGAGCGACCGGAGGACACCCCCTAGTTTCGCACTAGGCGGGCGTTTCCTTCGAGTCCGGTTCGCCGGTCGCCCCGGCGATCGCGCTGCGGTTGACCTTGATCTTCACCGTGTCGGCGATCTTCAGCCACACGATCTGGTCCTCGACCTGCGCGATCGTGCCGTGGATGCCGCCCGACGTCACCACCCGGTCGCCCTTCTTCAGGGCGGCGAGAAGCGCCTTCTGCTTCTTCTGCTGCTTGCGCATGGGCGCGAGCAGCACGAAGTAGAAGATCACGAACATGAGGATGTACGGAACCATCTGCACGAGCGGCGAGGTCGCCGCCGCCGGCGCCGCCTGAAGGAGGATCGGGTTCATGGCGAGTCCTTTCCGACGGGTCGCGACCAGCTCGGGAGCGTCTCCGCCGCCCAAGAGGCGTACCGCTTCGCGTCGAGAGCCTCACGGATTCCTCGCATCAAGTCAAGGATCGCGGTCAGGTTGTGGACGGTCAGGAGCGAGGCGGCGGTGGGCTCGCCCGCGACGAAGAGATGCCTGAGATACGCGCGCGAGTGGCGCCGGCACGTGGGGCAGCCGCAGAAAGGGTCCGGGGGCGCTTCGTCCTCGCGATAGCGCGCGTGCTTGATCGCGAGCGTGCCGCGGGACGTGTAGAGAAGGCCATGCCGCGCCGCGCGCGTCGGCAGAACGCAGTCGAACAGGTCGAAGCCCTGCGCGACGGCATGGAGAAGGTCGTCCGGACGCCCGACGCCCATGAGGTAGCGTGGCTTGTGACAAGGAAGAAGAGGCCCCGTGTGCGCGACCATCGCACGCATCTCGTCCTTGGGTTCGCCCACGGAGAGGCCCCCGCAGGCGATGCCGTCGAACGGGAGCGATGCAACCGCCGCCGCGCTCTCCGTTCGAAGCTCGGGGAACATGCCACCCTGCACGATCCCGAAGAGCGCGCCGCCTCGTCCCCCGAGCACCGCGCGCCGTTCGACCGCGCGCCGCGCCCAGCGGTGCGTGAGCTCCATGGACACGCGTGCCGCGCCCTCGGCTGCCGGATACGGCGTGCACTCGTCGAGGACCATCGCCACGTCCACGCCGAAGTCGCCGAGCTGCAGGTCCACGGCACGCTCCGGGCTGAGCGCGTGCGCGGACCCGTCGACGTGGCTCCGGAAGAGGACCCCCTCTTCGGAGAGCGTCCGGCTCCCGGCGAGGGACATGACCTGATACCCGCCGGAGTCCGTGAGAATCGGCCGGTCCCACCCCAGGAAGCGATGCAGCCCCCCGAGCCGGCGGATGACGTCGCCTCCGGGACGCAACATGAGGTGGTAGGTGTTCGCGAGAACGATCTCGGCGCCCGCGGCCTCGACGTCGCTCCAGCGCGCGGCCTTGACAGTTCCCGCCGTGCCCACGGGCATGAACGCGGGCGTCTCGACGGTCCCGTGGTCGAGCGTCAGGCGTCCGCGCCGGGGGCCTCGCGCGTCGCCGCCAGAAGAGCCCAGGAGCTCGAAGCGCAGCATCGCGTCTAGAGGCCGGCGCGGGCCGTGACCGACACGCCGAGAGCGCTCTTGTCCGTCCGGTACCATCCCCCGAGGTCCACCTTCGCCGGGCCGATGACCACGCCCGCGCCGCCGGTAAAAGTCGGCGTGCGCTCCGAGGACTCGAGGTTCAGCGAGGCGCCCGCGCGCACGGCGACGAGGAAAATCGTCCATTCCACGCCACCACCGGCCTGCCGCACGCGCAGCCCGTCCACAAGGGTCTCGTTGACGGTGAGGTCGTAGTCCGCCGCGACGACGAGGCCGACGACCGGTATCTTCACGGACGCGCCGACGCGGGCCTGCTGGCCGTACGTCACCGAGCGGCCGCGATCCGCGACGGGGCCGTCGTCCGCGAACGGGAACGTGGGTTTGTTCAGGGCCTTCCACACGGCTCCTACGTTTACCGGGCCGAGCGACACGAGGCCGCCGAGATCGAAGGACCAGTCCGTGTGCGAACGTCCGGTCCCCGTCTGCGCANNGCTGAGCGAGATTGAACGGGTCGCTGACATCCATCGTGAAAACGGGTTCTTCCTTCGTGTACGTCGTCCCCCACAGGGCGTGGACAGCGGCACCCACCGTGAACCGGCCAAGGAAGAACGGGACCGACTTCGCGAGCGCGAGGTCCTTGACCTCGAGGCCCCGGAGCGCCGCAGCCGACGTGTTGAAGGCGATCGAGCTGGCCGGATTCGAGCCGAGTTCCGTGTGCGCGAGGTCCACACGTGCCGACACACCGCTGTAGCCCCAGTCCCTGAACGAGAGCTCCCATCCGTCATGGGAGAAGGCAAGGCCCACGGATCCGTTGCCGAGGAGTCCGTTCGCGGGATCCGCGAGCGTGTGGAGCGCGTTCAGAACGTCCGCGTAGCTCCGGGGTTGCCCCCCCGAGGCGAGAGAGAGCGGGTTGTTGCCCGGGATGAGCCGGAGCGGGGCCAGAAAATCTCCGTTCTCGCGCGTCAGAAGGCCGGCCGATACCGTGAACGCGAAGTCCCTGTCCGGGACAGCCGCGGGGTTGTCGATCGCGGCGGCGACGTCGGGGCCAAGCCCCACCGAGGCGCCCCCGAGCGCGACGGAGCGCCCGCCGAAGGGAGTGAAGGGCATCTGCGCGCGCGCGGCACCTGCAAACAAGAGGGCGGCCGCGCAGGCAAAGGCGGCAGTTTTCCGGGGAGGCGGAGGGATCGCCGGCATACGCGCCTCAGTGTACGGTCCCCGGGCGCGTTGACCCTGAAAAACGCGGATGCTATGTTCCGGGCCCGTTTTGGAGGCGCATTGGCGGATCTCGGAAACAAACATACGTGCTTCAAGTGTGGGACGAAGTTCTACGACCTCAGGAAAACGCCCGTCCACTGTCCGAAGTGCGGTGCGGATCAGAAGGACGCGCCCCCGCAACCGACGTCTCCCGTCGTCCTTCACGCCGCGCGCCGCGCCAAGCGCGACGAGTTCGCTGACCCGGACGTCTTCGACCGCAACCGCGAGGACGAGGATGTCGCAAGCGGCGAGCCCGACGACCCGGCGGCCAAACGCGTCGACGACGACGAAGAGCTCCCCCTCGGCGAGGCCAAGACGCTCGAGGGCGCCAAAGATTCCGACGACGAATACTGAGGTTTTCGTCGCCATCGGCCTGGGCGGCAACGAGGGCAACCCGCGCCGGGCCTTTCGCCTCGTGGCGCAAAAGCTCATTCCCTTTCTCAGAAATCCGAGAATGTCCCCGATCTATCGCACGTCTCCCGTGGGTGGTCCGCCTCAGCGGGATTTTCTCAACGCTGTCCTGGTCGGAACGACGGATCTCAGGCCGAGCGCCCTTCTTTCCCTTCTCAAGCAAATCGAACTCTGTGCCGGACGAGAGCCGGGCGGACCGCGAAACGCGCCTCGCCCGCTGGATCTCGACCTTCTCCTCTACGGCAGCCGGCGCATCGCGACGCCCCGGCTTCGCGTGCCGCATCCCCGGATGACAGGGCGTCTCTTCGTCCTCGTCCCGCTCGCGGACGTCGCCCCGAGGCGTGTCGTGCCCGGGACCGGGAAGACCGTCGCGAGGTTGCTGGCGGAGGCGCGGCGCGACTCGACGGAGCGCGTCAGGCGGGCGCGGGCGTCACGTTGAAGAGCGGACGGGGGCCGGAAAAGCGGCACGCGTCTCGATCCGGAGCTGGTCGGTCGGCAGCGTCACGCGGGTACCCGGGAGCACGGACGCCGTCAGCCATACGCTGCCGCCGATGACGCAGCCCTTCCCGATCACGGTCTCGCCCCCGAGAATTGTCGCGCCCGCGTAAATGACGACGTCGTCCATCACCGTCGGATGGCGCTTCGTGCCGCGGATGAGCTCGCCGCGCTCGTTCTTCGGGAACGAGAGGGCGCCGAGCGTGACGCCCTGATAGAGCTTCACGCGATCGCCGATGTCCGTGGTCTCGCCGATGACGGTCCCCGTGCCGTGGTCGATGAAGAACGACCGGCCGATACGCGCGCCCGGGTGGATGTCGACGCCCGTTTCGAGGTGCGCGAATTCCGTCATGATGCGCGGGATCAGCGGCACGCCGAGATCGTAGAGCGCGTGGGCGAGACGGTAGGTGAAGATCGCCTTCACCCCCGGATACGCGAGGACGATTTCGTCGAAGCCGGTCGCCGCGGGGTCGCCGTCGAACGCGGCCCGCACGTCCTCGGCGAGGAGGTCGGCGATTCCGGGCAGAGCCTCGAAGAAGCGCGTCGTGAGATCGACCGCGCTCGAGTCCCGGTTTCCTTCCGCGGGGAGCGCCTTTTCGATCTCGTTCGCGAGCCTCAGGTGGATATGGAAGAGGACGTCTCCGAGGTGGTCGTGCAGGTTCGCGCGATAGAGCACCGCGTCCCCGTAAAACCCCGGGTAGATGACTTCCTGCAAGAGTCGCAGGATCTCGATGATCTCCTTCTTCTGGGGCCTCGGCGCCGCGTCGATGGCGGACAGAAGGGGGCGGTTCTCGGCCTCCATGACGATCCGGTCGATCGCGGCGCGCAGCCGGTTGTCACCCACGCGACTCATTCTCTCACCGGCCGGCCCAGTCCTTCAGGAGCTGCGCGGCCTCCTCCTGCGTTTTCCGGTTCTCCACGAGAAAGTCGGGGTCCAACGCCTCGGCGAGGATCTTCTGCAGCATCGCGCGCGCCTCGGCCCGGCGGGCCGGCTCGTAGTCCCACATCGCTTCGGCGAGAAACTGGCGGCCCACGAGATTGTGCGGCCCGACCTCGACGGCGAGCCGGAGATTCTTCAGCGCCTCGGAACGCGACGCCCAGCCCGTGAAGAACGGGACCGCGGGCGTCTGGTGGTGAAGGCGGCCGAGAACGCGGTATCCGCCGCCGCTGTCGTACGCGGGGTCGAGCAGGATGACCGCCTCGGCGTAATCGCGGATTTTCGCGGCCGCCCCCTGCCTCACCGCCGCGGTCTTTCCGAACACGAGAGCCCACTTGCCCCAGTCCACGGCGGCCCAGAGGAACGACGGGACGGCCGCCGCGTTCCCCTTGACATACGCGACAAGCTCCACAGGGGTCGCCTTCGCGAGATTCCGGTGCGCCTCGCGGCCAGCCTCGCGCCGAAGAACGGCGAGGGCTTGCTCGGCGACCGTGCGCCCTTCGTCGAACAGCGTCCGCTTCGCCGTGGGGTCGTCCGTCGTGTGCTCGCCCTTGAAATACAGCGCGCGCATGAGGCGCCAGCGCGCCTCGAGCGACTCCGGTTCTGCCGCGAGAACCGCGCGACAGGCGTCGATCGTCAAATCGATCGGGGAGGAAAGCGCTCGGCCACCCGTCGACCCCTCCGCGCGAAGCGCCCAGAGCCGATCGATGTCGACAGGCTTCGGCACCGGCTCGGAAGCCGCGAGGAGAGCCGGGAGACAGAACAGGACGGCGAGCCGGCGCATGACCTCCACTATACTGGCGTGCCTCTTGCGAAGGGGCGTTCCCAGGAAGTGCGAGGTGTCGCCGTGGCCGATCAGCCGCCCAAGCCCGAGTCCCCACAGCCCAAGACTCTTCAGTTCTCGATCGACGACTCGATCGCAAACGGCGTTTACGTGAACTTCGCGAACATCATCCACAACCCAGCCGAGTTCGTCCTCGACTTCGGGCGCATCGTGCCGGGCCGCAGCGACGTCCGCGTCCTGTCGCGTGTCCTCACGTCGCCCGTGCACGCCAAGCAGCTCCTCAATGCTCTCGCCCAGAACGTGGCCCTCTACGAGAAGACGTTCGGTATGATCCGCACCGATTTCGAGACGCCGCGGCCCGGCGGCACGGAATCTTTTCGGCCCAATTGACGGCTCAAAAGAAGGAAAACCACCAGCCATGAATCCGCGCATCCTCTTCGTCCTTTCCGTCGGCCTCCTCCTCGCCCTCCCGTCCGCGGGAGCTCCTCCTGCCGACGAGCAGAAGAAGGCCGCCACCCCGGCACCGGCGCCCGCCTTGGCCGACCTCCCCATGTTCGATTCCGAGGCGATTGGAGAGAAGCAGATCGCCGATTACCAGAAGGTGTGCCTGGACTCCGGCCGCAGGCTTCTCATCGTCTTTGGCACGAACGAGTGCGCCCCCTGCCGCGCGTTCGGCCACGCGCTTCACAAAGGCAAATTCTTCGAACCGTTCATCGGCCAGTTCGTCCCCGTTTTTGTCGACGTCTCGAGCGGCACGAACGCCTCGCTCCTCCTTCGTTACAACATCAACACGCACGCCGAACTCCCTGGCATCGTCATTCTCATGCCGGACGCGCGCATCATCGAGATCCTTGCGCAGGGCGAAATGGCCGCGCTGACCCGAAAGGGCGACGACGCGGTCCAGAATTTCTTCCTCTCCCGATTCCTGAAGAACACGGAGTAGCGACCCCCAGGCCCGCGCGCTCTGGCAGAATCATGCCGGTGGCAGCCCCCAGGAGCGGAACCCAGCTCGCCCCGGACTCGGGTGATCTTCTGCTCGTGGCCGCCGGTGACAGCGCGGCTCTCACGCGCCTCGTGACTCGATGGTGTCAGCCCGTCTACGCACTTTTTGAACGGACGCGGGAGCCTTCCGCCGCCGCGGAAGCCGCTCTCGCGACGTTCGCACGCCTCGTGACCGCCTCGCCCCGCTATGCGCCCGAACTTCCATTTCCCTCCTTCCTGTGGGGAATCGCCGCGAAGCTCATCCAGGAGGAGACGACCGGCGACGTCCTCGAGATTCGCGCGCCGAAGCTGGCTGAATCCGCGGCGGCGCGAACGGCGCTTGTGCGCTCGGCGATCGCGGCGCTGCCGCCTGCCGAGCGCGCCGCGTTCCTTCTGACGCGAGTCGCGCGGCTCCCCGTGGCCCAGGCGGCGGAGGCCCTCGGCGTCCCGGTGGCGGAGGCGAGGCGCCGGCTCGTTCGCGCGCTCGAGCACCTGCGCGCGTCGCTCGTTCCCCTTCTCGAAAGCCCCACCTCTCCGGCCTCTTTCGTCGCGCCCGGCGCGAGCGGCGGCGACGACGAGCCCTCCGGAGAGGCGCCGTGACTTGCGACGAGCTGCGCGAACGGATTGTCGACCCGGCTTCGGCATCACAGGGCGGGCACGCTCCCGTCGTCGCGCATCTCGAGGCGTGCGCGCCCTGCCGGGCCGCGGCACGCGACTACGGCGCTCTCGACCGGCTTGTCCGCCCCGCGTCTCCTCCCGAGCCTCCGGCCGACTTCGAGGGGCGCCTGAGGCTTCGTCTTTCGGCCGGGCCCCGGCGCACGCTCTCGAATGTGTCGCTCCTCGCGGGAGCCCTGGCCGTGCTTGCGCTGGCGGCACTCGTCGTTTCAGGCCTTTTCCGCGCGCGCACGAGGCCCGAGCCGCCGGCCCCTCCCATCACGGGCTCCCCGCTCAAGCCCGCCTCCGCGCCGGCGAGGGAGGCGCCGCCGCCCGACATCGTCGCCGTGCGGTCCGCGCCGATCTCTTTTCAGGCCACGCCGGTCAGCGCCGAGGAGAAATCGGAAGCGGCCGGGCTTCACGATTTCGACTTCCTCAACTCCTTTCAGACGCTCGCGCGCCTCGACGCCTTCTTCCCCGAGCCCGTCGGCCCACAAGCCCCGATCCCGACTCCCGAGGGCGGCTTTCCGTCGCGCCCCCCGACGTCGCCGGACGCGCTCACCGGACGCTTCCTCGACTGGCAGCGCGTGGCGAAGACGGAGCGTGCGCGCCTCTCCGCACTCGAACAGGCCTTCCGGAACCGCCCCGAGGAAGAGCGCTCCCATCTCGAGGACCGCTGGATGCTCGTGCGCGGCTTCAGTGAAAACCAACGCGCGGGGCTTCGCCGCCTCGCGAGCCGCATGGACGAACTCGACGCGCGCGCCCACGACCGCCTCGGGTCCGAGATCCGGCTCATCGGACGCCTCCCGAAGGAGCAGCGCACGCAGCGCTGGCGCGCGCTCCCGTTCACGCGGCCCCTCACCGGCCAGGAGCTCGAAAGCGCCGAAGGGCTCCTTCTCTCGCGCTGACTCTCCCGTAGACTCCCGGACGATGACCGAAAAGGACGCGACGTCCTCTCCGGCTTTCCAGCCCTGGGTTCCGGCCTCGGAAGCACCGGCCGAGCTCACGTTCCGGGCCGTCGCTCTCGGATCGCTCCTTGGAATCGTCTTCGGCGCGGCATCGGTCTACCTGGGCCTGAAGGTCGGCCTGACCACGTCGGCTTCGATCCCGATCGCCGTCATGGCGATTACGATCCTCAAGAAGCTGGGGAACTCGACGATCCTCGAAAACAACATCGTCCAGACGACGGGGTCGGCCGGCGAGTCCGTGGCGGCCGCGGTCGTCTTCACGATTCCGGCGCTGATCTTCCTCGGCTTCCCGATGAGGATCCCCGTCACGTTCCTGATCGCGATCACCGGCGGCGTCCTCGGAGTTCTCCTCATGATCCCGCTCCGGCGCTACCTGATCGTGAAGGAGCACGGTACCCTGCGCTTTCCCGAGGGCACGGCGTGCGCGGAAATCCTCATTGCCGGCGAGCAAGGCGGGACCTCCGCGCGGAAGATCTTCTTCGGAATCGGGCTTGGCGCGGCCTTCAAGCTCTCAACGAAGCTGCTCGGACTCTTCAAGGACAACGTGGGGCGCGCCCTTTCTTTCTACCCGGGATCCCGCCTCGAATGCGAGACGTCCCCCGAGCTGCTCGCCGTGGGATACATCATCGGCTACGAGACGAGCGTCGTCATGGTGGCGGGCGGCCTGCTCGCGGCGCTCATCCTCGGACCGATGGTCGTCTTCTTCGGCAGTCACCTCACCGAACCCCTCGCCCCCGCGACGACGCTCATCCGCGACATGGACTACGCCAGCCTCAAGGACAAGTACTTGCGCTATATCGGAGCGGGGGCCGTCGCGATGGGCGGCGTGCTCGGGCTCGTGCGCTCCGCCCCGTCGATCTGGGAGTCGCTCGCCGCGTCCGTAAAGCAGCTCCGCGGCGGGGCCGGCGCCGGCGCTTCCGTCGCCCGGACGGAGCGGGACACGCCGATCACGTGGGTCCTGTTTGGCTCGCTCGCCATCGTCGTCTTCATCACGCTCGTGCCCGTCTTCCGGATGAACGTGCTCGGGGCGGCGCTCATCGTCGTCTTCGGATTCCTGTTCTCCGTCGTGTCCGCGCGCATCACGGGTCTCGTGGGCTCGTCCTCGTGCCCGCTTTCCGGCATGACGATCGCGGTCGTGATCGGAAGCTGCCTCATTTTTCTCGCTGTCGGCTGGACGGGACCGAGCTATTCCTATCTCGCGCTCGTCGTCGCCGCGGTCGTCTGCATCGCGATTTCGAACGCGGGAACCACGGCGCAGGACCTCAAGACGGGACATCTCGTCGGCTCGACGCCGCGCGCCCAGCAGGCGGCCATCCTCGCGGGCGTCCTCACGTCCGTGTTGGCGATCGGCTGGACCACGTGGGCGCTGAACGCCTCGGAGACGAAGATCACGCGGCTTGCCACCCCGATGTCCGTCCCCGCCACCTCTGTGGCGGCGGCCGAGGACGAAAAAGGCCCCGACGGGAACACCTACGCCTTCGTGAAGGTCGGCGTGGGTGACGTCGCCGCGCTCGAAGCGGGCAACTACCTCGTGGACCGCGCCGCCGGGACCGCCGTCTTCCATCGCGTCGACGGCATCGGAAACCGAAACTTCCCCGCACCTCAGGCGAACCTCATGGCGGTGCTCATTTCGGGCCTTCTCGACCAGAAGCTGCCCTGGGGCCTCGTTCTCATCGGCGCCGCAATCGCCATCTTCATCGAGCTTCTGACCGGGCATTCGCTCACGTTCGCCGTGGGCGTCTACCTGCCGCTCTCGACCACGATGCCGATCTTCATCGGCGGGCTCGTGCGGAGAATCGCCGACAAGAGGTACGGCCGCGTGCCTGACGACGCGAGCGAGAGCGAGGGGACTCTGTTCTCTTCCGGCCTCATCGCGGGCGGCGCGCTCGTGGGCGTGCTCGTCGCGTTCCTGCATTTTCCCCTCTTCGGGCTCGGATTCGACGACGACTTCGACCTGCCGATGAGGATCGCGCTCGGGCCGCGCTTCTGGCCCTCCGCATTCCACTCGGACCTCGTCCCGCTCGCCGCCTTCGCGGTGCTGGCGTACCTGCTGTATCGGGGAGCGAAAGCGAAAAAGGCGTGAGGAGCTTTAGCGCCCGCTCTTCAACGCTCGGCAGCCGCCGCGAGAGGGGTGGCGAGCGCGGCTTGCGCCTCGAGCTTCGCGATGAGCGCGGCGCGGCGCGCGGCGTCGAGGTTCTCGGAGCCTGCGCGCAGGATGTCCGGATTGCCGTCGATCGAGCGGCGGAACAGGAAATCCTGGACCGCCTTCGCGTCCACGCGCGTCGTTTCGCGAAGGAGCCGCGCCACGGCTCCGACCATCACGGGGGTTTGCTCGTCGAGAAGCGTCTCAGCCAGGGTCAGCACGGCCGAAGCTTCGCGGTGACCGTCCATCACGAGGCCTGTTGCGGCGAGCACGGCGAGATGCCGCTTGCCCAGACTCTTCAGCTTCGCCCACTTCTTCACGACGCTCAGCTTCGAGGGTTCAAGGCCGAGCGCGGGAGCGGCAACGCGTAGGCCGATCACCTCGGCGACCTCGGTGTCGTCGGCCGCCGTGCTCCACTTCTCGACTCTCGCGAAAAGCCCGGGAGCGAACTCTTTCTGGTGACGCTCGAGAAGCTCGAGCGCGACGAGGATCTCCTCGCGCACCTTGCGGTCCACGGCGGCGTCGATCAGCGCGAGAGCAGCCGGATAGTCGATCGCGGGCCGCGTCTTCGTCTGGATGTCGCGCGCGATCGAACGCACGAAGGACGGGCGCACCCCAAGAGTCTTCAGCGAGCTCTTCGGGCCCAAGGCCTTCGATTTGTCCCCTCTTCCGTCCAAGCGCGAATCCAGAGCGGCTCGAATGTCCTTGAGAATCAGCGCGGCAGACGAAGCGGCCTTAACCATACGCAGTAGGTAATTCTAACATACGCTCTGACCACTTTCGGCCATCCACCCGCCCGGGATTTCACCGAAACGTCCCCGGGCTGAACTCGTAAAGCTCTCCAGAGGCAGCACTTGTAAAGAGGGGCGACTGGATGGCGCGAATGCCGATCAAGCGTCCGCGCAAGGTGACGAACCCGCCCGCCCGGCCAACCTGAACGCCGAGCTTCTTGAGATCGCCCGCGTCCCGAAGGGACCCCCGTGCCCTTGTCGCAAGGATGCGTTCGACGGCCAGCGGCCCGAACCCGGGAACCCTCTGAAGCTCCTCGCGGCTGGCCGTCGTGAGCTCGACAGGGAATCTCCCCGGATTCGCGAGCGCCCAGGTGAGCTTCGGATCGTGGTCGAGCGGAAGGTGGCCGTCCCTGCCGTAAACGAGCTCGTCGGCGGTGAAGCCGTATTCACGCAGGAGGTGATCAGCCTGGATGAGGCGCTTCTTCTCGAGCCCCTCCGCGAACGAAAGGGGCTCGGGCGCCTGCCGCGCGGACGCCCGCCGGGCCTCGCGCACGGCCGTCGCCGCATCCCGGGCCATCTCGAGAAGCGCAACGCCGTTTGCGACGTTCTTTCCGGG
>PLZI01000140.1:0-14196 GCA_003152095.1 Acidobacteriota bacterium | reverse complement strand
ACGAAGAGGCCGTCGCACCAGCCGCGGCGAAAGGCCGTCATGAAGAGGCGCGCGAGGCTGGCGGGCTCGAGTGCGTGCCGTGGAAGGTCCCGCTCCGCGCGCATCGGGCAGTAGTCGCACGAGTACTGGCAGGCGTTCGTGAGCAGGATGCGAAAAATCCGGCGATTCCCCACGCCCGGCACGATCAGATCGCGGATGTTGATCGGGTCGAGCATGACTTTTCTGATGGCAACCATCGCTTCACCCCACCTAGCGTAAGTTAGACGTAAGTTTAGCGAAAGTCAAGAGGAGTCGAAGAATCCTTTGGAATCTCAGGCGTCTGGCCGGGCGATGACGCCGCCGCCGAGGATGACGTCCGGGCAGTCCGGGTCGAAGAACACCGCCGACTGGCCGGGCGCAGCAGCGCGCACCGGAGCGTCGAACGCGAGCAGGCCGTGCCGTCCCTCGCCCAGCGTCAGGAAGGCCGGCTGCTCGGGATGCCGCGAGCGGATTCGAGCCAGGACCGGGGCCGTACCTCCAGCTCCCGCGCATCCGACGAAGTGGACGCGCTCGAGCGGAACGGAAGTCGAAGTGAGCGACTCGGGTGGACCGACGACGATGCGTGACGCTTCCGGGAAAACCCCGACCACGTAGAGTGGTTCGGAGGATGCAACGGCCAGCCCGCGGCGCTGGCCGACCGTGAAGCCCATCGTTCCTTCGTGCGCTCCGAGCACCTCTCCCCTTTCGTTCGCAATCGGCCCGGGACGCGCTCCGGGCGCGGTCGGCAGCGAGAGGCCCAGCCCTCCGGCTTCCTTCCGGATGAAGTCGGCCGGCGTCGAGCCGTTCGGCACGAAACAGACCTCCTGCGAGTCGGGCTTGTCCCAGTTCGGGAGCCCCGCATCGCGCGCGATCTCACGCACCTCCGGCTTCGTCAGCTCACCGAGCGGGAAGCGCGCGCGGGAAAGCTGCTCCTCCGTGAGATCGTAGAGGAAGTAAGACTGGTCGCGCGAGCGGTCGCGGGCCCGGAGAAGACGAGGCGCGCCCGTGGCCGCGTCGGCTCCGATGCGGGCGTAGTGCCCAGTCGCGACGGCCTCGCAGCCGAGGGCCGCGGCCCTCTGGAGAAGGCTCTTGAACTTCACCTCGGTATTGCAGACCGTGCACGGGATCGGCGTCTTCCCCTCGAGATAGTCCGTGATGAAGGGCTTCACGACCGCCTCGGTGAAGCGCTCCTCGAGGTTCAAAACGAAGTGCGGCACGCCGATCATGCCGGCCGCCCGGCGCGCGACCGAAAGATCGTCCAGCGTGCAGCACCGACCCTCGTTTGCCCCGGAACCGTCGCGGTCGTGGTTCCACAGGTGCATCGACAGGCCCACGACCTCCGCCCCTTCGCGGTGGAGGAGGAGTGCGGCAACGGACGAATCCACGCCCCCGGACATGGCGACCGCGACACGCATCAGGCGGATTCTAGTGCGGGGCTCCGCGGGCGGCGCCCGCGCCTCAAGGCTTCGACGCGCGCGCGGCCAGTTCCTCGTCCGTCTTCCGGATCTCCAGGGCCAGCACATTCGCGCGGCGCCAGGAGTCGGCGAGATTCTTGATCGCGGGGCTCGCACTCACGCCGTTCCCCGCGAGGGCCTTCTGAAAGGTCTCGCCGAGGAGGCGCCCGTCCGTGTCCGCGACCGGGGTCTTCGCGGCGGCATCGATTATCGTCTTCCAGGCCTCGAGGTAAGCGGCCGACTCGACGCGCTCCCGCCATGCGCCAACCAGCGCGGCAAGCCGACCGGAGAGCGGGCCTGAGCGCCGCTTCGCCGCGCGGAGCCGCTTCGCCGCCTCGTGATTGACCCACGCCTCGCGCTTCCAGGTCGCCAGCATTGCCCCGCGCGGGTCGAGCGTCTTCAGGCGTTCGCGCCAGGCGGCCGCGTCGACCGGAATCCGGCGCACGGCCCCGAGCTCGAGGCGCGTCGCCGCGATCGAGACGAGCTGGCTCGCGACCTCCGGCCGGCCGCGCAAAGCGCCCGTCAGCGTGAATGCCGCCCGGAGAGACTCCTCCGCCCGCGCGTTCTTCGCCGCGGCCCTGGCCTCGGCTCGCCCGACGAGAACGCGCGCGAGCTGCATCTGTGCGGAGACGTTCGGAACGGGCGCGGCGTAGAGCTTTCCGAGATCCGTGGCCCAGTCCGGCGCGGGCCCGACGAGAAGTGTTTTTTCGATCGCGTCGAGCGGCGGCACATGCGCGGCGAGATACGCCGCGACCGGCGCGGAGGGCGCCTCGGGCAGACCCTCTGCCTTCGCGGCCTGCGCGTCAACCCAGCCCTCGAGCGGCGCGCGCACGACGTCCCACTCCGTCTTCTTCGGCCGGCTCGATTCGTCCTCGTTGTTCTGCTCGCCGCGCGGCCGAAGCTCGATCCCGAGGCTCCGGGCCGATTCCTCGAGCGCGCGCGCCGCATCGTTCGTGGGGTGCGCCGGGAACTTCGCCGCGAGATCCCCGAGCGGCCCGAACGATTCCGCCCACGCGGCCTCCGCGGCCCGCTCGCGTTGCGCGGCCTTCAGCGAGCCGGCCCCCAGCCACACGAGCGCCGCACCCACGACGGCGAGAACGAAAAACCCGATTGTTCTTCCGATGCGCATGCACGTCCTCCGATGAGCGGACGGTGGATGATACGAGTACGAGGCAGAATGTACCCATGACACGCCCCAAGAAACTTTCCGCTGCCGAGGCCGATGCCAGGCTCTCCACCCTTCACGGCTGGACGCGCACGAAGGGAAAGCTCCACCGCACGTTCACCTTTACCGACTTTTCCGAAGCCTTCGGCTTCATGTCGCGCGTCGCGCTCGCCGCCGAGAAGCTGGAGCACCATCCGGACTGGGCGAACGCGTGGAACCGCGTCACGGTGGATCTCAGTACCCACGACGCCGGCGGTCTCACGGAGCTGGACTTTCGCCTCGCGGCGGAAATGAATCGCCTCGCCGAGGAGTAGGAAGAAGGGATTCTTGCTCCCGAGCGCCTCGTGCTTTGCCGGCGTTTCGGGCCGTGGTGGATTTTTCTTAGAAGGGAAAAGGGAATAAGAAGGGGAAGAGGGACAACGCGCGCTTTGAAACCGTACATACTGTCGATTTCCACGCAGTCGTACCATGCAGCACGTTGTCACTCGAAGGCCATGGCCTAGCCATAGCACGCCTCACAAAGTGCCTTCTAAGAAACACTTCCTCCCCTTCGAACGAAGTCCACGTACTCTGGCACAGCGTGTGAAAAGCCGCAGGTGGGAGACTCGACCGCCATGTCCCAGAAATCCGTAGAATTGATTTTCGGAAGACTCGCGACGGACGAAGAGCTGCGCCGGGAGTTTCGGCGGGACCCTCAGGGTACGCTCGCCAAGCTCGCCGCCTGCGGTGTCGAGCTGACGAAGGCGGAGTGCGACGCCCTACTCGCGACGAACGGCGCCCTCTTCGAGCGCCTCGCCGAGACCATCGATCCCCGCCTCCAGAAGGCGAGCCTGCGCCCGAGCGCGGGACCACGCCCCGACGACGAAAGGAGACCTTCGTGATCGGCAAGGCTCTTGCCCTCGCCCTGCTTCTCCTCGCGTTCCCGCTGCCGGCCGAGGAGCCTCCCGCTCCCGCCGCGCCCGCGGTTCCGGCCGGCGTGCCGCTCTCGCTCGGCGACGCGACGGCGCGCGCGCTCGCGAACAACAACGACATCGCCATCGAACGCGAATCGTTCCGCATCGTGGACGCGTCACTCCTGCGGGCGGACGCGCCCTACGACCCCACGTTCCGGCTGGACGCGCGGTACCGCAACCAGACGGACCCGGCGAACTCCCTTCTTTCCGGCGCGCCGCCGGGCGCGCTCGCTCCTTCGAGCGAAGGCTACTCGGGAGCCGCTTCCATCGGCGCCCTTCTCCCGACAGGCGGCACCGTGAGCCTCTCGGCGTCGGCCGCGCGCGACCTCACGAACAACTTCCTCGCCCTGCTTTCGCCAGCGTACAGCTCCTCGCTGGGAATCGACCTCCGCCAGCCGCTCCTTCAGAACCTCTCGGTGGATCCGGCCCGTCGCGCGATCCGAATCGCGCGCCTCGACAAGGAGCGCGGCGCGGCCTCGCTGAAGCGCACGGTTGCGGACACCGTCGCGAACGTGGAGCGGGCGTACTGGAACCTCGTCGCGGCGAGGCGCGACGTCCAGGTGCGCGCGGCGAGCGTGGGCCTCGCCGCCGAACAGCGTGAGGACACGAAGTCGAAAATCGAGGTCGGCACGCTTCCCGAATCCGACATCGCGCAGCCCCTCGCCGAGCTCGAGCGGCGGAGGGGCGACCTTTACGCCTCCGAGGAGCAGATGCGCCGCGCCGAGCTCCTCCTCAAGCTCCTGCTTCTGAAGGACAGCAGCGATCCCCTGTGGAACCAGACGCTCGAGCCGGTGGACCCGCCCGAGACGGCGCTCGTCCAGGTGGACCTCGCCGAGGCGATCCGCAGGGCCGAAAGCAACCGGCCCGAGCTCGCCGAGGCGAGGACCGCGCTCGCCGAGCGCGACGTGGACGTGGACTTCGCGAAGGACCGCCTGAAACCGCAGCTCGATCTCGTGGCAGGCTACGCGCGCCGAGGGCTCGCGGGCAGTCTCAATTCGTATGCTCCGGAAGCGGAGGTCCTCCTCGGCGTGCCAATCGTCGTGCCGGACGCAATGGCCGGGGGATTCGGCCGTTCGGTCGGCACGATCAGCGAGAGTCGCTTTCCCGACGCATCGATCGGGCTCTCTCTCTCCGTACCCGTCTTCAACCGCGGGGCGAAGGGGGATCTCGTGATCGCGAAAGCGCAGAGAAGCCAGGCCGAGATCCTCGTCGCGCAGCAGAAGCAGCGCGTCGCGGTCGAGGTGCGCAACGCGGTCCTCACGCTCGACACCGCCGCCCAGCGCATTGACGCGGCGAAGGCCGGACGCGCCGCGGCCGAGACACAGCTCCGCGCCGAGAAGGAGCGCTACGGCGTCGGGCTCTCGACGAATTTCTTCGTCCTCACGCGCCAGAACGACCTCGCGCAGGCCGCGCTCACCGAGACCGCCGCGCTGACGGACTACCGCAAAGCGCTTACCGACTTCGCGCGTGCGTCTGGGACGCTCCTCGACGAGCGGCGCATCGAGATCCGGGACGACGCTCCGGCCGTGAAGGCCGAAGGGAGAAACTGAACATGGCCCGATCGAGCGTCACCCCGATCCTCGTGGCCGCGCTCGCCGCGTTCGCGGCCGCCGGCTGCTCGCGGAGCGCGGGTGCGAGTGCCGCCGCGGCCGGGCCGACGCCCGCGCCGATCCCGGTCCAGGGCGCGACCGTGGAGAGCCACGTCCTTCCGCGGGTCCTCGAGGTCACGGGCGCCCTCACCGCCGACGAATCCGCCGACATCGCGGCCGAGCGCGACGGCCAGGTCGCGAGCGTGCGCGTCGAGCGCGGGAGCTACGTGGAAAAGGGTGCAATTCTCGCGACGCTCGACGATCGCGAGGCGAAGGCGCAGCTCGATCAAGCGCGTGCGAGCCTCGCATGGGCCGACTCCGAGTCCGCCCGATATGCCGAGCTGCGGCAGAAACAGGTCGTCGCGAAGTCGGAGAACCAGCGCAAGGAAACCGACCGCGACCTCAACAAGGCCGCGCTCTCTCTCGCCGAGAAAAGCTTCACCGACTGCGTGATCCGCGCGCCGTTTTCCGGCGTCGTCACGGAAAAGAAGATCTCGGCCGGCGCTTACATCCGCAAAGGCCAGGCGATCTGCGGCCTCGTGAAGGTCGATCCGCTCCGCGCCGAGCTCGCGATCCCCGAGTCGGCCGTGTCGGCGATTCAGATCGGCCAGAAGGCCAAGCTCAACGTCCAGTCGTTCCCGGACCGTACGTTCGACGCGACCGTCCGCTACATCGGCCCGTCGCTGCGTTCGGAGTCGCGGACGCTCGTCGTCGAGGCGATCGTCCCGAACCCGCAGCACCTTCTGAAGCCCGGCCTCTTCGTGACGGCGCGCGTCTCTCTCCCGAAGGCGGACAAGACTCTCCTCGTCCCGTTCGCCTCGGTCCTCACGGACTCGGGCGTCTCGCACGTTTTCGTCCTCGGCCCCCAGCGCGTCACGGAGCGCATCGTGGCCCTCGGCGACCGCTACGCCGACGCCATCGAGGTGCACTCGGGCCTCGCGGCGGGCGAGCGGGTCGTCGTGAGCCCGGACCGCCGCCTCACGGACGGCCTCGAAATCGCGCGCCCCAACTGATCGGCGAAAGGAAGACACAACGTGCAGGCTCTCGCCCGTCTCTGCGTCCGCCGGCCCGTCTTCGCGTCCGTCCTCATCATCGCCCTCGTCGTCGTCGGCGGCGTTGGCTACACGCGCCTCGGCGTCGACCGCTACCCGAAGATCGACTTCCCCACCATCGCGGTCATGACCCGGCTGCCGGGAGCCGCCCCCGAGGAAGTCGAAACCGAGATCACGGACAAGATCGAGGAGTCGATCAACACGATCGCGGGCATCGACGACCTCCAGTCCGTCTCGTCCGAGGGCATCTCACAGATCTTCGTCACGTTCGTCCTCGAGAAAAACGTGGACATCGCCGCGCAGGAAGTGCGCGACAAGGTGAACCGCGTCCTCGCCGACCTGCCGCGCGAGATAGACCAGCCCATCGTTGAGAAGCTGGATCCGGATGCAACGCCCGTCCTGTCCATCGCGCTCTCGGGAAGCCGCACGCTGCGCGAGACGACCGAATTCGCGGACAAGGTCTTTCGCCGCCAGCTCGAGTCCATCAACGGCGTCGGGCAGGTGACGATCCTCGGTGGGCGTTCGCGTCGCATCAACGTGCGCCTCGACACGGAACGCCTGAAAGCCTATGGCCTCTCGGCGGTGGACGTGCGCCGCGCGCTCCAGACGCAGAACGTGAAGATCCCCGGCGGCACGCTCAAGGCGGGCGCGAACGAGGCGACGGTGCGCGTGTATGGGCGCGTCCTCAATGCGAAGGAATTCGAGGCCATCTTCATCACGCAGCGGAACGGGCTGCCTGTGCGGATCGGCGACGTCGCGACGGTCGAGGACAGCGAAGAGGACGCCGAACGCGCCGCCAGCAAGGACGCCGTTCCCACGGTGGTCCTGTCCGTCCGCAAGCAGTCAGGCACGAACACGATCGAGGTCATCGACGCGCTCAAGGGGCGCCTCGCGGAGATCGCGCCGCAGCTCCCGTCCGGTTACACGACCGAGATCGTCCGCGACCAGTCGCAGTTCATCAAGGCCGCCGTGGACACCGTCAAGGAGCATCTCATGCTGGGCGGCTTCCTCGCCTCGCTCGTCGTGCTCCTCTTCCTCGGCAACCTCCGGGCGACTCTCATCGCAGCGATCGCGATCCCCACGTCGATCATCTCCACGTACGCCCTCATGTACGCGATGGGCTTCACGCTGAACGTCCTGACGCTCCTCGCTTTGACGCTCGCGGTCGGCATCGTCATCGACGACGCCATCGTCGTCCTCGAGAACATCTTCCGGTTCATCGAGGAGAAGAAGATCATGCCGTTCCAGGCCGCGATCGACGCGACGAAGGAGATCGGCCTCGCCGTCCTCGCGACGACGCTCTCGCTCGTGGCTGTCTTTCTTCCCGTCGCCTTCATGGGCGGCATCGTCGGGCGGTTCATGAACTCGTTCGGCCTCACGATGGCGTTCGCGATCCTCGTCTCGCTTCTGGTCTCCTTCTCGCTAACGCCGATGCTTTCCGCGCGGCTGTTGAAAAGGAAGATTCTTAGAAAGGAAGAGGGGGACGGCCACGCGCATTCGGGTGACCATTCGTCGAAATCCCGAGGCTTCTACAGCCTCATTGATCGCGCCTACGTGACGATGCTGAAGTGGTCCATGGCCCACCGCTGGGTCATCGTCCTCGTGTGCTTCCTCTCTCTTCTCACCGTCCCGATCCTCTTCAAGGCCGTCCCGAAGAACTTCCTTCCCTACGACGACGAGTCCCAGTTCGAGGTGAACTTCCGCGCGCCGGAAGGCACATCCCTCGAGGCGACCGCCCTCATCGGGAACCGCATCAGCAAGGACGTCCGGCAGCTGCCGGGCGTCGAGTACGCGCTCCTGACCGTCGGCGCCGACGACGCGAAGACGCCGAACCTCGGGGCCGTCTACGTGAAGCTCGTGGACGCCGACAAACGCAAGCTCCCGCAGACGGGCGTCATGGACCGCGTCCGCAAGGAGATCCTCCCCCATTACGCCGACTGGAAGCTGCGCACGGACGTCTCGTACGTGAACGCCTTCTCGAGCGGCCAGAAGAACGCCGAGATCATGTACGTCATCAACGGGCCGGACCTGAACCAGCTCGCGAAGATCTCGGACGCACTCATGGCGAAGCTCCGGACCGTGCCCGGCATCGTGGACGTCGACTCGTCGCTCATCTTCGGCAAGCCCGAGCTCGGCGTCACGGTGGCGCGCTCGAAGGCGTCGGACCTCGGCGTCTCCGTCGCGGACGTCGCCGAGACGCTCCGCGTCCTCGTCGGCGGCGAAAAGGTCTCGGCCTTCGACGACAGCGGGGAGCAGTACGACGTGTACCTGCGCGCCCGGCCCGAGGACCGGGCCGACGAGGCGAGCCTCCGGCGCTTCAACGTGTCCTCGAACCGCCTCGGTGTCGTCCCGCTCGAGGACGTGACCTCTTTCCGCACGGGCGTTGGCCCGTCGGAGATCCGCCGCCTGAACCGGCGGCGCCAGGTCACGATCATGGCGAACATGAACCCCGGGTTCTCGTCGCAGAATGCGATCGACCTCCTCGTGAAGGAGACGAAGGCGCTCAACCTCGACCCGTCCTACACGTACCGGTTCATCGGCCGGTCGAAGGAGCAGGGCCGCGCCGCGCAGAACTTCATGCTCGCGTTCGCGCTCTCCTTCGTCTTCATGTACCTCATCCTCGCGGCGCAGTTCGAGAGCTGGCTGCACCCGGTCACGATCCTCCTCGCGCTACCGCTCACGATCCCGTTCGCGCTGCTCTCGATCCTCATCTTCGGGCAGAGCGTGAACATCTTCACGTCGCTCGGCATCCTCGTCCTCTTCGGCGTCGTCAAGAAGAACTCGATCCTCCAGGTCGTGTTCGCGAACCAGCTCCGCGAGCGCGGCATGGAGCGCGACGCGGCCGTCGTCCTCGCGAGTCGCGAGCGCTTGCGCCCCATCCTCATGACGACGCTCGCATTCGTCGCGGGCATGCTGCCGCTTCTCGTCTCGTCCGGCCCGGGCGCCGGCACGAACCGCGCGATCGGCTCGGTCATCGCGGGCGGGCAGACGCTGGCCCTCCTCCTCACGCTTCTCGCGACGCCCGTCGCGTACTCGCTCTTCGACGATCTCTCGCGGGCGGCCGGGCGAATCTACCGGCGCGTGCGCGGCCTCGAGCCGGACCGGACGGCACCGGCGCGCCTCGACGCGCCGGCCCCGGCGGCGCTGTAGAGTCCCCGCATGCGCACCCGCTCACGTCACGTCGCCGCCGTCGTCCTCGTCCTCGCGGTCTCAGGATGCCGCGGGAAGGACGACGGCGCCGTGCACCTGAGCGGCCGGCTCGAAGCGCCCGTCGTGGACCTCGCGCCGAAGGTCGCCGGCCGCGTCGCCGAGGTCCTCGTGCGCGAAGGCGACCGCGTGAAAGCGGGCGACCTCCTCGCGCGCCTCGACCTCGGCGAGACGGCGCTCGCGCCGGAGCGCGACGCGAGGGGACTGCAGTCGGCGGAGGCGCGCTTCAACGACCTGCGGACGGGCAGCCGAGCGGCCGAGATCAAGGGAGCCGAGCAGGAGGTCGCGGACCGCCGCGCCGCCCTCGAGCTCGCGAAGCCGGAGCTCGAGCGGCAGCAGATATTGCTTTCTAAGAAAGTGGGTACTCCTCGCGACGTCGACGTTGCGCGCGCGAATCTCGACCGCGCGCAGGCCAACCTCAAAATGAGCGAGGAAAGACTGCTCCTCGCCCGCGAGGGCTTCCGCCAGTGGCAGACGGAGCAAGCGCGCGCGGACGTCTCGCGCGCGCAAACGGTCCTAAAGCAGTCCGAGTCCGTCGCGCGCGAGGCCGAGATCCGCGCGCCCGCGGACGGCGTGATCCTCCACCGCATGGCCGAGCCCGGCCTCCTTCTCGGCCCCGGGCAGCCCGCGCTCACGATGGCGTTCGCGGACCGCCTCTACGTCCGCACGTTCATCCCCGAGACACAGCTCGGCCAAGTGCGCTCCGGCAGCCCCGCCGAGGTGACCGTGGATGCCTTCCCCGGAAAGGTATTTCCCGCGAAGGTCACGGAGATCTCGCCCGACGCCGAGTTCACGCCGAAGCCGGTCGACACGCCCCGCGAGCGTGTGAACCTCGTCTACGCGGCGAAGGTGGATCTCGACGCCGGCTGGAACGCGCCGCTCGTGCCGGGCCAGCCCGCGGACGTGCGCGTGAAGGCCGCGGAGACGGCCCTGCGGTGATCCGCGCTCGGAAGCTCGCGAAGAGCTTCGGATCCCGCCCGGCGCTCCACGGGATCGATCTCAAGATCGCGCGGGGCGAGATGTTCGCCCTGATCGGTCCCGACGGCGCGGGCAAGACGACGTTCTTCCGCCTCGTCGCGGGGCTTCTCCTGCCGACGTCGGGCTCCGTCGCGCGCGACGACGTGCCCTTCGGCCTCTTGCCGCAGCGCTTCTCGCTCTACGAAGACCTCACGGTCGACGAGAACCTGCGCCTGCGCGCCTCGCTCTACGGCGTCCCCCGCGCCGAGGCCGGGGCGCGCGCCGCGGATCTCCTCGCGCGCGTCGGGCTGGACCGCTTCGGCACCCGCCTCGCGGGCGCGCTTTCGGGCGGCATGAAGCAGAAGCTCGCGCTCGTCGCGGCGCTCCTGCCGCGGCCCGCGCTGCTCCTCCTCGACGAGCCGACAACGGGCGTCGACCCCGTCTCGCGCCGCGAGTTCTGGCAGGTCCTGAACGCCCTCCACCACGAGGGGCTCACGATCGTCGTCTCGACGCCCTACATGGACGAGGCCGAGTACGCCTCCCGCCTCGCCTTCCTCGACGACGGCCGGCTCGTGGCCAGCGGGACGCGCGACGAGATCCTCGCGGCCTACCCGCGCCCCCTCGTCGAGATCGCGACGAACGCGCTCGGCGAGGCGCGCACGCGCCTCGCCGCCATGCCCGAGGTGGACGACATCTCCCTCTTCGGGACGAAGCTGCATGTGAGAGGAAGAGAGAAGACCGAAGATTTTTTGGAAGGTAGAGTGGCCGCGGCGCTCAAAGGGATCGTCTCGGCAGACTCGATTCGCCGCGTCGCCCCGACGCTCGAAGACGCGTTCGTGCTCTTCAGCGAGAACGGTGAAGAGGTCGACCAGCCCATTCGCTCCGCGCCGCCCTCTCCCCCGCCCTCTTCACCTTCTAAGAAATCTCCCGATTCCTCTTCGGACATCCTCCTCCGCTGCGAGAACCTCACGCGGAAGTTCGGCGACTTCACCGCCGTCGACCGCGTCTCGTTCGAGATCCCCCGCGGAAGAGTGTTCGGCTTCCTCGGCCCGAACGGCTCGGGCAAGTCCACGACGATCCGGATGCTCACCGGCCTCCTGCGGCCGACGGCGGGCACCGTGACGGGGTTCGAAGGACTGGACGTCGTGCGCGATGTGGAAGTCTGGAAGAAGCGCCTCGGGTACATGAGCCAGAAGTTCTCGCTCTACCTCGACCTCACGGTGCGCGAGAACCTCGAGTTCTTCGGGTCCATCTATGGTCTTTCACGTCCTCGTCTCGCCGACCGCGTCGGCGCACTCGCGTCGCGTCTGCGCTTCGAGCCGCTCCTCGGGGAGCTCACGGAGAACCTCTCGACCGGCCAGCGCCAGCGCGTCGCGCTCGCGGCGGCCCTCCTCCACGAGCCGGAGCTCCTCTTCCTCGACGAGCCGACCGGCGGCGTCGACCCGAAGGGCCGGCGCCTCTTCTGGGATCTGATTTACGAGCTCGCGGCCGCGCGCGGGATGACGGTCCTCGTCACGACGCACTACATGGACGAGGCCGAGCAGTGCGACCGCCTCGCCTTCATCCTAGACGGCCGCATCATCGCGGACGGTAGCCCGCACGATCTCAAACAGTCGCTCGAGGATCGCCTGCTCGAGGTCGGTCTCTCGTCCGAGCCCTTCGCCGCGCTCGCGTCCGTAAAGGGCGACGCCGCGCTCGAGGACGCGTACCTCTTCGGCCGGCGCTTGAGGGCCGTCGCGAACCCCGGCGCGGGCGAACAGGCCGCGCGCCTTCTTTCGCGCTTCGGTTCGCCGTCTCCCGCCGAACCCTCCCTCGAGGACGTCTTCGTATCCCTTGCCCGAAGCGCGGCAACGCCCGCGACGCCCGCTGAAACCTCAGCCGCCTGAGAACCGGAGGCCTATTCGCATGTCGCGCCTTCTCGCCCTCGTCAAGAAGGAGTTCCTCCAGCTGCGCCGCGACACGATCACGCTGCGGATGATCGTCGTGGTCCCCGTGATGCAGACGCTCATCTTCGGCTACGCGATCAACTACGACGTCAAGCACCTCCGGACGGTGGTCCTAGACGAAGACAAGTCTTACGACAGCCGCGAGCTCGTCGCGAAGATGACGGCGAGCGAGTACTTCGACATCGTGAAGTACGTGGACTCCGAAGCGTCGCTGCGCCGGGAGATCGACGCGGGACACGCCTCGGTCGGTCTCGCGATCGACCACGACTACGGCAAGGACCGGCGCCGCGGCACCCCCGCCAAGGCCCTCCTCGTCGTGAACGCCTCGGACACGACGACCGCGAGCCAGGCAATGGCGATCGCGGGCGGGATCTCGAATCAGCTCTCGCTCCGGACGCTCGCCGCGAAGGCCGGCTGGAACGAGTCCGGGCCGCCCGTCGACCTGCGCGTGAGGCCCTGGTACAACCCGGACCTCCGCACGGCGACGTTCATCATCCCGGGCCTCATCGCGATCCTCCTGAGCTTCACGCTCATCCAGTTCACGGCAATGGCGATCGTGCGCGAAAGGGAGCGCGGGACGCTCGAGCAGCTTCAGGTCACGCCCGTGACGCGCGTCGAGATCATCCTCGGGAAGATCGCGCCGTTCGTCCTGATCGGCGTCTTCCAGCTCACGCTCATCATCATCCTCATGCGCTNNTTCTTCCTGCTGCCGTTCATCTTCCTCTCGGGCTACGTCTTCCCGATCGACGGCATGCCGAAGTTCTTTCAGTACATCACGTACGTGATCCCGGCGAAGTACTTCATCGAGGTCGTCCGCGGAATCGTCCTGCGCGGCGCGGGGCTCACGGAGCTGTGGGAGCCCGTCGCGTGGCTCACCTTCTACACGCTCGTCATCATCGGCCTCGCGGTCGCGCGGTTCCAGAAGACGACGGCGTAGGAACGGAGCATGATTGGGGGGACATGACGGAAGCCGGGAACGATAACCTCGCCAAACCGCTCCTCAGGGGCGTACTTCATGAAGTCGCCGCCTTCGTCGCGGCAATCGCAGGAGGAATCCTCGTGGCCGTGGCGCCGGGACCGCGCGCCCGGGCCGGGGCCGTCGTCTATGGGATCTCGCTCGTGGCCCTCTTCGCCGTGAGCGCGATCTACCACCGGCCCAACTGGTCCGAGAAGGCCCGCCGCGCCCTCCGGCGCGTTGACCACTCCGCGATCTTCCTGCTCATCGCCGGGACGTACACGCCTTTTAGCTTTCTCCTCGGCAGCCGCACCGGATGGGTCTTCCTCGGCGTCGTTTGGGCGGGAGCGCTGCTCGGGATCGTGCTTTCCGTCGCGTGGGTGGGTGCGCCGAAGGTCCTGGTCGCCGCTGTATGCGTCCTCCTCGGCTGGGCGGCTCTGCCAGTCCTGCCGGCGCTGAAGGCGACACTCGGAACCGGGGCCGTCGTCCTCCTCGCCGCCGGCGGCATCGTGTACAGCTTGGGTGCACTCGTTTACGCGGTCAGGCGCCCGAATCCTTTTCCAGCAGTCTTCGGATACCACGAGATCTTCCACGCCCTCGTCATCGTCGCGGCGGGCTGCCACTTCGCGGTCGTCGCCGAAGCCGTGCGGGCGCTCTGACTCACGGCGCGGACCCGAGGCAGAGGAGCTCCGAGACCTAAGGCTCCCGCGCCGTCAGTGGCCGGAGCAGGCGGGAACGGTCCCGAGGGAGACCTCGTCCCCTCGATGCGCGAGCTTGCCGTGCGCCGCGAGGAACGCGAGCACCTCGTGGAACGAGAAGCGGTCGCCGTGACAGTTCCCGTACACCGCGTCGGCACCGAACGCACCGGCCGCGGCGCTCCGGAGACCTTCGACGCTCGCT